>UQWU01000010.1 GCA_900544885.1 uncultured Phascolarctobacterium sp. | reverse complement strand
TAAACAATATTTTCAAAATAAAGACAATAAAAAAACGCTATGCGTAGAATACGCATAGCGTTTAAATTTAAGCTTATAAAACTTTGTTTAAAAGAGTTAAGACGTTTTTATGGGTGATTTTTTCTACGGTGCTAGCACTGTATTTTTGAGAAAGCAGCTCATAAACACGTTGGTAATCTTGGACGCCTTGCAGATCCTGCGGGGCATGAGAGATACCATCAAAGTCGCTGCCGAAACCGATATGGTCATCATTGCCCATCAGGTTAAGCATATAATCAATATGACGATAAATGCTTTCTACTTTAGCATCATGATAATCGTTTTCTAAGAATTGGCCGGCAAAGGTAACACCAATCAGACCGTCATTTTCGTTCATTGCTAAAATTTGTTTATCATCCATGTTACGTACATGGCCACATAATGCTTTAGCATTGGAGTGTGTAGCAATAATAGGTTTAGTACTGGTTTCGATAACATCCCAGAAGCCTGCAGGAGCGATATGGGAAACATCTACTAACATACCCAGTTTATTCATTTCTGCTACAACTTGGCGACCGAAAGTAGTTAAGCCACCGCCGCTACATTCTTCGTTTACGCCATCAGCAATATCATTACGATTGCTCCAGGTTAAAGTCATAGCACGTACACCTAATTCGTATAAGCAACGTAAAGCTTCTAAGCTGCCGTCAATAGCACCGCCTTCTTCAATAGCAAGCAGAGTAGCTGCTTGGTGGTTTAAAACATCAGCTACGTCAGCTTTAGTACGAACTTGTAGCAGGTCGATACCTTGAGCTTGAATTTTACGTACTTCTTGCAGGTATTTGTCTAACAATTGCAGAGTATAGCGCAAACCGCCATGATATCTAAATTCCGGGGTAGGCACAAAAATTGCACAGAATTGCAGGCCACCGCCTAAAGCCAATTGACGTTGGATATCAAAGTGTAAGTCATTGCTGTACAGTTCTTTGTTGTGTTTGTATAATTCGGTAAGAGTATCACAGTGACAATCGCAAATAAACATATTTAGTTCTCCCTTCATTTTTACAAAATATCATAAAACAATATAATCCATTGTATATGGTTTTCAATACAGAGTAAATAGCTCAGCTTATTGTATACAATATAAATAAAAGCAGCAGCTCATATTGAACTGCTGCTTTAAAAGCTTAATAGGATAACTCTTGCTCTACTAGCTGATTAATAGCCGGTGTAGTAGAAGAAGAAGGTCATACCGATAGTAACAATCATAGCACCAGCCATAGGAATTACGGTACGTTTAACCAGATCGAAGGAGGAAATGCCTGCCATACCGGAGGATACTACGATTACTGCGGTAATAGGAGAGCAGTTACGCATGATAGATGCTGCGAAGTGCATCGGCAGAAGCATCAGTACCGGAGCAAGACCGGTGTGTGCCGCAACAGCAGGAGTAAGTGCTGCGAAAGCAAAGAACGGTGCGTTACCACTACCCATAACAACTGCGGAAACACCGATGATTGCAACCATTACCAGCATCATTGCCATTGCGCCGAAGCCGAGGCCTTTACTGCCATCGATCAGAGCGTTAATAGCACCCATGGAAATCAAGCCTTGAGCGAAGGTTTGACCTGCAATAATCATGGTGATAACGTTAGCCATTTGCAGGCCTAAGCCATCAAAGAAGTGTTGAATATCGCCGCAAACTTTTTTCGGGTCACGGGTACGGAGAAGTTCGCAAACCATACCAACGAACAGACCGATGAACATAGCCATAACGATGTTCATTTTAATAGTGGTAATCCAAAGAGAGCTGAAGCAAAGGATTAATGCCAGAGGAATAACCGGGAGAATAGCATACCAGGTAGGAGCGATAAAAGCATCGTTTTTAGAGGTTTCTATTTCAACAGGTTTTACTACGTGGCCATCACGTTTATCCATGTATTTTTGAGTTACATAGTGGAGAATACCTACAACTACGAAAGCTACGGCAACGATAGGTACTTGATAATGGCTCCAGTAGTATACAGGATTCAGACCTGCAGTTTCAGCAGACAGGATGGTACCTGCATCACTGGGGCTCCAGTCGAAGCACAGAGTGGTTGCAACTGCTGCAGTTGCGGAAAGACGGCTTACACCAAGACCAACCAAAATAGGGAACATGGTAACCATTAAGAGCATTGCCAGGCCGGAAGCACTGTTAATGCACAGACCAATCAGCATACCAACAATCCAGGTTAAGGACATAACCAAATAAGGGGATTTCAGTGTCATTAAAGGTCTGATAGTCAAACGAACCAAGGCACCGGAAGCACCGATTTTATCCATGTATTTAGCGAATGCACCTACAGCCATGATGTTCAGACCGAGGTTACCAACATTGGAACTGAAGGTTTTACGGATAAATTCGAATGCATCAAAGAAGAGAGAGCCTGTAGTGGCTTTAGCATCTAAGATTTGACCATAGCCGAAAACTGCAGCTATGTACATTAAAATCATACCACCGAGAAACAGAATCGGTTGTGGTTTGTACTTTTTGTAGATTAGATAGGCAACCCAAAAAGTAACGATTGCAGAAATAACAACACCCATTTGCAACATCCTTTCTTCTCATATTTTAACTTGCAAAATTAAGGTAAGTCTATTATAGCATACGTTCATAAACGTGGGCAATATAAAAACCTGTTTCTTGATGTAAAAAAAACAGAAGAAACAGGTTTTTGTAAATAATGTTATTGTTGATGTGCTTTTAACATGGACAAAACTCTTAAAATGTGCTGTACGTAGAGAGCTTGTACAGAGGCATATCTACCTATACCATTTAAATGACCTGTTGTACTAACTCCTAAAGCTTCAATCTGGGACTTCCAGCTATCTGGTTCATCGCCATACATATCATTATTAGCATGGTCACCTGCAACTACCATTAAAGGATAAAGATGAACATGCTTATAGCCGCGGTCCTGAATTTTTTGCAGTACTTCAGCAAAGTTAGGGGTATCTTCATCTTCAACAGTACCGACTAAGAAGGGAAGCTTTAATTCGTCAAAAAGCTCTTGAAGCTTTACATAGGTATAGCCATGAGCCTGATTGTTGGCACGGGGAGTACCATGCCCCATGAAGACAATACCTTCATTCTCTTTAGTATCAGCAGCATGGGCTTTTAAGGCAGCTACTAACAGCTGATAGTCATCAGCAGTATAAATAAGTGGTTCGCCGATGATGATGCGTTGGAATTTATCAGCGAATTTAGTTTTTAATGTAAGAATTTTTTGTTCAAATTCTTCTCCATGTAATAAATGAGTAGGTTGCAGAAAAATTTCCTTATAGCCTTGCTCTTGGAGTTTTTGCAGTATAGCTTCAGGATCGTCAATCATAATGCCTCTAGCTGCTAGTCGTTTACGTATAATATTGGAAGTAAAGGCACGATATTGGTCATAGGCGGGGAAAGCATTTGCAATAGCAGCCTCAATACCGCCGATATCTTTAGTTCTAGTATCGTCAAAGGTAGAACCGAAGCTGATGACAACAATGGCTTTTTTATTATGCATTATTTAACACCTCTTTTGATTTTGTTTTTATTTTATTATAACATGATAAGTTTTATGATATGAAAAACTCTCCGCTCAGATTGGTGAACGGAGAGTTTGAAGTTAGCAGATTTTAGTGCTGATTATTTTGCTTGCAGAGCGTCCCAAGATTCGTTAGCTTTTTCTACAAACAGTTTTTGAACGGCTGCGTTTTCACCTAAGCCATGGATATAGGTATTAACTTTGAAGCCTTCTTTTTGCAGGATGGATTTGAAGGAATCGGGTTCGTCACCAGCCATATCGTTGTTAGCATGGTCACCTGCAACCATCATCAGCGGCATCAAAGTAACGTTTTTAATGCCTTTAGCTTTCAGTTGCGGAATTACGGTATCCAGATGCGGCCAACCTTCAACGGAGAAAATCAGTACATTGTTGTAACCGAGTTCGTTCAAACGGTCTTGCATTACTGCATAGTAAGCGTTGGACGGATGCGGAGTACCATGAGCCATTACCAAAACAGCATCTTTTTTGCCCAGTTTCGGGAATTGGGTGGACAGTGCTTGCATGGTAGCAGTGATATCATCAGCTTGACCTTCTTGACCTTGCCAGTACATCAGCGGAGTACCGAAAGTCATTTTTTTGAAATCGTTTTTATGCAGGTTGTAAACTGCGTCTTTATAAGCATATTCCATGCCAGGAATGATATCCAAAGAGGTCAGTGCAACACGAGTGTAGCCTTCTTTTTTCAGTTGAGCTAAAGCTTCTTCCGGGGTAGGAATATTCAGGCCTTCGTTAGCTTTAACGCGGTCGATAATGATATGAGAGGTGAAAGCAGTAACTACTTTTACACCAGGATGAGCAGCTTTGATTGCGTCAACAGTTGCTTCAATAGTTTTTGCACGAGTATCCTTGAAGGTGGTACCAAAGCTCATTACTACAATAGCATCTTTATCAGGCAGGTTAGCCATATCTTTGTTGATGTTAGTTTTTACACCGATTTGGGATGCTTGGAGTAAAGCCGGAGTAGCATCTTTTACTTCGTCACTGAGTTGATATGCTGCATAAGAGGTGGCAGCAAAACCGAGCAGAGCTGCGCAGGTCATAGAGGCAACGGCAAATTTTTTCAAGGATTTCATAGAATAAACACTCCTTTAACATAAGAATATGTAATGAATAAACAATAGACTAATTTATACTTTAGTAGTTAACTGGTCTACTTATTAAGATTATATCACTTATTATTAAGATGTCAATGATATTAAGAATAATTTCTATTATGAAATTATAATAAAAATAAAGGTTGTCTTGATAAGACAACCTTTAGAGGAATTTACTGTTTAAAAATTTTTTTGACACATTCTTTAGCTGAACGACCGAGCATACCTCTTTCAGGATACACTTCGTATTCACGGGCACGGCTGTCAGCGAAAGATGCAATTAATTCGCCGGTATTGATATCATAGAAATTATATACTAAATCGAGATAAGCGTTTTTATATTTATAACCAGGCTGCCATTCTTGTTTATCTACAGGAACTGTATAGCTGTGTAAGACACCGTTATAGTCGTAATAATGACGAGTTTCGTTGACAGTTATGGTTTTATAATATCCGGGAACTTCAAAGGTTTTATAACCGAAGGTATTGATAGAAATACGCAGCTCTACTGCTTTAGGTGCATAATTTTTTTCTCCGGCTTGTGCTTGTAAGCTTTCTTCACGTAAATCAGTGACAATCAGCTTTTTCTTGCCAGCGGCTTCCAGAAATGCACTTAATGTTTTAGTAGCGGCTGTTTTATCCGGTGTAAAATTGTTTTCCGGTATATTCTCACTATCGTCTATGTCTGTAAGCTTAATTTCACGCACAGAATTTAATTTGTAATCAGGATGAAAATAAGGTTTTGCAGCAGCGGCGGTCATTGCCAAGCAAAGTAAGATAAGAGTTATAATGAGAGTTACCGTTTTTTTCATATTACACCTTCTTTGTTAAATTTTATTTTTTGTATGCATTTTGGCTTTAATAGCAGCCATAGTTTCGGGGCTGATGATATGCTCGATGCGGCAGGCATCTTTTTCGGCAATTTCTGCATCCACCCCTAAATATTCATGAATAAATGTAGTTAATGTTAAATGTCTGTCATAGACAGCAGCGGCTTTTTTTTGTCCTTCTTTAGTAAGCAGGATACGGCCGTCAGGCTCCATAATGATAAAGTTATCACGTTTTAAGATGCTCATAGCACGGCTGACGCTGGCTTTAGTAAATTCTAAAGCTTCTGCGATATCTATAGAACGGACGCTGCCGTTTTTCTTTGTCAAAACTAAAATTGTTTCAAGATAATTTTCGCCGGATTCAAGTAGTGCCATAATCTAGACCCCCTGATGTAGTTTATATTATAATTTATTTTATCATATTTAGTTGTGATAAGATAGTGTATAATATAAGAAATAACTATGGAGGAATATGTGTTATGCTAGATTTTATGATAGAAAAACAAAGTGTCTGGGAAATCATAGAACATACTGCTAAACCAATTGTTTTATATGGTATGGGCAATGGTGCGGATAAGATTTTAGATTGGTGCGAAGTGCATAATGTTAAGGTTCAAGGTGTATTTGCCAGTGATGAGTTTGTCCGCGGACAACAGTTTCGCGGTTTTACTGTAGAACGTTATGATGCTATTAAAGCAAGATTGGGAAAGGATTTACTTGTAGTTATTGCTTTTGCTAGTGAAAGCGAACCGGTGTTGGCACGTTTCCGCGAGCTAACTGCTGAACAAGAGGTTGTGGCACCGCATTTATCTTTGTTTGGCGAAGAAGAAACGGTAAGTTTAGCGTGGTTAGTAAAGCATGAAACAGAATTACAGCAGGTTTATACACAATTAGCTGATGATACTTCCCGTAAGGTATTTGCAGATACTTTAAATTATAAACTTAGTGGAAAGATTTCTTACTTGTTTGACTGTGCAACTCAGCGTACGGATGATTTAAAAAACATATTTACTTGGAGTAATACAGAAACCTACCTTGATTTAGGTGCATATAATGGTGATACAATTCAGGAATTTGGTGTACTGACTGACTATAAGTGGCAAAAAATTTTGGCTGTAGAACCTGATCGTCGTAATTGCCGCAAATTACGAGCTTTAGCAGAGAGTTTGCAAGATAGAGGCTTGGCTATAGAAGTATTTGAAAGCGGTATTTGGAATGAAATAGGTGCTTTAAGCTTTAGTGATAGCGGAGGGCGTCAGTCCACTTTCTTAGGTGTGCAGAAAAAAACTGTACCTGTTACTACCATTGATGCACTTGTAGGAAACAGTACTGTTAATTATATAAAAATGGACGTAGAGGGTGCTGAGGTTCAGGCTATTACTGGTGGTAAGCATGCTATTAGTCGGGAGAAACCTAAAATGTTTATTGCCGCGTATCATTATGATGTAGATTTATTCCGCTTGCCGTTATTGTTATGGCAGCTAGTACCTGATTATAAGATTTATTTACGTAAACATCCTTATGTGCCGGCTTGGGAATTAAATTTTCTTTGTCATATTTAATAATGAAGTGAAAAAACTGCCTACGGGCAGTTTTTATTTTACCTTTTTGCAATGGGACTATAGAAGTCCCTGCAGGACAAAAAACGTCAAATGTAATACTGTGGGGGAATGTATTTTTTTATATGTAACAAGGTAACACAAAATGTTAAATTAAGACTAAATTTATGTAAAATGTAAGCAGGTGAAAATCATTATTTTAGCGAATTTATATGGCAGTGTATAAATACTTTTACACTAAAAGTTGCAATGAATTTGATTAGTAAAAAAAGGAGTGTATTTTCAATGAAAAAATTAAAATGGATGCTTGGTGCAGCCGCTATTTTGGCTATGTCCGTTGCTTTAACCGGTTGCGGTGGGGATAAACAAGCTGATAACACTAAAGGTGGTCCTACTGGTAATGTGATGGTTTACACATCTATTTATCCTGATATCATTGATAATATGTGCAAACCTAATGTTCAAAAAGCATTTCCTAATATGAAAGTTAGCTGGTTCCAAGGTGGTACTGAAAAAGTTGTAACTAAAATTACTGGTGAAATCAAAGCTAATAAAATTGCTGCTGATGCTTTAATGGTAGCTGATCCGTCCTATTATCTGAAATTGGATGAACAAAAATTGTTGATGCATTATGTTTCTCCGGAAGCTAAAAATGTAATCAGTGATAAAGATAAAGATGGTGCCTGGACTGCTGTTCGTATTAGTAATATGATCATTGCTTATAATTCCGATAAATTAAAAGCAGAGGATGCTCCTAAATCCTGGCAGGATTTGACAGATCCGAAATGGAAAGGCAAAATTGCTATGCCTAACCCGATGTTATCCGGCACTGCTTATGTAACTGTAGGTGCTTTGGCAGATAAATATGGTTGGGAATATTTTGATAAATTAAAAGCTAACGATATCCGTGTTGAAGAAGGTAACTCTGCTATTCAAAATAAATTGTTAACCGGTGAATATGCTGCTGCTATTATTCTGGAAGAAAATATTTTGAAATTGGCTAATACCAAAAAAGAGCCTTTGAAGGTTTCTTATCCGACTGATGGCGTAATCATGGTTCCGTCTCCTATTGCTATTTTTGAAGCTAGTGCTAATAAAGATGGTGCTAAAGCTTTGGTTGACTGGTGGCTGTCTAAAGAAGGTCAGCAAGCAGTTGTTAAAGGCTGGATGCACTCTGTTCGCGGTGACGTTCCTGCTCCTACAGGTGCTCCTGAAACTAAGACTTTGGTTGAAAACAGAGTTAAAGTTGATTGGGCAAAACTGGCTAACAATAATGCTGAAATCAAAGAAGAATTCCGTAAGAGAGTTATGGATAAATAATCTTTGTACTATTGGATGTTTATATAGTAGAAACAGGGAAGCCTTAGGCTATCCCTGTTTTCTACCCTTTAAAATTAAGCTGTAAAGTTATATTTACGCTTGTCAAAAGAAGGAGAAAGAGTTGTTTCATGGCTAGGATTAACAGTAAATTTATTGTTATCTCCATCTCCGTGCTGTTGCTTTTATATTTTGTAATTTTTCCTATGGGTATTTTACTCTATGATAGCATTATGCTAGATGGAGCGATTAACTTAGAAAATTATCGCAACGTTTATAGTCAGGATGTTAACTGGCGTGCATTAACTAATACAATTCAATTATCTTTGGCAGTAATGATTGCTAGTGTTATTATTACTTTTCCGCTTGCTTGGCTGGTTGGACGTACTAATCTGCCTGGTAAAAAGACTTATCGTACTTTATTGGTATCAAGCTATATGATTCCTCCTTATGTTGGTGCTATTGCTTGGGTACAGCTTTTAAATCCTAGCGTTGGTTATTTGAATGAAATTTTAAAATGGGCCTTTGGCTTACAGACTGCACCCTTTGATATCTATACGATGACCGGTCTTGGCTGGGTTCTGACTTTATTTTATTCTCCCTTTGCCTTTATTACTATTTCTCGTGCTATGGAAAAAATGGATCCGACATTGGAGGAGGCAGCTCGTGTTTCCGGCGCTTCTCCTTTACGTACGGTTATTGATGTTACCTTACCGTTAATGGCTCCGAGTATTTTAGCAGGCGGTCTGTTAGTATTTATTGCTGCAGGCAGCTGCTTCGGTATACCTGCCATTGTCGGTATGCCAGGTAATATTGAGGTTATGACTACCCGTATTGTTACTTATATTTATATGGGTGATACTGATGGCGTACGTGATGCCACTGCATTGGCTGCTTCGCTGATGTTTTTAGCTAACTTCCTGCTTTTTGGAATGACATGGATGGTAGGTAAAAAGGATTATACTACTATCAGTGGTAAAAGCACCCGTCCGAATATTGTAGAATTAGGCAAATGGAAATGGCCTGCCTTCTGCTTAGTAGGTGCGTACAGTATGATTTCCATTATTATTCCTTTAGGTTCCATTGTTTTGTCATCTTTGATTATTTCTCTGTCGAAGCCCATAGCTTTGGATAACTTAGGTTTTGATGCTTGGATTCCGGTTATCACTAGCTCTCAATATATGGAAAGTATTTGGAACTCTGTTCTATATGCAGTTATTGCTGCTTGCATCGGTACTCTGCTTTCTGTATTTATTGCTTATCTTGCTGTTAAAACAAAGGTTAAAGGACGTACTATTCCTGATTTATTAGTTGTTATCGGTGGTTCTACTCCGAGCATCGTTATTGCGTTAGCATTGATTATTACCTTTAGTGGTAACTTTGGCCTAAATCTGTATTCCACTATGTGGATTATGGTTGTGGCTTATCTAGTTAAATATATGACTATGTCTGTAAGAACTATTGCTGCTTCTTTAAGCCAGGTTCACACTTCTTTGGAAGAAGCGGCTTTGAATTCCGGTGCTAGCTGGCTTCGTTGCTGTAAGGATATTATTATTCCTTTAATTGCACCGTCCATTATTGCAGGATGGTTCTTGATTTTCATGCCGTCCTTCTATGAATTGACCATGTCTTTGCTGCTGTATGGCAGTGAAACAAAGACTATCGGTGTTTTACTGTATGAATTGCAGACTTATGCAGATACGCAAAATGCTTCTGTACTTTCTGTAATTATCTTATTGATTGTTCTGGTGGGCAACTTGATTTTGAATAAAGTGTCCAAGGGTAATGTCGGTATTTAACTAAAGGAGTGGCATAAATGGCTGAAGTCAAAATTAATCATGTGTTTAAGCGTTTCGGTGGTGTTACTGCTGTTAACGATTTTGATTTAATTGTTAAAGACGGTGAATTTGTTTCTATTTTAGGTCCCTCTGGTTGCGGTAAAACTACTACACTGCGTATGATTGCAGGATTTGAACGTGCTACTGAAGGCGAAATTTATATCGGTAATCATTGCGTAAGCTCTTCTAAGCAAGGTACTTTCGTCCCACCTGAAAAGCGTGATATTGGTATGGTGTTCCAATCCTATGCTGTATGGCCGCATATGACTGTAGCGGAAAATGTCGGCTATCCGCTGAAAATTCAGAAGGTAGATAAAAAAGAACGTGAAGAGCGTGTACAGAGAATGTTGGAATTAGTGCATTTAGGAGAATATAGCAAGCGTTATCCTCATCAGTTGTCAGGCGGTCAGCAGCAGCGTGTGGCTTTAGCACGTGCTTTAGTAGCTCAACCGGGCCTGATGTTGCTTGATGAACCGTTATCCAATCTGGATGCTAAGCTGCGTGAATCTATGCGTTTTGAAATATTGGCTATTCAAAAAGAACTTGGTATCACCGTTGTTTACGTAACCCACGATCAAGGCGAAGCAATGGCCATGAGTGATCGTGTAGTGGTTATGAGCAAAGGTGTAGTGCAGCAAATCGGTGCTCCCCATGAAATTTACACTCAACCGGCTAATAAAATGGTTGCTGACTTTATCGGCTTAGTTAATTTTATTGATGGTGATGTTCGTGGAGACCGTGTCTTTATCAAAGGTAGTAATGTATCATTCCCTAATAATAGCGACGTTAAAGGAGCAGCGACTATTGCTGTTCGTCCGGAAAATATCACCATGTCCCTTAATGGTGGCTTAATAAAGGGAAAACTGGAACATCGTTTCTATTTAGGCGATGCTATTGATTATCGTGTGAATGTGCATGACCATATCATTCGCGTTATTGTCAAAGGTGCAGATTTGAATGCTATTCCCGATGGAGCTGAGGTTTATTTAGATTTTGATCAGGTTATGGTGTTCGCACGTAACTAATTAAGGAAGCTGGTTTATTTATAAAATGCCTGTACAGTTTTATGACTGTATGGGCATTTTTGTCATTCACAAAGTAATGTGATTAGGTGTAAGCCAAAATTTTATTAAAAAGTTTTCAAAAAGATAAGCGGGTTAGCATTGGTAAAGTATGCTTTTGCCTGAAAAAACATGTTATAATAAAATAGAAAGGCGGATTTATCAATGCGAAAATTTATTGTATATAAAATATTATGCTTCTTATGCATCATCTGTTGTTTGGTAGGTTGTGGTAAGCAGAATAATGAGCATCCTAAAGAACTTGCTATATGCAGCAGTATGAATAAGGAGCTGACAGAATTATTAGTAGATAGTTATAGCAAAGCATACGGGATAAAAGTCTATGTTAATTATCTGCCGGGAGGTACGCAGCAAGAGCGTTTTGATTACTTACGTCAGCATAAATTTGATATTTGGTTAGGTGGAACGGCTGAGGAATATTTTTTGGCAGATGAGCAGCATATTCTGCAACCATATCTTACTAAAGAAGCTTACAAAGTTCCTGTAGAATTACGTAATCGTACAGGTCAATGGACTAGTCTTTATTTAAGTTACATTGCTTTTCTAAGCAATAAAAATAATCTGCATACTTATGGACTATATGCTCCTTCTACCTGGGATGAACTTTTAAATCCGATATTGCAAAATGAAATTACCATGGCAGATTTCAGCTCTGGAGGTGCTAGCTACGGTATGTTGACATCTATTTGGCAATTGCGTGGTAAAAATCAAGCTTTGCAATTTGCTGAGAAAATGAATTCTCAAAGACCTCTATACACGAATGGATTTGGTGAAGCTGTAGATTTAGTCTATATTGGGAAGAAAACTGTTGCTGTTGTACCATTAGACTATGCCTTATTAATGGAAGGGCGTCATCGCCATTTATTTGCTACAGTTGTACAAGATGCTAACAGGACCATTCTTACTGGTGCTGCAATTATGCAAGGTGCTCAAAATCTTTCTAATGCACAAAATTTTTTAGATTATTTGATGAGTGATTCTGGTGAGGCTGTTTTATTGCGTAATGGTTATCATTATATGTGGCATGTTAAAAATTATCCGTATAATGGTGGACGACGAGAATTGATTGGTAATGTTCATGTGCCGGTAGATGATTTAGGTTGGACGGCTGTTTATAAAAATGATATTATTAGAAAATGGCTGAATGCTGGTAAAGAGAATATAGAATAGTAAACAATAACTCCCCGCAAATTAGATTAATAAATTGCGGGGAGTTTGTGTTAAGCAAAAACTAGTTGTTATTTCTTTTCTGTGGTAATTTGTTTACTAAGCTCATTAACCATTGCTGTTAATTGTGCTACCTGATTTTGGAGAGAGTCAATTTCTTTCGCCATAGCAGCTTTGCTATTAGTTTTATTGTTGACGCGGTCAAGAGCAAAGGAAACACCTAGGTTCAGCATATTTTCTCCGTTTCCTAATGTTCCGCCGAGGCTTAACATTGTTTTTTCGTTCGGACGGTAGAAGGCACCTAGAGCAGCTGCGTTTTCGTTGCCATAGTTACCTAAACCGGCAGCAAAACTTAGCTTTTCATCAGGGTCGAATTCCATAGGATGCAGTGCTGCAAGAGCAGCAGCACCTGCACCAACTTTATCTATACGTTCATCCAAATTATTAATATGGTTATTTAATCCATCAACGCTTTCTGCTAAACTGTCAACACGTTGATTAGTGCCGCTGATGGCATCGTGTAATTGACCTTCAGTAGCAGCGTTGGAAGAACCGTCGTAGTTGTGGGTTTCATCCCAATCGGTATTGGTCAAACCAGAGATTGTACCTTGGTCATCTTTGTTAATAGTGATGGAGTGGTTGTTATTTTCGCCATTGACAGTCAAACTGCCTGATTTGTTGTTTTCGCCTAAAACTACATTATCGCCAAGGCCTATATTCAAAGACGGAGTATCTGCTTTTTCTGTATTTTGCATATCAGGCTTAGCTGTTTGTTGTAATGAAGCACTAGGTGTTACTTCTTGTTTTTCCGATTTTGTAGTAGTTTGAGTGTTAGGGGAAATTTCAATATTTTGGTCACCTGGTTTGATTTCTACAATACCCATATTGGTAAGTTTATCGTTTAAGTATTCCATGGCACCAAAAAGTTGACCACCATTGATAGCATCTGTGGAACCAGCAGCAATACGACCGTTGGCTACATTGATAATACGACGTTCGTGACCTGCACTACCTACAGAAATAACTCCGTCAGTATCTGCAGCATTGATGTCAAAAGAAGCATATTCGCTGTGAGCAGCATTCCAAGCTTTTAACTCTTCTTCATCAATAATATCTTCAGCTTTAGCTTCACTGTTTTTGCCTAAAGCTACGCTAGCTTGAGCTCCTTTATTAACTTTGCTACCTGAGCCGATAGCTACAGCATAACTTTCGTTAACAGTGCCACCGCTGATAGCACTACCATATTCTACATGGTCACCAATAGTGGATTTGTAGCCGATAGCATCGGAGAAGCTGGATTCAGCACCTATGGTTGATTTAGAACCAATTGCATTTGCGTATCTAGAATCGTGTTTTACACGAACCTCGTTGCCGAAAGCGTTGGAAGATTGAGCATGATTTTCTACATAAGCACCTGCACCGACAGCAGAGGCGTGATCTGAGTCAGAACCTACTTGAGCGTTTTGACCAAAAGCGTTAGCGGAGATAGAACGGTCACCGATAGTAGCATAGCTACCAAAAGCGTTAGCAAAAGTAGCATCTGTACCGATGGCATTAAAGCGACCAACTAGAGTAGCGTTATTAGAACCAGTAGCAATAGTAGATTCAGAACCTAATAAAGTAGTGAAGTTAGCACCATCTGCGATGCTGGATTTATTGCCTATAACAGTTGCTTGGACATCATTATTGCCAATGGTTACTTC
Organism: uncultured Phascolarctobacterium sp.; assembly: GCA_900544885.1. Classification (GTDB taxonomy): domain Bacteria; phylum Bacillota; class Negativicutes; order Acidaminococcales; family Acidaminococcaceae; genus Phascolarctobacterium_A. Next base: position 27,250 of record UQWU01000010.1, on the reverse strand, counting down.
GGAACCTAGCGCTAAGGATTTATCACTATTACTACCAATGCTAACTGTTTGACCAATTGCAGTAGCTCTTTCAGAATTTTCGCCAATAGAAGCAAAGCTTCCGAGTGATGTGCTGTATTGAGAGGCATTACCAATGGTAATATGGTCCCCGAGAGCTACAGATTGGTTAGCGTCGGTACCGATAGAAGAGTAGGAACCGACTAAAGTGGCTTGCAGAGAATTATTACCGATGGAAGAACGATTACCTAGCAAAGTAGAATTATTTGCTTTTGTTCCGACAGTTAAGCTGTTACCCATTACGGTAGTTTCTTTGCTGTTAGCACCGATTTTATTGATAAAACCAACACCTACAACAGATTCACTGTTTTCGGCGATTTCAACTAATTGACCGAGCACAGCAGAGTTTTTACTACCTTCAGCAACTTTATTACTGTCGCCGACAGCAACAGTAGCATAGGATTTAATATCGTTGAAGCCACCTACAATGGTAGACTCGTTTCCTTTTACTTTATTATATCTACCGATAACAACACTTCTTTGGCTATCCACTGTATTATGATTACCGACTAAAGTAGTTTGAGAATTGCTAGCAGCAAGAGTATTGTAAGCACCGATTGCTAATGATTCATAGCTGCGTTCTGCTAAAATATTATGTGAACCTATAGCTAGTCCATCGTAAATATTTGCACCTATATTATTGCTCGAACCAAGTGCAGTATTGTTGGCTGTAGGATTATTAGGATATACATTGCAAGCTTCAATAATATTATTATTACCAATCGCGGTGCTATTAGCACTATTAGTAGCCTGACCAAAGAGTGGCTTTTTACCATCTTTAATTTGATTGCCGGTACCGATGGCTACACTGTTTTCACTTTGTTTGCCTATGGTGCTAGCATCTTCAGGAGCGGTGGATTCAGCACTGATGGCTATACCATGTTTATTAGAGGAATTAACTTTACCGCTGCCAATTTGTACGTTAGTACCATCTTGTACAGTTGCAGTAGTTTGTACATCAGCATTTGTTACTGGTTCTGCAGCAAATACTGGTTGACCGGCCATAATACCAAGCATTACAGATACGGCCAAAGCACGGGAAACTTTAACTCTAACGGATTTGTTTCGACTTTTGTGAGCTAATTCGGAAACAACAACATAAGCATTTTTTACGCTGTTCCAAATAACTTTGTAAGTTTTATTCATTTTCTCTTTCTTCCTTTCCTCATACAATAATATAAAATAAAGTGATTCCTGTTTTGGTGATTAGTAAATACCAGTTATAGCTAGATTTTTAGAAAACTAATAAAAGGTATCCGACTGTTTTTTTATAATAGCATAAGAAAATATAGAAAATGTAAAGAATGTGACAATTGAATGTAAAATATGCTCTTAAAAGAAAAGAGAATAATCTGAAAATGTATTTATAAAAAGAAAAAGGTCACTTTTGAAGTGACCTTTGAAAGAACTAATTAACCTATTTTATGTTTTACGTGATCTAGAGCCTGGTCAAATAAAGTTAAAACGTGCTCATCATCTAATGAATAGAATACCTCTTTACCGTCTTTAGTAAATTTAACTAAATTAGTATCTCGAAGTAAACGTAATTGATGGGAAATAGCTGAATGTGTCATATCTAATTGTTCAGCGATTGAAGATACGCACATTTCTTTGTTGGCTAATAATGCTAAAATACGAATGCGAGTCGGATCACTTAAAACTTTAAAAATATTAGCCATGGGTTGGACATAACGTTCTGTTTCTTGTCCTGGTAGGGGTAAAGAATGAAGTGGAGCGTGAGTCAAGAGAAACACCTGCTTTAAATTTTTAATTATTTATCTGATTTATTCATAAGCTTTAATTGTTGTAACAGACCGCCTTTTAAAAGCAAGCCGGCAATCATACTACCACCAATAGTGCTTACTAAGAAAGGAGGAATGAAGAACCACGCTGCAGCATGGCTGTTAAGAACTAAGGATGCTACTATCCATGCAACAAAACCACCGATAATACCAGTGCCGAAAACTTCACCCATCATAGCGGAAGGAATATTTTTCCAGTGTTTATAGGCCATACCTGCAATAAATGCGCCAATCATGCTTCCTGGGAAGGCTAAAAGGGAACCGGTACCGAACATATTGCGTAGGCAGGAAATCAAAAAAGCAATTGCAACTGCGTAATCTGGACCTAAAAGAACAGCACCAATGACGTTGATGGCATGTTGCACAGGGAAACATTTAGAAATACCTGCAGGAATATAGATTAAGTGAGCACTAAGTGTACCTATTGCGACTAAAAGAGCTGCAGACGTGATTTTCTTAATTTGCATAATATACCTCGATTCTCAAAAAATAATAAAAATAATATTTATTTTACTAAACTTGTAAATATTATACCATTTTATCATATAAATAGTACAGTATATAAAAGGAATTATGAACTTTTTTCTAGAATAACACTATTATGTCAAATTCAATGGGTATAATATAAATAAAAAACATGAACGGAGAGATAAAATGCAATTATTAGAAGGCATAAAAGTTATAGACTTTTCTAAATGGTTACCTGGACAATATTGTGGGATGTTATTGGGAGATTATGGTGCTGATGTTATTAAGGTAGAGGATTTAGCAGGTGATGCTACAAGAAAATTTTGGCCAGAAAAAGAACCTAGTATGAGTTACTGGCATTTAATGCTGAATCGTAATAAACGTGGACTAGCTTTAGATATTAAGAATCCGAAAGGAAAAGAAATACTCTTGAAGTTACTTAGTGAGGCAGATGTTTTTTTGGAAGGCTTTCGACCTGGTTATTTAGCACGTTATGGTTTGGATTATGCAACAGTACATAAAATTAATCCACGTCTTGTATATTGTTCTATTACAGGCTTTGGGCAGAAATGTCATAAACCGGCCCATGATTTAAATGTAATTGGTTTAGCTGGTTTAAATAGCTTGGACGACATTGGCAGAGCTTGCGTTTCAGAGGTGCAGGTTTCAGCAATCGGCAGTGCTTTAAATGCTTTAAGTGGTGTTTCTATGGCTTTACTGGCACGAGAGCGTACAGGAGAAGGGCAGCATTTAGATGTTAATCTTTATGCGACGGCATTGTCCATGCAGGTTACAGGTATCAGCTCCTTATGGGGCTGTGCAGCAACAGGCGATAAACCTTTTGGCCGTACTGCCCATTATTATAATATTTATCGTACGCAAGATGGTCGCTATCTGACAGTTGGTACTATTGAACCTAAATTTTGGCAACGTTTCTGTGAGTTAATAAAAATGCCGGAATTGGTGGAACGTCAATTTGATTTTGCACATGAAGAGGTGTTAGAAAAGCAAATCGCTAGCAAAATTGCCGAAAAGACACAAGCTGAATGGCTTGAATTAATTGGTGATGAAGAATTTTGTGTTACACCTGTTTGTAGTCTGGATGAAGCGTTAGAAAGTCAATTGACGGTACAGGAAGAGCTGCTACAGGAACAAGAAAGTGATTTAGGTATGTTGCGGTATATTGGTGGACCAGTGAAGTTTTCTGAATCACAAAATAAAATTAGCAGACGAGCTCCTTTCCTTGGGGAACATACGCAAGCAATTTTACAGGAATTAGGTTATAGCAAAGAAGAGATTGTTGATTTGACAAAGGAAAAAGCAATTTAGAAGGGATGAAGAATCTATGAAGCGTTTATTTAAGCTGCTAACAACTGTTTTTATGGTTTTGACATTGTTTGTAGTAGCAAAACCAGTGCAAGCAGGATTGATTAGCCAAGAGCAGGAAATTGAAATGGGGCACGAAACAGCAATGGCTTTGGAAGCTAAATATGGCTTATCTCAAGATCCATATCTTCAAGAACGTGTAGATCGTATTGGTCAACGTTTAGCAGCTGTTAGTGGACGTAATGACATTAAATATAGTTTTAAGGTTTTGAATTGCAATGAGGTCAACGCTTTAGCTTGTCCTGGTGGGTTTATTTATGTTTACAAAGGCTTATTGGATTATATGCCGACGGATACGGAGTTGGCAGGTGTTTTAGGCCATGAGGTGGGTCACGTAGCAAAAAAGCATACCGTGAATGCGATTGAAAAGCAAATGTGGACTTCTTTGATTTTACTGGCGGCAACTCGCGGACAAGGATTAGGTTTAGTACAGGCAGCACAAAATGCATTATTTGCTGGTTACAGCCGTACTGATGAACGTGGTGCAGATAAGGAAGGCGTAAAAAATACTATTAATGCCGGGTTTAATCCTTACAGTATGTTGATTACTGTAGAAAAATTAGATGATTTATCTAAACAAGGCGGCGGTGGCAGCTATGGTTTGTTTAGTAGCCATCCGGAACCTGAAGAGCGCGTAAAACGTGTTATGAAGCAATTGAAAGAATACGATATTCACCCTGATGTCGTGATTGTTAATGATGATTTTGCTACTGTGCAAGAGGATAATTGGAAGTTTAACATTACTCAAAGCATTGGCAATAATAAAGCTAAATATCGTGCGTATATGTTGGCTGGCGGATTATGGACTGTACGTCAGCGCGGTCATGTAGAGCCTAATTATTTTGTCGTTTACGATAATGGCTCTTACGCTGATATTTATTATGATGATATTGAGTTATTACGCCTGTATAATCAGGATGCAGGTGCTTATGGCAGTGCAGGTGCTTATGCAAATGCTTGTGCTGATATGCTGCGTGACTGGGCTAAGCTTGCTAATGCGGCACATACTAAGAAAAAATAAAGTTAATCAGGAAAACAACAAAAAAGGTGCGCCTATATCAAGACGCACCTTTATTCTTATGGAAGAAGTTTTATAGCGGCGTAACGTTAACTGCCATGGGACCGTTTTTCCCTCTAGTTAATTGATAACATACTCGTTGTCCTTCTGTTAAAGAACGGTACCCTTGTTTTTGAATAGCACTGAAGTGAACAAAAACATCGGCACCTGAAGGCCTGGATATGAAGCCAAAGCCTTTTTCTGCATTGAACCATTTAACAGTACCAATAGTAATCATAATAATATACTCCTGTATTTTTTTGTGCCGCTACAGCTCCGGCTACAGACTTATTATACTACTAATATCACAAATAAACAAGAAAATTCTGAAAATTATAACAGAATTTTTTCCTTGATTTCTTATTAAAGTTTTAATGCAACCAAACGCTTTTGGTTGTATAATATAACATGAAAAAATATATGCAATGTGAGGTAGATTATGCGCTTAAGAAAGAAACCCTGGATTGAAGAAGCAATGAAAGACGTACAGGATGAATACGTTTTTATGCATGATATTGAACAATTTAAAGGCCATTGGCAAGAAATGTTCCCTGGTAAAAAGCTTTGCTTGGAAATCGGTTGTGGTAAAGGACGTTTTACTATAGGTATGGCAGAATTAAATCCTGATAAAGCTTTTATCGGTATTGAAACGCAGCATGATATTGCTTATTTTCCTGCTAAAGCAGCTAAAGACAAAAAACTGGATAATGTACGTATTATTTGTGCTAATGCAGAAAATCTGTTAGATTGGTTTGAACCCGGTGAAATCAAAGAGTTGTATTTGAATTTCAGTGATCCCTGGCCGAAAGCACGTCATGCTAAACGTCGTTTGACTCACCGTAACTTCTTGGCTAAATACCAACAGCTGTTAGGTAAAGGTGGTCACCTGCGTTTTAAAACAGATAACAGAGCATTGTTTGATTTCTCCGTTGAGGAGTTTAAAGAATTTGGCTTGGAAATCATTGCTTTAAGTTATGACTTACATCATTCAGAATATGATAACCCTGTCCAAACAGAATATGAGCAGAAATTCAGTGCCTTAGGCACTCCTATTAATTTCTGCGAGGTGGTTTTTTAACTTAGGTGGAAGAGATGAAGAATAAATATTTGATTTGGAATAATCCTTGTCAGGCAATTTATTTTATAATGCTCATCCTTTTGGGCATTGGCTGCGCTAATGTAGTCAGTGCCAGCTTTGTATCTGCTTACGATATGTTTGGTAACGGGTTATATTATTTGTGGCGTTATCTATTATGGTCATTCATTGGTTTAATAGGGATGGCTGTAGTACGTCGTATAGGATATAAAAGATTTTTAAATAAGAGGTTTCTTTGGGTTTGTTATTTCGCGATAGTAGGTTTATTGTTTTTTGTTGACACTTTTGGCCAAGCTACGAAGGGTGCTGAAAGATGGATTTATATAGGCTCCTTTTCTATTCAGCCGTCGGAACCTGCTAAGTTGCTTACTATTATGCTTGTTGCCTATTATTTAGGTGATCTTATGCATTACCAGAAGCAGATCTCTTTTATTCGCACTAGTACCTGCTTCAAAATATTCGGTGCAGTAGGTTTGATTTGTTTATTAGTCGTGAAGCAACCTGATTTAGGTACAGCAGCTATTATTGCAGCCTTGATGATCGGTATATATATTGTCGCCGGTGTTTCGATGAATGAGGTTTGGATTCTTGTTGCGATAGGGGCTTTGAGCAGTATTTTTCTTACGGTAACATCTTCGTACCGTTGGATTCGTGTAAAAATGTGGTTAAATCCTTGGATTGCACCGCAAAAAGAAGGTTACCAGATGGTACAATCGCAGTTGGCAATCGGCAGTGGGGGCTTTTTAGGTACTAACTGGGGTCATGGTATGAGTAAGTTCTTTTATCTGCCGGAAGCTCATACAGACTTTGCTTTTGCCGTATTTTGTCAAGAAAATGGTTTTCTTGGCGCATTAGTGTTAATGCTGCTTTTCGCATTGTTGACCGGAGCTTTTTGTAAAATTGCCTTACGTGCTACCGATAAAAGGGGCTTTTTGCTGGCTTGCGGTATAACCTTTTTTATTATCGGTCATGCAGCCTCTAATATTGCTATGGTTTGCGGTATTCTTCCTGTTATCGGTGTTCCGTTATTGTTTATTAGTTATGGTGGCAGCTCCATGGTTATCTCTATGATAGCTATAGGCATGTTAATGTCCGTATATGATGAAAGTATACGTCAGCAGAAGATTGCAAATATTACGCCGGAAGATAGACGTAATGATTTGCGTATGGTCAATGCTAGGGGGCAGCAACAGTGAAAAAATATACTTTAATGAATGCTAAACAGCGCTTTTTAGTGCTGATGAGTTTAATTCTACTGTTAGTGTTCCTGATTATTCTGCGATTATTTTGGCTGCAGGTAGTAAACTCAGAGCATTTATCACGTTTGGCTGATGAACAGATTAGTAGCAGCGAATTTAAACATACGCCTCGTGGTAAAATTGTCGATCGCAATGGTGAAGAGCTGGCTGTGAGCATTATGACCAGTTCTCTATATGTAGATCCTGAGGAATTACAAAAGGATAATGCTGAGGATAAACAGCTGCCTAAGCGTGATGCACCAAAAATTGCTGCAGATTTACTGGCACCTGTTTTAAAGATGAATCCGGTAAAGTTGCATGAATTGTTTGCTGCTAATGGACGTTTTTTATGGGTTAAGCGTACTTTAGAACCACGGGATACAGAAAAGATTCGTAAAATTATCCAAGAGAATAAGCTGAAAGGCTTAGGTTTTCTTGATGAAAGCAAACGCTATTATACTAAAAAGCGTGCGGCTGCACAGGTATTAGGCTTTGTTGGTACTGATGATAAGGGCTTGAGCGGTATTGAAATGGAGTTAGACTCGATTTTAAGTGGTGCTAGGAAAAAATCTCATGCCTTATTGGATGGTCATCAAAATAAAATCATCGGCAGTAATGCTCAGCCACATCAGCCGGTGGATGATTTATCTACTGTTTACTTGACATTGGATAGCAAAATCCAATATGTTTTAGAGGATGCTATGGATGATGCTATGGCTCGAACTAAAGCTAAAGGTGCTGCAGCGATTATTATGGATCCATATACAGGTGAAATTCTAGGTATGGCCAGTCGTCCTACCTTCGATCCTAATCATTATTATAAATATAGTGTCGAATCTTGGAATAATAAAGGCGTTTCTATGATTTACGAACCTGGTTCTGTATTTAAGCCTATTGTCGGTTGTATGGGTTTGACGGAAGGTATCATTAATCCTAATACAATTTTCCAAGATAATGGTAGTATTAAAATCGCCGATCGTGTTATTCATAACTGGGATGGTGAAGGCATGGGTCCTGTACCTTTTTCTACAGTTATTAAATTTTCTATTAATACTGGTATGGTGCAGCTAGGTATGCAGTTAGGTGCTGAGCGTCTGACAAGCTATTCTAAAAAATTCGGCTTCGGTAGTATTACAGGCGTAGATTTACCTGGCGAGGAATGTGGCATTTTGTATAATCCTAAGGATATGTACGAGCCTGATGTAGCTACTATGTCCATTGGCCAGGGCATAGCAGTAACTCCTTTGCAGATGCTGCGTGCTATTTGTGCTATCGCCAATGGTGGTGAATTAATACAGCCCTATATCGTGAAAAAGATAGTGGCACCTAATGGTGATATTATTCAAGAGGGCAAAAAGAAGGTCGTTCGTAATGTTATTACGGCACAGGTAGCTGAGCAGATGCGTGGCATGATGGAAAAGGTAGTCAGTGAAGGCGGTGGTAAGACAGCGGCTATTAAGGGCTATCGTATTGCCGGTAAGACAGGAACTGCAGAAAAACTAGCTCCCGGCGGCGGTTATGCTGCTGGTCAATATATCGCCTCCTTTGTCGGCTTCGTGCCTGCCGATAAACCGCGTTATGCGATGTTGGTCATGCTGGATACACCGCAGGGTGTTTTCTATGGTTCACAAGTAAGTGCACCTATTTTCCGTGATACTTTACAACAGATTTTGGTGGCTAAGGGTGTAATGCCTGAGGCTCAAGAAGGGTTACCTTCCTTTGAAGAGCTGCATGCTGTAGATAAACAGCAGAAGATAGAGACCAAGCAGCAGATTCAGATATTGCCTGATGGTAAAATTAAATTGCCTGATTTAAGCGGCACTAATATGCGTGAAGCTATTGAGATTCTCCATAAAGGTGGTTTACGTATGAAACCTTATGGTAGCGGTAATGCTTATCAGCAGAAACCGGCGGCTGGAGAAACGGTAGCTTCGGGTACTACTGTAGAGGTATGGTTTAAATAAAAATATAATTTAAGTTAAAGTTTTAGGATATTTTTATTTTCAATGTTTTTTCAGCAGGAAAAACATGTTAGAAGAAGAATTTACAAAGTGGTATAATTTTATATATCACGGAAATTAGAGGAGGGTGTAAAATGTTATCTGATATCGAGATTGCACAAAAAGCGAATATGCTTAAAATCACTGATGTGGCTGCGAAATTAGGCATTAGTGAAGATGATGTTGAATTATATGGTCGTTATAAAGCAAAATTGTCCATGGACTTGATTCGTCGAGTACAAGACAAACCGTCCGGAAAATTAATTCTGGTTACTGCTATTACTCCGACACCTGCTGGTGAAGGTAAATCTACTACTACTGTAGGTTTAGCACAAGCTCTGAACAAATTAGGTAAAAAAGTAATTGTTACCCTGCGTGAGCCTTCTCTGGGACCCTGCATGGGCATGAAAGGCGGCGCTGCTGGCGGTGGTTATTCTCAAGTAGTGCCTATGGAAGATATCAATCTGCATTTTACAGGTGACTTCCATGCAATTACTTCTGCACATATGTTATTAGCTGCTATGCTGGATAATCATATTCAACAGGGTAATGCTCTGAACATCGATCCCCGTCGTATCTGCTGGAAACGTGTTGTAGATATGAATGACCGTGAGCTGCGTAATATTGTTGTAGGCTTGGGCGGTAAAGCACATGGCGTTCCTCGTGAAGACGGCTTTGATATTACTGTTGCTTCAGAAGTAATGGCTATTTTATGCCTGGCTAACGACTTACACGATTTGAAGGAACGTCTGAGCAAAATTATCGTTGCTTACGATTACAGCGGTAAACCTGTAACTGCAGGTCAGATTAAAGCTCATGGCGCAATGGCTGCATTGCTGAAAGATGCAATCAAACCGAATATGGTACAAACTTTAGAGCATGTTCCTGCCATTATTCATGGTGGGCCTTTTGCTAATATCGCTCATGGCTGCAACAGCGTTATGGCAACTAAAACTGGTATGAAATTAGCTGATTACACTATTACTGAAGCAGGCTTCGGTGCTGATTTGGGTGCTGAAAAATTCTTTGATATTAAATGCCGTTACGCAGGATTGAAACCTGATGCTGCTGTTATCGTTGCTACTGTACGTGCATTGAAAATGCATGGTGGTGTAGCTAAAAACGATTTGAAAACCCCGAATGTTGAAGCAGTAAAAAAAGGTTTAGTAAACTTAGAAAAACATATTGAAAATGTTAAAAAATTTGGTGTTCCTGTTGTTGTTGCTATTAATATCTTTGCACAGGATACTGAAGAGGAATTGGAAGCTGTACGCGAACATTGTGCTAAGCATGGTGTAAATGTTGCTCTGTCCGACGTTTTTGCACGTGGTGGCGAAGGCGGTATCGACTTAGCTAAAGAAGTAATTACTTTGGCTGAAAGCAATACAGCTGATTTCCATCCGCTTTATGATTTAGATATGCCTTTGAAAGCTAAGATTGAAACTATTGCTAAAGAAATCTATGGCGCTGATGGTGTAAGCTATAGTAAAGATGCTAATAAAGCTCTGAAAGAATTTGAAGAATTAGGCTTTGGTAATCTTCCAGTATGCATGGCTAAAACTCAATACTCTTTCTCTGATGATGCAAGTTTGGTTGGCCGTCCTAGCGGCTTCAAAATCAATATTGCAAGCTGCCGCCTCTCTGCAGGTGCAGGCTTTATCGTAGTGCTGTCCGGCAATATTCTGACCATGCCTGGTTTGCCGCGTATTCCGGCTGCTGAAAATATTGATGTAAGTGATGACGGCGTAATCAGCGGTTTGTTCTAATCTGTTTTGAGGTGAAATTAATGGAAACAATTTTAATGAGGGGAAAACCTGTAGCAGATGTCTACAGAGAAATTATTACACAAAAATTTGCTGCTGCAAAAGAAAGAGGCTTGTTGGTAACATTAGCTATCATCATTGTCGGTGATGATCCTGCTTCTCATATCTATAAAGATAGATTGGTAAAATTGATTGAGAGCTTAGGCGGTGCAGCAAAGGTTATCATTTGCCCTGCAGAAACAACTGAAGAAGAAGTCATCGGTATTATCAAAAAGCTGAATCGTAATCGTTATGTAAGCGGTATTCTGCCGATGATGCCTATGCCGGCACATATTAATAGTGAGGCTGTAGGTGCTGTTGTTTCTCAAAATAAAGATGTGGAATGCCTTAATCCGCAGAATATCGGTGAAGTATTTATGGGACGTAGTTGTTGGGCACCTTGCACTCCCCGTGCCTGCATGGCTGTGCTGAAACATTATGGTATTGATTTGAGCGGCAAAAATGTAGCTGTTGTCGGCCGTAGTAATGTTGTTGGTAAACCTGTGGCAATGCTGCTGTTACAACAAAATGCTACTGTTACCATTTGTCATTCCCGTACTCAGAATCTGCCGGAAGTATTAAAGCAGGCAGATATCATCGTAGCTGCTGTTGGTAAAGCATGCTTTATTAAACCGGAAATGGTTAAAGAAGGCGTTGTTATTGTCGATGTCGGTATTAATTCTGTAGATGGTAAGCTATTTGGTGACGTAGATCCTGCAGTTGCTGAAAAAGCCGCAGCGTTTACTCCTGTTCCCGGTGGTATCGGTGTGGTTAGCAATATGATGGTTATGGAAAGCTTAACTAGAAATCTCTGATGCATAGATAAGATTTATTATAAAAAAGCATCTACTTATTTTGCTGTATAAAACTAACAAAAAATACTAAAAATAATTAATTTTTTCTAAAAAAGGCATCAGTTATTGACTGGTGCCTTTTTAGTCTTGTGCAAAAATTTAAACTACGATATAATGAAGTTGTTTTAAGTATAAAGCTGTGATGAGTGATACTGGGTAAGAAGGGGATGTTTATGAAGCTAAATTTGCTTAATAGAAAATTCAAGATTTCTGTATTCAGTGTGGTTATTTTTGCATTTTTCTTAATTGTTTCTATAGTAAGCTTACATGTAGTACGGGAAAAAATTCTTGAGAATTCACATATAATGGGTCAGGCTATAGCGGCTCGTTTTGCAACGAAAGAAACTACTAAAATTAAAGCGCAGGAAATGCTTTTGCGCAGTGTTGCCAAGAGTATGAGCTATGTAATGAATAATAATCAGAATTTGACGGATGCACAGATAGAACACTCTTTACGTCATTTTACTGAATATATGGAAAGCAATGCAGAAATAACTCGGTTTGAATTATATCTTGTTATAGATGGTCGCTTAGTAGGCAGTCATTTTAGTGACGATGATGTTGATGTTAATACGTTAAAATGGTATAAAGCAGCTTTAAATAATAATGGTGATGTTGTTTACAGTAATCTTTATAAGCATGGCAGTAATAATGAATCTGTTTTGACTATGGCTATGCGCTTGGATAACAGCAATCATGTTTTAGCAATGAATCTCTATCCGGAGCGCCTAAATGAGTTGTTGGCGGATAATGAACTGCCGCAGAGTAGCTATTATTATCTATGTGACCCTAATGGAAACATAATGTTTACTATTAATGACCGTGCCATGTCGCTAGAAGATCAGCAGCCATATGTAGACCGTATTTTTAACGAAATACGTGAAGGCGGTGGCAGTGATGTAGTAAACTACATCATTGATTTGGAGGGTAATAAACGTGGCGTTTATTATGCTGTTTCTGATAAGGGATGGATTTCCATTGTTACCATTCCTTATAATTATTTATTAGGCGATTATAAGAGCTTGCTGCAATGGTTTATTATTACGTTGATTATTTTTATTTTATTGGCAATAATGTGGGGCCTGCGTGAGCATAATTTGAATAAACAGGTAAATCGCATTAATGATGTTATTCAGGTAATGAGTAAATCATTCTTGGCGGTGTTCCGTGTTAATTTGGCAAGTGGACGGTATCATCTTTTAAAGGCGGATCAATTAGGCTTTGAACCAGCACAAAATGGCTTTTATGAGGAGCTTTTAAAACAGCTGGTAGAGCATGTAGAGCCTGATGCTGCCGAAGAATTTGCCCGTACCTTCTCTTTAGAAAATGTTAAAACCTTTGCGGAACGTAATGTTTATGATTTTGGCGGTGATTTTAGACAGGTAGTTGATGATAATTATCATTGGGTTAATGTCCGTTTAGTACGTGATGATGAGTTTTTAGCCCATGATGAGGCTATCTTTTTCTTCAGAGAAATTGATGCGGAAAAATTAAAGGAACTGGAACATTTACAGGTAACAGAGCGTGCTTTAGAGATGGCACGTGAAAATGCTAAGTCAAGAAATATGTTTTTCTCCGCGATGTCCCATGATATGAGAGCACCTTTAAATGGTATTATCGGTATGGCGGAGCTGGCTTCTATGCATAAGGATAATAAAGATTTAGTTTCTGATTATGTGCAGAAGATTAAATCTTCCGGCAAACAGCTTTTGACTTTGATTAATGATATTTTGGATATGGCACGTTTAGATAACGGCAAAATAGAGCATTCACAAGAAAACTTCAGCTTGGCGGAAATGGCTAATGAAGTTGCTGATATCTATAAGGCTCAAGCTGAATTGGAAAATAAATTCTTTGATGTTCAGATTTCTTTGGACAATGAAATTGTTTGCGGTGATGCCAAAAGCCTGCATCATATTCTCAACAATATTTTGTCCAATGCCTTGAAGTATACTGAGGCACAAGGAAAAATCAGTTTTATTGTCCGTCGTGAAAATTTACATAATAATGAAGGGCAGTACACTTTTATTGTCAAGGATACCGGATGTGGTATGTCAGAGAAATTCTTGGAGAAAATTTATGAGCCGTTTGAACGCGACAGTCGTTTTGGCGTGCCGAAGGTTGTGGGTACAGGCTTAGGTATGACCATAGTTAAAGCGTTAGTAGAACGTCTAGAGGGTAATATTCATATTACCAGTCATGTCGACGAAGGAACGTGTGTTATTATTTCATTACCGTTTACGGTAGTGGATAAACAGAGCGAGAAGAAAGATAGACCTGTTTCTAAATTAAATGATTTTGCAGGTTGTAAGATTCTTGTTGCCGAAGATAATGATATAAACATGGAAATTATCAGTGAACTTCTGAAAATGAATGGTTTAGAGGTTATACCTGCCGCTAATGGTAAAATAGCTGTCGAAAAATTTCAAGCATCAGAAGTAGGAAGTATCAAGATGATTTTAATGGATATGCAGATGCCGGAAATGGATGGTTGTGAAGCTTCTCGAGCTATCAGAAAATTGAACCGCGAGGATGCAGATAGTGTGGCTATTCTAGCACTGACCGGTAATAGCGGTAGTGAAGATGTAGAGGCGGCAATGCAGGCAGGAATGAATAATTATATGGTTAAACCTGTAAAGATGAAGTTGTTGGCACGTATGATGAGCGAGTATATTCATCGGTAAGCAAAAGGGGTGTAAAGAATGCAGCTGCGGGAATTAGCAGAGTATTTACCTATCAATATTGATGAAGCATTAGAAGAACGTTTTATGGAAAGTGAAAAATTATATATTCGCTTTCTACGTAAATTGCTGGTGTCAGAGGAATTTAATACTCTTAAGCGGTGTGTACAGGAAGCTGCTTGGGGAGAGGCTCTGCGCTTGGCTCATAATTTAAAAGGTGTTTGTGCTAATCTTGGCTTATGGCAGTTAAGTGAAGACTTTGCTGCCATAGTTAAGCTGCTCCGAAGTGAAAATTATACTGCGGAGGCTGTAAAACAAAAATTGCACTTTGCTGAAGCTGAATGGACGAAAACACTGCATTATATTGGAGCATTAACAGTATGAATTTAGTTTTAATTGCCATGGGCGGTGCTTTAGGTGCCGTAAGTCGTTTTCTTGTTGGTAATGTTGTCAGTAAATTAACGCATAGCTCTTTGCCTTGGGGAACGTTTTCGATTAACATCCTAGGTTGTTTGTTTATGGGCTTTTTGATGACGGTGATTATGGAACGGGAGCTTTTGCCTGCGGCTTGGCGTTTGTTTTTATGTGTAGGCTTCTTAGGGGGCTTTACTACTTTTTCGTCTTTCGGCTATGAAGCTTTGATGTTGTTAATGGAAGGGGCTTTGGTACAGTTTTTTGCTTATGCTGCAGGAAGTGTACTTTTAGGCTTAGCCGCTGCCTGTATCGGTGTTGTTTTAGCACGTTTAATTTAAAAAGAAACCTCTATGGTACATATTATATGGCATGTACTATAGAGGTTTTTTATTCTAGTTGTCTGTTTTAGGTTTGCGTTTCCAGAAAGTACGGAATTTATTAACCATGGTTTTTGGGTCTGGCTTATCCGGCCATAGTTCTTGTTTGTCGGTGCAGCGCATGGCTGCGGCCAGATGTTCATAGACCTCCGGATATTTTTCGTTGAGGTCAGCAATATGTTCTTTGACTTCTTGACGCATGGTGTGACCATCATAGGGACAGGGATTTTTCAACGGTTTCAGTTGTAGCTTGGCTACTAGATCACGGATTTCACTTTCACGATAATATAATAAGGGACGCAGCACTGTAATACCGGTACGTGAAAGCGGTGTAACGGGTAAAAAAGTACGTAACTGACCTGATGTCATGAGATTCATGAAGAAGGTTTCCACAGCATCGTCGTTATGATGTGCTAAGGCAACTTTATTAAAGCCTAATTCTTGTGCTCGACGGTTAGTGGCAGCACGGCGAAAATAGGCACAGGTAAAGCAGGGGCTACCGCCTTTTTTCGCATGAGCTTCTAAAACATCAACATCATCACTATAATGCTTTAACCCGTAATGTGTACAAAAAGCTTCTAGCTCCTGACTAGGAAAATTGGGAGAAAACATGGTGTTGACAGTATAGCAGGCTAAGTCAAAAGGAATGGGAGAAAATTTTTTGATTTCTGCGAGCATAGCTGTCAGCAGCATGCTATCTTTACCGCCGCTAAGTCCTACGAGAATACGGTCCCCTGGTTGCAGCATATCAAATTCTATAATGGCCCGCCACATTTTAGATAAATCATCGGCAGGAACAAATGGTATATTTTTAGCCATAAATTGTACTCCTTTAAATTGGTGGAATACATTGATTTTAGCATAGATTGGAGCCTTCCTCAATAGAATTTACCTGATGCTGTTACCTTCTGTGGGATATTCAACAGCAAGGAATGTTTGTGGTATAATAGATAATGTAGCAGTATTTTCTGATTTAGAAAAATAAATATATTTTTGCAGGAAAAAAGCTGTAATTTTAATGTTATCTTGTTTGGTTTTGATTGTTGTGAGCGGAGGTTTTAGTTAAATGATAGATAAAGCAAATGTACTTTTTCAGGGATTAAATAAAGAGCAGGCAGAGGCAGTTAGTACAATCAACGGGCCGATGCTGATTTTAGCAGGTGCAGGTAGTGGCAAGACGAAGGTGTTGACATGTAGAGTAGCATATTTATTGCAGCAAGGTGTGCGTCCTTATAGAATTTTGGCTATTACCTTTACTAATAAAGCTGCTGCCGAAATGCGTGAACGTGTAGATAAAATGGCAGGTTCTGCAGCTAAGGATGTCTGGCTGTTTACATTCCATGCCTTCTGTGCTCGTATTTTACGCTTTGATATTGATAAATTAGGTGATTATAGTAATAATTTTGCTATTTATGACACTACTGACACTAAAAATCTTATTAAACAGATTTTGAAAGAAATGAACTTGGATGAAAAACGTTTTCCGCCGGCAAGTATTATTTCTCAGATTAGTAATGCTAAAAATAAATTGCAAACTCCGGAAGCTTATTGGCGTGAGGCAAGTGATTTCTTCAGTCAACAGGTTGCTAAAATTTATGTGGCTTATCAAGAGAAGCTGCGTGCTAATAATGCAGTGGATTTTGATGATTTGCTGCTTTTGACATTGCAATTATTACAGAGCAATGCAGAAGTACGCGAAAAATATCAAAATAAATTTGATTATCTGATGGTTGACGAATATCAGGATACTAACCATGCGCAATATCTTTTAACTAAAGTATTGGTAGGGAAACATAAAAATATTTGTGTTGTAGGTGATGCGGATCAGAGTATTTATGGCTGGCGTGGTGCTGATATTCAAAATATTTTAGATTTTGAAAAGGATTATCCTGATGCGAAGTTGGTGAAATTGGAGCAAAACTATCGTAGTACAGAGGTAATTTTGGATGCTGCTAACGCTGTTATTAAAAATAACTCTGGACGTAAGCCGAAAAATTTATGGACTGATAAAGGCACAGGTAAGAAAATTACTTATTTTCGTGCTATTGATGAACGTGACGAAGCTCGCTTTGTTATTGAACAGATGCAAGAGCTACAGACTAAAGAAAATGCTAAACTAGGCGATATGGCTGTGTTATATCGTACTAATACTCAATCTCGTGTTTTTGAAGAGATGCTGATTAAAAGCGGTATTAGTTATAGTATTGTCGGTGGTACTAAATTCTATGAACGTAAAGAAATTAAGGATATTATTTCTTATATGCGTTTGATTTATAATCCTAATGACAGCTTGAGTCTGTTGCGAGTAATTAATGTACCACGCCGTGGTATTGGTGATGCTACTTTAGGTCGTTTACAGGCCTATGCCGCTGAAAATAATGAAACGCTTTTCAATGTTATTTCGAATGCATCTGCGGTTCCTGGTTTAAGCAGCCGTTTTGTTGGTAAATTGGATGAGTTAGCTGCTGTTTTATTTGAATTAATGGGTGATGCGACAGATTTGCCCGTAAAGCAATTTATTACTAACGTCATGAATAAAACAGGATATTTAGAGGAGTTGGAAAATAGTCGTAGTGCTCAAGATCAAAGCCGCATTGAAAATTTAAAGGAATTATTGAGTGTTGCAGAGGATTTTGAAGATAAGGCGCGTCGTAATAATGAAGAACCTACTTTGGAAAACTTCTTGGCTGATGTAGCTTTAGTTGCTGATATCGATGATGCAGATTTGGAGGATGACTCTGTAACCTTGATGACACTGCATTCTGCTAAAGGTCTGGAATTTCCGACAGTTTTTTTAGTCGGTATGGAAGAGGGGATTTTCCCCCATGCACGTACCTTGCTGGATGAAAATGAAATCGAAGAAGAACGCCGTCTGTGCTATGTAGGTATTACTCGTGCTGAAAAGCATTTATATTTGAGCAATGCCCGTATGCGTATGATTTTTGGTCATACAGTTTCTTATCCGCCTTCTCGTTTCTTAGATGAAGTACCATTTGCTCTGAAGGAAGAGTTTGTACGTCCTACGCCGCAACGTGTAGTAGTGCAAAATACAACGGGACAAAGAATGGAACGTCAGCAAAGCAGTAATTGGTTTAATAAAACTAAATTTGACTTTACTCCTAAGGGTACCAGTATTAGTGATACCTTCCATGCAGGAGATAAGGTACAGCATAAAAAATGGGGCGTAGGTACTGTTGTGGCTGTTAAAGATAGCGGCGACGGTCAAGAGGTCAAGGTGGCTTTTGCCGGTGCTGGTATCCGTAGCTTATTAACTAAATATGCAGCTTTAGAAAAATTATAAGTATTATTGTTACTAGATTGATAGAAAAAGCTTACCTAGTAATTTGAGGTGTTAGAAATGGCTGAATTAGATTTATTTGCTGATGAAAAAGTACAAGCTTTAGCAGAGGCAGAGCAATTGCGTCAGGAAATCCGTCATAATGAATATCTATATTATGTATTGGATGCTCCTGAAATTACTGATAATGAATATGACCGCATGATGGTGCGTTTACGTGAGATTGAAGCTGCTTATCCTGAGGAGGTTCCTGCTGATTCTCCTACTCAACGTGTAGGTGGTCGTGCTTCTTCTCAATTTGCTGAAGTAAGACATTTAGAACCGCTGTTGAGCCTGAGCAATGCTTTCAGTGCTGAAGAACTACGTGCTTTTGATGAACGTGTAAAAAGCGGCTTACCTACAGGTAGTAAGGTTGAATATGTTATGGAGCCGAAAATTGATGGTTTGGCTTGCAGCTTAATTTATGAAAATGGCCGTTTAGTACGTGCTGCTACCCGTGGTGATGGCATTATCGGGGAAAATGTTACTGCCAATGTCCGCACTATCCGCAGCATTCCTTTAGTATTAAAGGTTCCTAAGGGCGAAACAATACCGGAATTATTGGATATTCGTGGTGAAGTGTATATGCCGCGTCACGAATTTATGCGTTTGAATGAAGAACGTGCTGAACGTGGTGAAAGTGAATTTGCTAATCCTCGTAATGCAGCTGCCGGTAGTTTACGTCAAATGGATCCACAGGTTACTGCTAGCCGTGCTTTGAGCTTCTTTGCGTATTATTTAGTAGGTGAGGGTGCCCGTGCTAAGCATAGTGAGTCTTTGGCTGCTTTGTCTGCTTATGGTTTTAAGGTCAGCGAAAACTATCGTGTAGTACCTGATATTAACGGCGCTTTGGCTTATATTGATGAGTTCAATGCTAAACGCGCAGGTTTGGCTTATGATACTGATGGTGCTGTTTTGAAGGTTAACGAAGTTGCACAGCAACAGGTGTTAGGTGCTACCGGTAAGGATCCACGTTGGGCTATAGCGTTTAAATATCCTCCTGAGCAAGCAGAAACGACTTTAGAGGATATTGATTGGCGTGTAGGTAGAACAGGTGTCTTGACTCCGACAGCTGTACTGACGCCTGTAAAATTAAGTGGTAGTGTTATTAGTCGTGCTACCTTACACAATGAGGATTTTATTAAGGCTAAGGATATCCGTATAGGTGATCGCGTTATTATTAATAAAGCAGGAGAGATTATTCCGGAGGTTTTGCGTGTAGTGCTGGATAAGCGTACAGGTGAAGAGAAAATGGTAGAGGTTCCTACTATTTGTCCTGAGTGTGGCTGGCATGTGGAACGTCAAGGGGCAGAGGCTGCTATTCGCTGCACTAATCCTCATTGTCCTGCTTTAGGCCGCGAAGGTTTGATTCACTTTGTGAGCCGTGATGCTATGAATATTGAAGGTTGTGGTCCATCCGTAATTAATCAGCTTTTGGATAGCGGCTTAGTGCGTGATGCAGCTGATTTGTATAATCTGAAAAAAGAAGATTTGCTGCAATTAGAACGTATGGGCGAAAAATCTGCTGATAATTTATTGGCTGCTTTAGCTGCCAGCAAGGAAAACGAATTAGATAAACTACTCTTTGCGTTGGGAATCCGTCATGTAGGTGCTAAAGTAGCACGTACCTTGGCTACTAAGTTTACTAATTTAGCCAATCTGTTGAATGCTCAACCAGAAGAATTAGCAGAAATTAGAGATATCGGTAATAAAATTGCTGAAAGCGTAGTAACTTGGTTTAGTGTACCTGCTAATCGTGATTTATTAGAGCGACTGCAGGCTGCAGGCTTAAAAATGACTTTTACCGCTCCTGCCAGTCAAGAGGATAATCCTTTCTTTGGTAAAACTTTAGTGTTTACAGGTACGATGCCTACTTTAGGTCGTGCAGAAGCCAAAACTATGGCGCAGGATGTAGGGGCGAAAGTTAGCGGCAGTGTCAGCAAAAAAACTGATTATGTTATTGCTGGTGCAGAGGCAGGCAGCAAATTGGAAAAAGCACAGCAGTTAGGTGTCGCTGTTATTGATGAAGCGGAATTTTTACGTTTGCTGCATAGCTGATTAATGTTAAATATTAGGAGGTAAGAAAAATGGAAAAAGCTGAATGGCGTGAATATGTACAAAAAGTAGCTACCTGTGATTATCCGATTCCTTTGAATTTAATAAATGACTATGATGATTGGAAATGCCGCAGTAATGTTGGACGTATGCTGATGATTCTCAAGGATATAGAAGGAGCTATGGCTGTTTTAGCTACCGTAAAGGATGTACAGCCTGATATGAATGATGCTCCGGAATTTGGTTTGAGCGAAGTTGAGCATAAGGTTTTGTGCTTACGTGATATTGCAGAAATTGTGTGGACTTTAACTGGTATCGGAGATGCACCTTTAGTTTATTTAAAAGAAGCTGATCGTCTGTGCCGTGAATATCAACATGTGTTCCGTAGTGCCGATCGAGGTGCAATCTGGGCTCGTAGCTTAGAAATTATGCGTCATTGCGGTAAGCAGGAGGAAGCTTGGGAAAAAGCTGCTACTATGCTGAATGAGCAAAAAGCAAAATCCTGTGTAAATGCTTATGCTTTTCATGCTCTGAAATTTATGGCAGAAAGCTTAGCGATGCAGGAAGAATATAATAAGGCGGCTTTGCTTTTAGAAGAAGCTTATCAATATTTTCCGCTTACCGAAGCTACTAAAAAAGATTTGGCAGAAGCTGCGGCTGAACAGGATGCTAAGGAGCGTTATGCTAAGTATCACCATTGCACTACCATTCAATATCAACCTTGGGAACGAGATAATGTAATGACTTTAGATGAAGTACGTAAGCTTCAGGAAGAGAATTTTAAACGTAGACAAGCACAAGAAGTAGAAAAATCAAGTTCTGAACAAGTTAATGATTTAATTAATTAATTAAAATGATTGATTAAATGTTTTGCTACATCTCTTTAGCAAAAATGTTAAAATGTATAACATATGTGAACGATTTTTTGACGAAGGGATGTATAAATCGATGAAAAAATATTTATTAGCTTTAGGTGCTGTAGCGGCAATGATGGTTCCTCAAGTTGCCGGTGCAGAAGGTTTTGCTATTAATGAATGGAGTGCAGAGGGCGTTGCAATGGGCGGTGCTCGTATGTTTGCTGAAAATGATGCAGCAAGCGTTGCTTATAACCCTGCTTCTATTACTAAAGTTAAAGGCGAAGCTTTAAAAAACAGCGTTACTTATCTTAGCCCCCATGGCGAATACGATTTGTATAAAAATAATGCAAATATTGAGGCCGGTAAAAATGTAGTTCATCCTGGTTGGGCTGGTTCTACTTTTTATGTAAAACAAGTAAACGATAAAGATTGGTTCGGTATCGGTGCTTTTTCTCGTTTTGCTATGGTTTCCGAGTTTGAACGTAAAAGCATTGCTTCTAATAATGCATTTTTCTCCCGTTTAAACGGTGTTAGCTTAACTCCGACATATGCTCATAAATTTGATGATAAATGGAGTGCTGCTGTCGGTGCAGAAATTAACTATGCTGGATTAGAATTGCAGAAGAATATTAATTCTGGTAAATTGGGCACAACGCAAATCAAAGGTGAAAGCTATGCTTTAGGCTGGAATGCAGCGGCTAATTATACTTTTGATGATAAAAACGAAATGGGTGTAGTTTATCGTAGCCGCATTACTCATTCCTTAGAGGCTGATTTAAAAGGTTATAATATTTGCGGTAAAGTTGATACTTTTGGTAATGCCTATGGTGTAGTAACTTTACCTGATAGCTGGTCCATTGGCTACAATCATAAATTTGATGATAAAACCCGCGTGGAATTAAATGCTACTCGTACTAATTGGAGTACCTATGATGCTTTAAATATTTCCTTATCTGATTTAACAGTACCAGTTTTATCGAATAGTATTAATGCAAATAAAAACTGGGAAAGCGGTTGTAGTATTAATGCAAATAAAAACTGGGAAAGCGGTTGGCGTTATGCAATCGGTCTGGAGCATAAGGTAAGTGATAAATATACCTTGATGGCAGGATATGCTTTTGATGAAGGCTGTATTCCTTACGATGGCGGTGACTTCATGGTGCCGACTGGTGATCGTAAAACTTATTCCATCGGTGCTCGTTATAATGACGACAAACAAACTGTAGCTATTGCTTTAGGCTGGATGGATGTAGGCAGCTTAAGCTTCAAAGGCGGCGCATTTGATGGCTATGATCATGCTAATACCCATGACAGCTTTACTAAAATTGCTAGCATTTCCTATCAACGTAGCTTCTAATATTGCTTTTAAGGTCTTCCTTTAAGGGAAGGCCTTTTTGTTACTTTTGTTTAAAAAGTAACAAATTTTCGAAAAATCAGCATTATTATAGTTTGCTACAAAAGTTTTACATACTAAATGCAAGACAAATAAAAAGTTTTATACTATAATGAAAAACGATGACAATTATTTTAGGGAATTGTAGGTGAGATAAATGGCTGTGGTTTTTTATTTTTCAGGCACAGGAAACAGTTTAGATGTCGCAAAGCAAGTTGCTGCTGTTTTTTCGAATTGCCGTTTGGAAAGCATGGCTAGGTATATCGCTCAACCATATTGTATACAGGATGATGTCATTGGATTTGTCTGTCCTGTATATTGTTTTGATTTACCGCCTTTAGTGCAGAAGTTTATTACTGTTTTGCAGGCTAATCCCAAATACTGCTTTGGTTTGGTAACAATGGGAGGTAATCAAGGGCGTGCGTTGAAACATATGCAGCTGTTATTGGCAAAAAAAGAAATACAGCTTGATTATGCGGATGCAATTATTATGCCCGATAATTTTTTTGTGACGCCTCCTGCTAAAGCAAGAAGTATGCTAATAGAGGCTGATCAAAAGCTGCAGTCAATACTGACCTATCTGCATAAGCGTAGACAAGATACGACTCAATGTGAAGAAAAAACGTTGTGGAAGTATGGAGGCGTAGCTTTAGGTTGGTGGTATATGCGCAATATATTGAATATTGAGAAATTAGAGCTTGATTTCAGTAAATGCATTAGCTGCGGTAAATGTGTTAAAGTTTGCCCTGTAGGAAATATTACCATGCAGGACGGAAAGCCAGTTCCCGGCAATCAATGTGCGACTTGCTTTGCATGTGTGCGTTGGTGTCCTAAACATGCTTTGAAGTTAGGCGGCAAAGGTGCGTCTGACAAGAAAAATTATGTTAATCCTAATATCAACATCCAAGAATTATTTTCACAGGAGGCAAAATAAATGAAAGAATATAATCAAGTAAATGATGCTATGCTGGCGGAATTACGTGCTGCATTAGGTGAAGAATATGTTTTAACTGCTCCGGAGAAGTTGGATCAATACAAGACTGATGAAGAAACTGACTCTCGTCGTTTCCATCTTCCTGAAGCCGTTGTTCGTCCTGCTAATGCGGAAGAGGTTGCTGCTGTTGTGAAGCTGTGTAACAAATACAATGTACCTGTAACTGTTCGCAGTGGCGGTACCAGCTTAGCTGATGGTGCGATTGCTGTTTGCGGCGGTATCGTACTTCTGATGGAACGCATGAATAAAATTATTGAAATGAATGCTGATGCTATGTATATGGTAGTTGAAGCAGGTGTGCGTACTATCGATATTCAAAAAATGGCTAATGAAGCAGGCTATTTATATGCAGGTGACCCGTGCAGTGCTGAAAGCTGCTTAATCGGCGGTAATTTAGCAACTAATGCCGGTGGTAATAAAGCTGTTCGTTATGGCGTAACCCGTAATCAGGTTTATAGCTTAGAAATGGTAACTCCGACAGGTGAAATTGTTGAAGTAGGTGCAAGACTTAAAAAATGTAGCACAGGTTATTGCATGGAACAATTGGTAATGGGTAGTGAAGGTACTTTAGGCATCATCACTAAAGCAACATTAAAATTGCAACCGCTGCCTCCGTATCGTTTTGATTTGCTGGCTGTTTTCCAAGATGCTGTACAAGCTTTGAGTGTTGTCCCGCAGGTTATTAAAGCAGGCATTAATCCTACTAGTATCGAATATATGGATAACTCTTATGTACGTTCTACTTCTGAATTTTTGGAATTCAAAGGTGCTCCGCATATGGAAGACGGTATTTATGTTATCATTACCGTTGAAACCTATAATGAAGACGAACTAGATATGAAAATGGAACAATTGGACGAAATCTGCGAAGCCGCAGGTGCTGTTGACGTTCTGGAAGCAGATGACCGTATCTGGGCTATGCGCCGTAACTGCCAAGAATCTGTTAGCCTCGTCAGCAAGGTTTCTATTACCGATGACGTTGTTGTTCCTGTAGATAAAATTGCTCACGTTATTGATGAAATAATGACTATTGGTGCTAAATATCCGTTCCAAGTACCTGTAAAAATTAATGCACATATTGGCGACGGCAATCTGCACTTAGTCCTGTGCAAATGCGATATGTCCGATGAAGAATGGGAGAAAAACGTGCATGACTTCCACGAAGAAGTTTATGCTTATGTTTATGGACAAGGCGGACGCCTAGCAGGTGAACATGGTATTGGTGCTAAGAAGTTGGAATACATGGAAGAATTTACTCCTGTAGGTGAGTTGGATTTAATGCGTAAAATTAAATTAGCTTGGGATCCTAATATGATTTTGAATCCTGGTAAAGTTTTTAATGCGTAAACAGTGAGTTATTGTTACGCTAGAAATATAGCTGAAGTTGTACTTTAGCGATGTGTCACGCCTGCTATTCGCTATCTTATAGTAAAAGAAGCATGGAAGAATTGTAGAAAAGAGAGGATTGAAGAACATGACGCAAACACATACTTATAACCCTGTAACAGAAGAAGTTTTAGCAGCTTTACGTGCTGCTTTAGGTGAGGAATTTGTTAAAAATGATCCGGAAACGTTGGAACGTTATAAAACTGACGAAGAACCGGATCCGCACTATCATCACTTGCCGGAAGTAGTTGTATTACCTGGTAATACAGAAGAAGTAGCTGCAGTAATGAAACTTGCTAATAAATTTTTAGTCCCGGTTACTCCACGTAGTGCAGGTACCAGTGTATCTTGTGGTGCAATTCCTGTTTGCGGCGGCATTGTGCTTTTGCTGGAACGTATGGATAAAATTTTGGAAATGAATGAAGATGCTATGTACATGGTGGTTGAAGCTGGTGCTAGAACATCTGAAATTCAAGCAAAAGCTAATGAAGCAGGCCTACTGTATGCAGGTGATCCGTGTAGTGCTGAAAGCTGCTTAATCGGTGGTAACATTGCAACTAATGCCGGTGGCAACAAGGCTGTACGTTATGGTACTACCCGCCATCAGGTTTATTCTATTGAAGTAGTAACTCCGCAAGGTGAAATCGTAGAATTAGGTAGTCGCCTGAAAAAATGTAGTACCGGTTATTGTCTGGACCAACTAATTATGGGCAGTGAAGGAACCTTAGGTATTATTACTAAAGCAACCTTGAAACTGTTACCATTGTGTCCGTATCGTATTGATATTTTAGCAATTTTTACTGATATTAATAAAGCTGTAGATTTAGTGCCCAGTTTAATAAAGGCTGGCTTAAATCCTACTAGTGTAGAATTTATGGATAATGGCTTTGTCCGTGCAGCTAGTGATTATGCTGAGCTGCGTCTGCCGCATTATGAAGATGGCAGCTATGTTATCGTTACCGTCGAGACCTTTAATGAAGATGAACTTGATTTAAAGATGGAACAATTAGATGAAATTTGCACTGAATGTGGTGCGACTGATGTAGTTGAGGCTGATGAACGTGTTTGGAAGGTTCGTCGTAGCTGCCTGGAGGGTGCTAAAGCTTTAAGTAGAGTTTCTACTTCTGACGATTTCGTTGTTCCTGTAGATAAAATCGCTGTTTGCTTAGAGCATCTGATGGAGGTTTCTAAGGATTATGATTTCAAATGCATGTGCTTAGCTCATGCCGGTGATGGTAATCTTCATTTCAGCATTTTAAAAATAGACATGAGTGATGAAGAATGGGAAAGACAATTAAATGCATTCCATGAAATCTGTTATGCTTATGTTTATAGCTTAGGTGGCCGCTTATCAGGTGAGCACGGTATCGGTGCGAAAAAACTGGAAGCTTTGGCAGCCTGCTGTGATCCGGTAGAAATGTCTATTATGCAGACCATTAAACGTGCTATGGACCCCAATAATATTCTTAACCCCGGTAAATTAATTAACGCATAAGGAAAAATTCCTAAATTGCAATAAGAAGTTGCACACTTTTAAAAAATCAAGCTGCATAAATCTTATCAAGCTCATTCTCGAATAGATCATCAGGTGATTTGTATCCGAGTATTTTCCTGGGTAACAAATTACACCAATCTGCTGTCAACAGAATATCATCAGAAGTATATTTGCCTATTCTCTTTCCTTTAGGAATAAATCTTCTTAAAAGACCATTGTGACGTTCGTTAGAACCTCTTTCCCATGAACTGTAAGGGTGGGCAAAGTATACTTTTGTCTTTGTGTTATCTTCAAGCTTTGCGAGTTCAGCAAATTCACTACCGTTATCACTTGTTATAGTTTTGAATATCTGGCTAAACTTATCGCCATAGTAATTTTTCAAGTATTCCATAGCTTTACTAACGGAAGATGTTGTTTTTCCTTCGATTTTAATGGCTATGTACTTGCGTGTAAGACGTTCTACAAGAGTTAATATAACGTTATCACTCTTGCTTTTACTGC
>UQWU01000009.1 GCA_900544885.1 uncultured Phascolarctobacterium sp. | reverse complement strand
AGTGATATATATATTGGTGTATTCCATTATATATTATCTGTACAAAAAATACCCCCTCTGTGTCTAAAATAAGTTTACCACTTCATGTCACCTTTGTATATATCATAAAAAAATGGTACAATGATAAGCATTACATTGTTTATATGAGGGGAGTTTGTTAATGATGAATCAAGAGGTACAAAAAAATAGTTTTTCAGGCATTTTCATGCTTACGCTCTGTGCTTTTATCTGGGGCACAGCGTTTATTGCACAAAGTGTTGGTGGTCAGGTTGTCGAACCGCTTACATTTAATTTTTGCCGTAGCTTTTTAGCAACTATTTTCTTATTTATTTGTTGCTTAATGTTCGATAAAGCTGCCGGACGTAAATTAAGTCTTTTAGGAACTGATGATTCTGCACATAAATTACGTTTAATAAAAGGCGGCTTGATCTGCGGTGCAGCTTTAAGTTTGGCAACTTTTACGCAGCAGGTAGGTATTTTATATACGACAGTAGGTAAAAGCGGTTTTATTACAGCACTATATCTAGTATTAGTACCTGTTTTAAATTACCTTGTTTTTCGCAAAGCGATTTCTGCATTACAATGGCTTGGTGTATTGATAGCTGCGATAGGTATGTATTTTATTTGTATTAATGAAAGCTTTTCTATTAATAAAGGTGATATTTACACTTTAATTAGTGCTTTCTGCTTTGCAGGACAGATTATTTATGTTGATAAATTAATCGCTAATACGGACGGTATCCGTCTGTCCTTGACACAGTTAATCGGCACTACTGCCATTAATTTTACGATGATGCTTTTATTTGAGAATCCTACTTGGGCTAGTATTGAGCAAGGTTGGATGCCTATTGCTTATGCAGGTATCATGTCCAGTGGTATTGCTTATACATTGCAAATTTTTGGCCAGAAAAACTGTACTCCTGTTCTGGCTAGTATGATTATGAGCTTAGAATCAGCTTTTGCATTATTAAGCGGTTGGCTATTGTTGGGACAGGAAATGACAATGCGCGAGATTTTTGGTTGTGGTCTTGTTTTTATTGCTATTATCTTGGCTCAGCTGCCTGCTGAAATGTTACCTTGGAATAGGAACAAAATGAAGAATTAAAATAAGCTGCTAAAGTTATTTAAATAACTTTAGCAGCTTTTCTTATATTGCAGTTTAG
This sequence comes from uncultured Phascolarctobacterium sp., assembly GCA_900544885.1. GTDB lineage: Bacteria > Bacillota > Negativicutes > Acidaminococcales > Acidaminococcaceae > Phascolarctobacterium_A. The sequence continues at coordinate 41,202 of UQWU01000009.1, read as the reverse complement.
TTTAAGCTTCACATTGCTTTAGCCATTCGGTTATAAAGGGACGGGCATATTCACCCATAGCTTTATACGTTGGTGACAGCGGATGCACACCATCTAGATAAGCTTTTTGTCGTGTTTTTTCATCTAAACCTATGGCAGGTTGTAAGTCTAGCAAAAAGACTTTATCACTGAATCGGTGAACAATATCCTGACGTAGATTAAAAATTTTTCGATTTAAAAATTCATCTGCAGTAATAAAGGGCAGAACAAAGCAGAGGTGATAATTATTGTCTGTGCACCAGTTCAGGACTCGTAGGTAATCATTTAGGGTGTCTTCATAGCGACGTCCCTGTAAAATATCATTGGCACCACCTAAAAAGAGTATATGCTGTACATATTCAGGTAAAGCAAACTGACGCATACGATAAAAAATATCATCGCAGCAATCACCGCACATACCATAGTTCAGCATTTTATATTTATCTGCTATTTCTGCATGGGCAACCCAGGAGTATTGCTGAGAAAAAGGGAACCCTTGAATTAGGGAATCACCAAAGCAAGCGATATATTCCATAATCTAACCTCTTAGTGTTCTAAAGCACCATGCCAACGGTTAATGCCACCGAAATCACGGACATGCTTATAACCAAGCTGACGCAGGCTATCAGCAGCAATAGCACTACGGCGACCGCTACGGCAGTATACGATAATAGCCTTATTTTTATCAGTTAACATAGTGGCAGCTTTTTGTGCTACAGCGTCATAAGGCAAAAGAATAGAGCCGGGAATATGACCATCCGCAAATTCTTCGTGGGTACGTACATCTAACAGAATGAAGTTTTCTTTAGCGGTTAATTTTTTTTGCAGTTCTTCGTAAGTAACGAGATTTTTGCTTTCACCAGCATTTTTACCGAAAGAGAAGCCAATCATGCTCAATCCGGCAACGATGAGTACAGCGATTAATAAATATTTCAACATAAAAGTAACCTCCTTAAATTATTTTTATTATAACATAGATTTTCTTTTTGATAATATAAGAGTAGTCAATCGGGCTATTGTTTTTTAGGTTAAATTGGCTTTATTGATTCATGTGAAAATTTACAAAGGATAATCTGCGTGTTACAATGTAAATAATGTAGGCAGTTTTTAAATAGCTGCTAATACTGTTTTAGAAAAGGAGCAGAGTAAATGGATAAATTTCAATTTCATGCACCAACACAAGTATTATTCGGTAAGGATACCGAAAAACAAGTAGGTAAATTGTGCAAACAATATGGTGCTCATAAAGTTTTGGTACATTTTGGTGGTCATAGTGCTGTGAAATCTGGCCTCATCGATCGAGTATGCACCAGCTTAAAAGAAGCAGGTCTGGAATATGTATTATTGGGTGGTGTTGTACCTAATCCGCTGTTAAGCAAAATTCGTGAAGGTGTAGAATTATGCCGTAAAGAAAATGTTGACTTCCTTCTGGCTGTCGGTGGTGGTAGTGTTATTGATAGTGCGAAGGGTATTGGTTATGGCTTAGCTAATGAAGGCAATGTTTGGGATTACTATCTAGGCAAAAAGAAGGTTACCGGTTGCACTCCTCTGGCTGCTGTACTTACTATTGCTGCTGCAGGTAGTGAAATGAGCAATGCTTCTGTTGTTACTAACGAAGATGGTCAGCTGAAACGTGGTTTATCCACTGATTATTGCTACTGCAAGTTCTCCATTATGAATCCAGAGCTGACTTATACTCTGCCTGCTTATCAGACTGCAAGTGGTTGTACTGATATTATTGTACATACTCTGGAACGTTATTTTACTAATCCTGCAACTCATCAGCTGGAGTTAGTTGATGGTATTGCTGAAAACTTATTGCGTAATGTTATGAAATACGTTATGGTTGCTTTAGATGACCCGGATAATTATGATGCTCGTGCTGAAATTATGTGGAGTGGCACTTTATCCCATAATGATACTACCGGTGATCGCCGTTTTGGTGATTGGTCCTGCCACCAATTAGAGCATGAGCTGAGCGGTATGTTTGATGTTGCTCACGGTGCAGGTTTGGCAGCAGTTTGGGGTAGTTGGGCACGTTATGTATATAAAGAAAATGCAGAACGTTTTGCACAATTAGCAGTTAATGTATTCCATGTTCCTGCTTTCGAGATGCCGTATAATTATAGAAAAGCAGAAGATATTGCTTTAGAAGGTATCGAAGCTATGGAAATGTTCTTTAGCAGCATAGGTATGCCGACCAGCATTCACGAATTAATCGGTAGAGAAGTAACTGAAGATGAAATCAAACAATTAGCTCATAAATGCAGCTTTATGGGTCAACGCACTATTGGTCAATTTAAAGTTCTGGATGTTCAAGATATGGAAAATATTTATCGTATGGCTAAATAATTCTTATAATATAAAAACAGCACTTGTACAAAAAAAGTACAGGTGCTGTTTTATTTTCACGCTATTTATTTTTCACAGCTGCAGACAAATGCTAAAGCATCATCTACGCTTTGCTCAGGTTTTACTTTAGTCCAAGCAGCAGAGATTTTGCCTTCTTCATTAATAACATAGACAGAACGAACAACACCCATGCTGATTTTACCATACAGCTTTTTCTCCTGCCAAACCTCATAAGCTTGCAGAGTAGTCAGTTCCGTATCAGATAAAAGAATGAACTGCAATTCTTGCTTAGTAGCAAAGTTAGCATGAGATTTTACACTATCCTTGCTGATCCCGATGATAACAGCATTTTCAGCAGCAAATTTATCAAATGCATCACGGAAAGCTTTGGCCTGACGGGTACATCCTAGAGTAGAATCCTTGGGATAAAAATAGAGCACTACTTTTTTACCACGGAAATCACTGAGATTAACAATATTACCATCCTTGTCCGGCAGAGAAAACTCCGGAGCCATAGAACCGATTTCTAACATTTTATCAACTCCTTAATATATATTTAATAAATTCGTATTACCAGTTACGGGAAGAGCCGCCGCCACCACCGCTGCCGCCTCCGAAACCGCCGCCACTGCCACCTCCGCCACCTCGACGGAAGATAAGGGACCAAAGCAATGTCTGGGTGAGAAAACCGCCTAAAAATACATTATCTATGATTAAGATAATTACTATAGCCGCTATCAGCAAGATATTACCTAAATCAAAACCGGAATCCTGCTTTTGTGCAGTACCGCCATTATAACGGGCACCTGTTAGTTCGACATTAGCACTTTTAGCAATGGTTAAGGACGTAGCTAGATAACCCTGCAGAATACCTGTGCTATAATCACCCTTACTAAAGTAAGGAATCATATATTTATCTTGAATGCGTCCTGTACGTCCGTCGGGTAGGATACCCTCAAGACCATAGCCGACTTCAATACGGGATTTACGGTCCTGAGTAGCAACAACAATCAGGACACCATTATCCTTACCTTTTGTACCGATACCCCATTCGCGGAGAATGCTTAAGGCATATTCATCAATAGGCTGTCCTTCAAGACTTTTGACAGTAACAACAGCTACTTGAGCAGTTGTCTTGTTATCCAGATCCTGACCGATGCTTAAAATTTTCTGCTTATCTTCAGGCTGGATAACGCCTGCGTAGTCCTGTACGTAAATACCACTGGAGGCACTTGGCTTAGGCGGTATAGCAGGTGCTGCGAAGGCTGCTGCTGCAAAGAATGTTTGTAGCAGTAGGACTAAATAGATAAGAAATTTTTTCATAGCTAATAGATACCTCTCTTACAAGCCTTATCATTCAGCAAGCAGGAGATTAGAACTTTACTTGGGGAACTTTTTGAGCTGCTTCGTCAGCTTTGAAATAGTCACGCGGAGTAAAGCCGAAAGCACCGGCATACAAGGAGGCAGGTAAAGATTTTACTTTAGCATTGTACATTTGTACTGCACCATTATAATCTTTACGTGCTACAGCAATACGGTTTTCGGTACCTGCAAGTTCATCCTGCAATTGGGTGAAGTTGGTATTAGATTTCAGGTTAGGATAGTTTTCTGCAACCATCAAAAGACGGCTCAGAGCACTATTCATTTCATTGTTAGCTGCACTGGTTTCAGCAACGGTTTTTGCTCCACCTAATTTAGCACGGGCATCAGATACTGCTTTGAAAACTTCGGTTTCATGAGCAGCATAGCCTTTTACGGTACTTACAAGATTCGGAATTAAATCGTTACGACGTTGCAGCTGTGTTTCTACTTGAGACCATTTGCCGTTAACATTTTCATTCATGCTTACCAGGCCGTTATAGCTGCTAAAAATCATGCCGACGATAATTACAATCGCCACTAAAATACCAATCAAAGTTTTGTTCATCATTCATCTTCCTTTCAAGCTAAAAAGATATAAAATACTATGAATTAATTGTACGTTATCGCCTAAATAAAGTCAAATGTCAAAAAGTCAAAAGGGAAAATATTTTGCGAAATTCTTGTGATATTTAAATAATTTAATTTTATTTAAAGAATACTTAATATTCTTATTTCTTATAATATAAGTAAAATTATACATTATGCAATATGAAAGTACACTATGTAATATTTATGCTGTAAATAGCATGATTACGCACATTTACGTAACATTTAATGTCTAAAAATTTTGACTAAAAAGTTTTATAAAAATTTAACCTTTGCTAATATTGCATATTAAATTCAGAGGGTATATACTTATTACATGAATTAAATATTTAAACGGAAGGATGAAAATTATGTCAAAAGAATTGGATTATAAAGAAATTGGCTTACGTATAAAAACCCTACGTTTGAAACATAATATTTACCAAACAGAATTAGCAAAACAAATCGGTGTTTCTCAAACTCATATGAGTAACATTGAAAGTGGTCGTGCAGGTTTGACTTTAGAGAACCTGGTAAAAATGGTGCATATTTTTGATTGCGGTATTGATGAAATTGTTTTTGGTACCGCACCAGCACCTCATGATCCCACTCTTGATTCTTTGAAGGATTGCACTATGCAGGATGTCCTTCAAGCATTGCAGATGTTAAAAACTATAAAAGGTTAATCTCTGTCATAAAAGATTATTTGTTGTTGCTATATATGTAGTAAAAAATATTGTGCTTTGTCGTAGAAGTCCCTTTTGCAGTATCGCAGAAGGGACTTTTTCTCTGTCATAATAATTTCACTTGCTTAAAGTCGAAAAGTCAAATATAATAGAAATACAAGAAAGTTTCGCAGGTGATAATTATGAAAAATTTAGCAGATGTTATAGAAAACTTCATTATAAGTGAGCTATTGCGGGAGCATGAAGATGCATTATTAGTTCAGAGAAATGAGTTAGCAGAAAGGTTATCCTGTGCACCGTCGCAGATCAGCTATGTTTTGAGCACACGCTTTACACCGGAGCGTGGTTTTATGGTTGAATCACGTCGTGGTAGTGGTGGCTTTGTTCGTATTGTGCGTATGGAACCGAAAAATCAGCTACCTAAAGAACCATCTGCTGCTGATTTAGTGGAACATCTGACAGCGCAAAAGATGATTACTAAAAGAGAACGTGCGTTATTACAATATATGTTAAAGATTATTGACGTTGATGAGAAGAAAAAGAAGGCTATATTACAGCAGGCTGTAACACTGCTGAATTATGTCTGACGGAGGGTTTGTTTATGTTATGTGAACAATGTCATAAAAAGAAAGCCATTATGCATATGGTATGCTTGGCTGGAGATAAAAAGGTAGATAAATGGCTTTGTGAGGATTGTGCTAAGGATTTTTTGCCTCAAGGAGTAGATTTATCTAATCCCGGACAGGGTATGATGCCCAGGGATGCTATGAAATTTTTTGAGCAGTTGATGAGAGCAGAGGGAAAGCTACGCAAAAGTAAGCCTAAAGATGGCTTTAGTGAATCTGCTGCCGATATTTTAAAATTAGCTGCTAATAAAGCATTGGAATGTGGTTGCGAATATATTGGTACAGAACATATTTTATGGGGTATTTTGCAATTAGAAGAAAATGAAGCTAAGAGAATTTTATCAGGTATGCATGTAGATTTAGATAAAATGAACACAGAATTAGAGGATTGGCTTGAGAAAGGTGATCATAAAGTAAGCATGCCTCAATATAGTCAAAAAGCAAAAACTGCTTTAGAAAAGGCTAGCGTAAAATCTAGTGCTTTAGGTTTAGGTTATGTTGGTAGTCCGTTTTTACTTTTTGGTTTATTGGCTGCAGGTGATAGTATTGCTTTTCAAATTCTGAAAAAGTTTTCTGTTTCTTTTGAAGAATTGGAGCATATTATGGATGCTAGTGCAGAGGAACATAAAGCAATACCGGGACGCATGAAAGATTTTGATAAGCAAAATGAAGATGATTCCCGTGATGTTTTGGAAGAATTGAGTAAATATGGTCGTAATTTAAATTTGTTAGCTGCACATAAAAAAATGGATCCTGTTATCGGCAGGGATAAAGAGGTAGAACGTGTTATTCAGATTTTATGCCGTCGCACGAAAAATAATCCTGCTATTATCGGTGAAGCTGGTGTTGGTAAAACAGCAATTGCTGAAGCTTTAGCTCAACGTATTGTACAAGGTGATGTACCAGAGTTTTTGCAGAAAAAAATTATTTTCTCTGTCGAAATTGGTTGCTTGGTAGCTGGTTCAAAATATAGAGGCGAGTTTGAGGAACGTATGAAAAATCTTTTGGAGTTAATACGTGAAGATAACCGCGTTATTTTATTTATTGATGAGCTACATACTATTATCGGTGCAGGTAGTGCTGAGGGCAGTATTGATGCTGCTAATATCATTAAGCCTGCTTTAGCTCGTGGAGAAGTACAGATTATCGGTGCAACTACGATTGATGAATATCGTAAACATATTGAAAAGGATGCTGCTTTAGAGCGTCGTTTTCAACCTGTTAAGGTAGAGATTCCTAGCGTAGCAGAATGCAAAAAAATGCTTTTAGGTTTACGTAGCTATTACGAAAATTTCCATAAGCTGAAGATTACTATTAAAGCAATTAATGCTGCCGTAGAGTTAAGTGATAAATATATTACTGACCGTAATTTACCTGATAAGGCTATTGATATTATGGACGAGGCTTGTTCTGCATTACGCTTGAAGATGTTTAAAAAATCTGCGCCTGCTCGTGCTTTACAGGAGGAGCTGGAATATGTACAGCTGGAAAAAGAAGAAGCCGAGGAAAATAATGAAGAGGATGCTTTAGTGGAAATTGAAGCTAGAGAGAGCGAATTACAAAAGCAACTAGCTGAAGCCATTGCTTCTATGGCAAAAAAGCATTCTGTCGGTGAAGAAGAAATTGCAGAGGTTATTTCTTCTTGGACAGGTGTTCCTGTTGCTAAAATTACAGAATCAGAAAGCAGCCGTTTATTACATTTAGAAAAACGCTTGCAAAAGCGTGTTATTGGTCAAAATGAAGCTGTTACTGCTATCAGCCGTGCTGTACGTCGTGCCCGTGTAGGTTTTAAGGATGTCAATAGACCCGTAGGTTCCTTCCTTTTTCTTGGACCTACCGGTGTCGGTAAAACAGAATTGGCTAAAGCATTGGCACAAGAGCTGTTTGGCGATGAACGAGCTATATTGCGTTTTGATATGTCCGAATATATGGAGAAGCATACTACTGCCCGTTTGCTTGGTGCTCCTCCGGGATATGTCGGTTATGATGAGGGCGGTCAATTGACTGATGCTGTAAAACGTAAGCCTTATAGCGTTATTTTATTGGATGAAATTGAAAAGGCTCATCCTGATGTATTTAACTTGTTATTACAGATTATGGAAGATGGGCGTCTGACTGATGGTCAAGGACGTACTATTGATTTTCGTAACGTGGTTTTGATTATGACAAGTAATGCCGGTGCTCAAAGGTTAAATACTTCTAAACCTTTAGGTTTTGCCGCTAATTTGGCCGACGAATTAAAAGGACGCAAGGAGCAGGTTTTGGATGAGATAAAACATATTTTCCGTCCTGAATTTTTGAATCGTGTGGATGAATTATTAGTATTTAATCCGTTAGGTATGCCAGAATTAGAAAAAATTATTGATAATATGGTAGCCGAATTGAATCAACGTATGGCGTCTAATCGTCTGAAGCTTAAAATATCTGCTACTGCTCGTAATTTATTATTGCAGGAAGGCAGTGATAGTAAGTATGGTGCTCGTCCGCTGCGCCGTGCTTTACGTAGATTAGTTGAAGATCCGCTTAGTGATTTAGTACTAGAGGGTAAGTTTAAACGCGGGGATACTATTCTTGCTGATGCTGTTGTCGATGGTAAGGTAATGCACTTTACAAAAGTAGAAAAGAAGAAAACTGCTGCAGTGAAGGAGGCTCAACATGGCGAAGCCTAAATATCGTTTTGTCTGTCAAAGCTGTGGTTATACTGCATCTAAATGGATGGGACGGTGTCCTGAATGCGGTGCTTGGGATTCTCTGGTGGAAGAAGCAGAGGTTAGTGTAAAAAATAGTAAAAGCTATTTACCTGTAAGTAGTGAAAAGATTAAACCTCGTACTATAGCTAGTGTAGCCCAGACTACAGTGGAACGTCTACAGACTGGTATCCGTGAATTTGATCGTGTGCTTGGCGGAGGTATTGTGCCCGGCAGTCTGGTGTTGTTAGGTGGTACTCCAGGTATTGGCAAGTCGACTATTTTGCTTGATGCAGGTTTGCGTTTCGGTCAACGCGGCATCAAGGTGCTGTATGTCAGTGGTGAGGAGAGCGAGGAGCAGACAGCGATGCGTGCAGTACGCTTAGGTTGTCGTAAAGAAAATAACAGTCTTTTGATTATGACTGCGACTGATTTAGATGCAATCTTGACACAGGCTAATGCTGTAAGTCCTCAGCTACTGATTATCGATAGTATTCAGACCATGTACAATCCTGAATTACAAACGGCAGCAGGTAGTGTAGGTCAGGTACGAGAATGTACTGCGAAACTTTTGCAATTTGCGAAAACTACTGGAATTGCAGTTATGGTAATAGGTCATGTTACTAAGGATGGCAATATTGCTGGTCCGCGTTTACTGGAGCATATGGTGGATGTGGTGCTACAATTTGAGGGTGACCGCTCTTATTCTTTCCGTATATTACGTGCTTTAAAAAATCGTTTTGGCAGTACTAGTGAAAGCGGTATATTCTCTATGGAAGCAGGTGGGTTACAGGAAATTGCTAATCCTGCAGGCTTATTTTTGGAAGATCGTGACGGCGAAGCAGCAGGCAGCGTAGTTGGTGCGTTAATGGAAGGTAACAGACCGATTATGGCAGAGTTTCAGGCGTTAGTAGCCAAAACACCGTATGGTATGCCACGTCGCACAGCAGTAGGCTTTGATTATAATCGTGTTAATATGCTGTTGGCTATTTTAGAGCGTCGTTTCGGACTTGATTTCGGAGTTTATGATGCTTATGTTAATGTAGTCGGTGGTATGAAGGTTACAGAGCCGGCTGCTGATTTAGCAGTTGCTGCAGCTATATTTTCCAGTTATCGTAATCGTCCCGTACCTAAAGGGGTTATGTTATTTGGTGAAGTAGGATTGACTGGAGAAGTACGCCGTGTCAGTGCGCCTGAACGCCGAATAAGTGATGCAATAAATTTAGGTTTTACTAAATTTATTGTTCCTGAGAGTAAATTACCTGATTTTGAGAAAAATGTAGAAATTATTAAAGTAAAATCATTGGAGCAAGCCTTAAAGGCTATATTTTCTTGATATTTAGTCCCGCACAGTTTTTTGGCTGTAGCGGGATTTCCTTTTTAAGCAGATAGTTAATTTTATTGCTGTCAGTTGTTATCACTCAATAAAAAATGCTACATTTTTGTGAAAAAGTAAATAAAAAAAAGGATTTTGTGTTTATGGCAAGAATAAAAAAGTGTTACATGGAATTTGCTCATGTGGGGGATGAAGTTTATGATTATCGGCATTGGTTGCGATATTATTGAAATTAACAGAGTAGTAAAAGCCGTAGCAAAGGAAGCTTTTCAAAAGCGTGTGTTTACTGCGGAAGAAATTACGTATTGCCAAAGCCGAGGCAAGCAGGCCGGTAAAAGCTTTGCTGCTCGTTTTGCTGCTAAGGAGGCTGTACTTAAAGCTTTAGGTACAGGATTACGAGGTGGTGCTTTAACAGAAATTGAAATCGTAAATGATGAATTAGGAAAACCCGAGGTGAAATTAAGCGGTTATCATGCTGCTTTAGCACAAAAATTAGGAATTGCTTGTATACATATCAGTCTTAGTCATAGTAATGATTTTGCTATGGCCTATGTTGTAATGGAGGATGGAAAATGAAATTAGTAACTGCACAGGAAATGAAGGAAATTGATAATTTAGCACAAGCTGAATATGTCATTCCCGGTATTTTATTGATGGATCAAGCTGCTAAAAGTGTAGCTGATGTTGTTGCCGGTGAATTAGAAGAAACTGTTGGAGTTCGTGCCGTAATTTTTTGTGGCGGTGGCAATAACGGTGGTGACGGCTTTGGTGCTGCTCGCTGGTTGAGCAGTTATGGTATGCAGGTTAAAGTATTTCTGATTGGCAAGGAATTAAATGATATTAGTGGTGATGCTGCTCAGGAATTAAAAATGTATACTGTAGCAGGTGGTGCTGTTGAGGTGCTGCATAGCGAAGAAGATTGGCTGTTGGCAGAAATTGCTGTGGCTAAAGCTGATGTAGTGGTAGATGCTTTGATTGGTACTGGTTTCAACGGTGAATTGAATGAAGAAGTGAAACGTGCCTGTCGTTTGATTAATAGCAGCGAGAAATTAGTTGCGGCTGTCGATGTACCGACAGGTGTTAATGCTGATGACGGAAGTGTTGATAAGGATGCGGTTTGTGCTGATTTGACTGTGACTATGGCTGTAAGCAAAACAGGCTTATGGTTGTATCCTGCTTACGAATATTGTGGTGATGTATTTGTAGCTGATATTGGTATGCCTACTAAATTGGTAGATGAATATCCTAGCAAAAAATATCGTTTGACCGCTGCGATTGTTGGGGAGTTATTACCCATCCGTAAAGGGAATGCACATAAAGGTGAAGCAGGTCGCGTAGTTATCTGTGCCGGAAGTCCCGGTTATGTAGGTGCTGCTGCTTTATGTTCTCGTGCTGCTGTAAAAGCAGGTGCAGGCTTAGTATCATTGGCAACTCCTCTTAGCAGTCGTGAGGTTTTAGCTGTAAAGCTTGATGAAGTTATGGTACATGGTTTATTGGAGCGTATGCCAGGTGTTTTAGGTAGTGCAGCGGCTAGTGATGTGCTTTCTAAAACTGAAAATGCAGATATTTTAGCAATCGGTCCTGGCTTAGGTATTTCTGATAGTACTAAACAAACTGTACGCGAAATTTTGTTAAAAGCAAAATTACCTGTTGTTATTGATGCAGATGCTTTAACTGCTTTGCAAGATAATCTGGATGTTTTGGAAAAAATGATGGCTCCTAAAGTATTGACTCCACATCCTGGTGAAATGGCACGTCTTACAGGTTTAGATGTAGCAGAAATAGATCACGACCGTATTGCAGTTGCAGCTAAATATGCACAGGAATGGAATGCTGTTATTGTTCTCAAGGGTGCACCTACAGTTATTGGTTGTCCTGATGGAAATGTTTATGTCAACAGCACTGGTAGCAGTGTTTTAGCAACAGGTGGCAGTGGTGATGTTCTGACAGGCATTATTGCAGGCTTGGCTGCACAAGGTATTTCTTTACAAGAGGCTGCTATTTGTGGTGTTTACCTGCATGGCTTGTCTGGTACCTTAGCTTGTCAAAATGTTGGCCTTGCAGCTGGTGAAATTGCGGAATATCTGCCTGCAGCACGTGAAGAGTTACAAAATGGTTGCAATTACGATATTTACAATGATGGCCCAAAAGTGATAAAATTAAATAATGCAGATAAATAATTTCTTATCTAAACAAAATATTGCGAGGTGAAAATTTTTGCGAAAAATATTCCTGTTTGTATTGCTGCTTTGTTCCTTATTGTGCAGTGCAGTAGCACAGGCGGCACAGGTAACAGATGTGAAATGGGGTTTAAGCAAAGAAAATGTTCTGCGTTTAGTAGTTGACGTTACAGAACAAGCTGGTTATGCAGTCAATATTGAAGGGAATACTTTAAATTTAACTGTAAATGCACAAAAAGCTGGTCAAATTCCTGGAAGCAGACCTGTAAAAAGCTCTATTGCTAATAGAATGCAGGTTAGAGCTGCCGGTAGTAGTACTGTTATAAGTTTGCCGTTGAATAAAAGTTTATCCGCTAGTGACTATAAAGCATTTGTCTTACGCAAGGATCCGAAAACTAATCGTCCGTTCCGTGTAGTCTTGGATATTACTGCAGATAAAGATTCTAGGGGCAATGCAAATGTTGCAGGACCTGTTGTAGGTAATCGGCCTGTAATTAGCAATACTCCTGTAAAAAGACCTGTAGTTCCTGTTACTCCTGTAGTAAAGCCGGAAAAGAAACCGGAAAAAGCTCCTGCACCAAAACCTGAGAAGAAGCCGGAAAAAGCTCCTACTAAGAGTGATTATAAGACTAGTGGTGGTTTAAAAGGTAAGGTTATAGTTATTGACCCGGGTCATGGCGGTAGCGATCCAGGCGCTATCGGTGCTGCTGGCACTAGAGAAAAGGATATAACCTTAGCTATTTCTAAACGTGTTAAGGAATATTTAGAGGATGAGGGTGCTAAGGTCTATATGACACGCACTACTGATGTTGACGTTTATGGTCCCAATGCTAGTGACAGAGATGAGTTGCAGGCACGTGTTGACGTAGGTGAAAGAAATAATGCTGATGTTTTTCTGAGTCTGCATATCAATTCTTCCGTAAATAAAGATATCGGTGGTTTCTCTACTTATTATTATCCCAAAACTAATAATGACTTACGCTTAGCACAAAATGTGCAAAAGAAACTAGCTGATAATTTCGGCGTAGATGATTTAGGCGTACGTCAGGCTAATTTTTATGTTGTAAAACGTATTAGCATGCCGGCTATTTTAGTAGAAATGTGCTTTATTAGTAATCCCAAGGAAGAAAAATTGATGGCAGGTTCCTGGTTCCAAAAGAAAACAGCACGTTTGATTGTAGAGGGTGTTGAACAATACTTTAAATAAGCGACGGAGGCAGTGTAATGAAAAGAATTATTTTAGCGATACTGCTTTTGTGTGCAGTAATTATTGGTGGCTGCAGCGAAATGAATCAAACTGCACCGCAAACAGATGGGGCTAAGCAAGAAGCTAAGCAGATCAGCTTTATTGTTTATCGTGCCGCATCTGATGGTAGAGAAGTGTTGTTACCGGAAAAAATTACTATTGCTGATAATGGTAAGACATTACCGGAAAATGCTTTGGAAGCATTAGTAAGTACTAAGCCGCAGGATGGTAAAATGATGGATGTAATTCCTGTAGGTACTAAGGTTCGTAGCTTGAAAATTGCAAATGGTGTTGCTACTGCTGATTTTTCTAAAGAATTAGCAAAAAAGGGCATGGGATCTTATGATGAGATGATGCTATGCTACGCAATTACCAATACTTTAACAGAGTTTCCGGAGATTAAGAAGGTTCAAATCTTAGTCGAAGGCAAGAAGGTTATTACTCTTAGTGGTCATATGGATCTAGAAGATCCGTTGACACGTAATAAGTCTTTATTGACAAAATAAAAGAAAAAAAGCAGTGTCCGGTATATACCGGTACTGCTTTTTTGTTAATGGGGTGTTACAATGGAATTGTATCTTGCTGACAGTATAGCAACAGAGGCTTTAGGTCAAAAATTGGGTAAGTTAGCAGAAAGCTATGATGTTTTTTGTTTAAATGGTGATTTAGGTGCCGGTAAAACATTGTTGAGCCGTGGTTTAGCAACAGCAATGGGGGTAGATCCTAATGCTGTTAACAGTCCTACCTTTGCTATTATGAATATTTATCAAGGCCGAGAAATGGAAATCAGACATTTTGATTTGTATCGTTTAAACCGTCCGGAAGAACTGGAGGATATCGGCTTTGATGAATATGCTGGTGGCGAGGGCGTAACATTAATAGAATGGGCTGATTTATTTCCAGAGCAGCTGCCTGAGGAGTATTTGAAGATTACTTTGCTACACGAAAAAGATGGACGTAAGGCTATTTTAGAGCCTTATGGAAAGCGTTATGAAGAATTATTAGAGGAGATGGGAAAATGCTGACTTTAGCTATTGATACTGCAACTAAAATCTGTACAGTTGCTTTATGCCGTGATCAGCAGTTATTGGCAGAATATAATGTCAATGTGGGTATGACTCATAGTGAAGGATTGCTGCCGCAACTGGAACAGCTTTTAAAACGTACAGGTATTAAGAAAAATGAAATTGAATTATTAGCCGTAAGTATGGGTCCAGGATCTTTTACCGGTTTGCGTATCGGTCTGGCTACTGCAGAGGCTATGGCTTATAGCTGGCAATGCTTTCTGCATGGTGTGGATACCTTAAAAGCTTTGGCATATAATATTCCTCTTGAAGGATTTATTTTATCTCCGGTATTAGATGCACAAAAGGGTAATTTTTACCAAGCTCTGTATAAATGGGAAAATGGTGTTTTAGTGGAACTGGAGCCTGTACAAGTGGTTAATGGCAGCGATGCTTTAGCTCGTATTGCAAAATATGAAGGACAAGCGCTGCTTTTAGGTGAGTGTGCTCGTTTAGTGAAAGCGGGTCTGCCTGAAGAAATCAATGTGGCTCCAGAAGCTTTGCGTATGCCTAAGGCAAGCTCTGTAGCTTGGGCAGCAATGCAGAATTTTGATGCAGATAATGATAAGAGAATTTTTGGTTTGGAACCTTACTATATTAGAAGATCAGAGGCTGAGGAACTGTGGGAGAAGAAACAGCAACAACAATAAATTTCCGTCCGATGACGGCGGCAGATATTTCTGTCATGGTACAAATAGAGGCAGAATCTTTTTATGATGCTTGGAATGACAGTATGCTGTTGAACGAATTGAATAATAATCTTACAACATATCTGGTAATGACTGTGGCTGATAGAATAGTTGGTTATGCAGGTTTCTGGCTCGTGGCCGGTGAAGCGCAGATTACACGTGTGGCTGTTAAGGACAGTGAGCGTGGTCAGGGTTATGGTACACGTCTGACAGCAGCTTTAGTAAATAAAGCATGGGAACTTGGAGCAGATGCGATTACTTTAGAAGTACGTGAAAGTAATGTTGCGGCACAAAAGGCTTATTTAACTTGTGGCTTTGCTAGTGAAGGTATTCGCCCCAACTATTATGAAGATAATCATGAGAATGCTGTCATTATGTGGCTGTATAAAGAAGGGGTAAACGATGATTAATACTCAAGGAAAAGATGTTTATATTTTAGGTATTGAAAGTAGCTGTGATGAAACTGCTGCTTCCGTAGTAAAAAACGGTCGAGAGGTTTTAAGTAATATTATTTCTTCTCAGATTGTTATTCACCGTAAATTTGGCGGTGTAGTGCCGGAAATTGCTTCTCGTAAGCATATTGAAAATATTATGCCTGTTATTGACGAAGCGTTGAGCAAGGCTGATGTTACTATGGAGCAGATTGATGCTGTGGCTGTAACCTATGGTCCAGGACTTGTAGGTGCGTTATTAGTGGGCTTATCTGCGGCGAAAGCTTTGGCATGGGCAACTAATAAACCATTAATTGGTGTTAATCATCTTGAAGGACACGTTTTTGCTAACTTTTTAGCTGATACTGATTTAAAACCACCATTTATGGCTTTAGTAGTCAGTGGTGGTCATACTGCTTTATTAAAAGTTACCGGCTATAATACTTTTGAAATGCTTGGTCAGACTCGTGATGATGCAGCCGGTGAAGCTTTTGATAAAATTGCACGCGTAATGGGCTTACCTTATCCCGGTGGTCCGGAGATTGAACGTTTGGCTTTAGATGGTAATCCTGATGCCATTACTTTCCCGGTAGCTCATCTAGATAAGCCGTATGAATTTAGTTTCAGCGGTTTAAAATCTGCTGTAATTAATTATTTGCATAATAACGAACAGGCAGGTAAAGAGATTAATCGTGCTGATGTAGCAGCATCTTTCCAAAAAGCAGTAGTTAATGCTTTAGTGCGTGAAGCTGTAGTGGCAATGAAAGAAACAGGTTACAAGAAAATTGTTTTGGCCGGTGGTGTATCCGCTAATAAAACATTACAAAATACTTTGGCCGAAGCAATGCAGAAAATCGGTGCCGAGCTTGTACATCCTACTCCGATTTTATGTACTGATAATGCAGTAATGATTGCTTGCCGTGGGTACTTTATGTATCAGGCTGGTATGAGAAGTACACTGGACCTGAACGCAGTTCCATCGTTAAATTTAGGTTAAACAAACGTCCAAAACAGTGTATAACCATGTGGATAATGTGGATAAGTCGGGAAATAGCTCAAAAATAAGCAAAAATAGCTGTGGATAATATGGTGGATATAGTGTATAACTCGGTGGATTATTATTTCATAGTTGTGGAAAATACATTTTATAGGGGAAAGAACGAAACATGTTAAGCGATTTTACGGCAGAACAACGTAATAGTTTACAATTAATGTTACCTATGTTGGGGTTAGCGGCGGACTTAGCACATGGAATAGTAACCATTTATCTGCCTTGCAATGATAAAAAATTCCTGAATATCTTAAAACAGGCCAAACCATTGACACAGCTTAGCAATGATTATCCTGATTTAACAGGACGTCGAGTACGTATTGCAGAAGAACCGCTTGTTGCTCGTGCTTTACAGAAAAACATAACGGTAATAGGTAAGCGGGAACGCAGATTAGGTAGTTTTTACAATCTACAGGTTTATCCTTTGCGTGATAATCGTGGACGTGCTTATGGTGTCGTAAGCTTTGAAACAGGAAATACTGATCCGTTGTTTATTGCCAAAAGCTTTGAAATGCTGTGTAACAGTGATATTCATAATACAGCTACATCCAAGGCTCATTATCAAAGAATGCAGCCTTCAGATGGTATTATGCTGGTAGACTTGGATAAGGCTATTATTGCTGCTAATAATAGGGCACGTCATATGTTCGATGTTATGGAAATCCCTGATATTGTCGGTTACCGTACCAGTGATGTTGCTATTAATTGGCCGCTGGTCGGGATGGTGATGGATACCGGTATTGCCGAAAGCAAGGAATTTAAAATGCATGGTCTTTTGTTATCCATGCGTGTATTGCCGGTTGTGCCGAAGCCTCGTGGTGGTTGCGCCGTAGTTATTTTAAAGGATATTACAGAGCTACGGAAAAAGGATGAGGAGCTGTTAATAAAATCAGTAGTTATTAAAGAAATTCATCATCGTGTGAAAAATAATCTCCAGACTATTGCCAGTCTATTGCGCTTGCAGGAAAGACGTACACAGAACAGTGAAACAAAAACAGTTCTGCGTGATTGTATCGGCAGGGTGAATAGTATAGCTATTGTTCATGAATATTTATCGCAGCAGGATACCGGGCTTATAAATGTAGGTAAAGTTGCTAAAGGTATTTATCAGGCGATTATTAGTAGTATGCTGGCCTATGATTTTGTATTAGAAACACATTTCAGTGCTGCTGAGGTGCAATTACCTTCTGATAAAGCAACTAATATTGCTCTGATTTTAAATGAATTATTACAGAATGCCATTGAGCATGCTTTTGTTGGCCGTAATCATGGCAGTCTGCAGGTAGATTTTACTGAAGAGGTTGATAAATATACCTTGTCGATTATCGATGACGGTATAGGTTTGCCGAAGGATTTTCAGATTACAGGGCGGAAGAGTTTGGGACTTAAAATTATTAAGACCATGGCAGAAAGTGATTTACATGGTTCATTTATATTACGTAATAATGCACAAGGTGGTACGCAGGCTTTGGTTACTATTCCGAAAGCAGGTGAATTATAAGTGTTACAGAATTTAAGAATTTTGTTGGCTGATGATGAAGCCTTGATTCGTATGGATTTGCGAGAGATGCTTTTAGATGCAGGATATGAGGTCCTAGGTGAAGCATCCAATGGTGAGGAAGCAGTTAGATTAGCACGTTCTTTGAAGCCGGATTTTGTTATTATGGATGTAAAAATGCCGGTAATGGATGGTTTAGCTGCGGCTCAGATAATTTCTGCTGATAATATTGCCCCGATTTTACTATTGACAGCATATAGTCAGCAGGATATAGTGCAAGAGGCGGCGGCAGCAGGTGTCATTGCTTATTTAGTTAAGCCGATTCGTGAAGAACAACTTTTTCCTGCGATTGAAATTGCTTATAAGCGTTTTCAGGAAATGAATAAATTAAATGCTGAGCTGGCTGATTTAAAGGAAAGTTTGGAAACACGTAAACTGCTAGACCGTGCTAAAGGAATTATTATGAATGCTCATGGTTTAAGCGAAAAAGAAGCTTATCGTCGTCTGCAGCAATATAGTATGGCTAAACGTATTTCTTTGAAGGCGTTGGCGGAAACGATTATTGCCAGTGCGGAAAAAAATAAATAAATCAAGATAAAAGTCTGTTGTAAAATGATGTTTTTAGTTGGAAGCAGCATTATTTTGCAACAGCTTTTTATTTTTAGTGAGAAATTGCGACAAATTTGTAAAAAACATAGAAAATACTTGCTTTTTTTATGATAATAGATATAATTATACTTGTAATTAGCACTCGGGCAAAATGAGTGCTAACAATGAAGATTACTCTCACATGTAATAGAATTCTCGAAAGGGGTCATAAAAATGTTAAAACCATTAGCTGATCATATTGTTGTAGAAGTTGTAGAAAAAGTAGAAAAAACTGCTAGCGGCATTTATCTGCCCGATACTGCATCTAAAGAAAAACCGCAACAAGGTTTGGTTGTAGCTGTAGGTGCTGGTAGATATACTGACAGCGGTGTTCTTGTAAAACCGGAAGTTAAAGTTGGCGACGAAGTTGTTTTCGCTAAATACAGTGGCACTGAAGTAAAACATGAAGGCAAAAACTATTTAATCCTTAGCGAACGTGATCTGCTCGCTGTTATCGAAAAATAATTTGCTTATACCCTGATATAGTTTTGAATAGATTTTAAAGGAGCGATATAAAATGGCTAAACAAATTCTGTTTAATGAAGAAGCTCGTCGTAGCTTGGAGCGTGGCGTAAACGCTTTGGCTGATGCTGTAAAAGTAACTCTTGGTCCTAAAGGCCGTAATGTTGTTTTAGAGAAAAAATTCGGTGCACCGACTATTACCAATGATGGTGTAACCATTGCTCGTGACATTGAATTAGAAGACCCGTTTGAAAATATGGGTGCTCAACTGGTTAAAGAAGTTTCCATCAAAACTAATGATGTTGCCGGTGACGGTACTACTACTGCAACTGTTCTGGCACAAGCTATGATTAACGAAGGTATGCGCAATGTTGCTGCCGGTGCTAATCCGATGGTCCTGAAAAAAGGTATTAAAAAAGCAGTTGATGTTTTAGTTGACGAGCTGAAAGAAGTTTCTCAAAAAGTTGAAACTAAAGAAGCTAAAGCACAAGTTGCTTCTATTTCCGCAGCTGACGAAGAAATCGGTAACCTGATTGCTGATGCTATGGAAAAAGTTGGTGACGATGGTGTTATCACTGTTGAAGAATCCAAAACTATGGAAACCTGCCTGGAAACTGTAGAAGGTATGCAATTTGATCGTGGCTACATTTCTCCGTACATGGCAACCGATCCTGATAAAATGGAAGCTGTTTTAAGCAATCCGTATGTATTGATTACTGATAGAAAAATCAACATGATTCAAGATATCATGCCTGTTCTTGAAAAAGTTGTTCAAAGCGGCAGTGAACTCTTGATTATTGCTGAAGATGTTGAAGGCGAAGCACTGGCAACATTAGTTGTTAACAAGCTGCGTGGTACCTTCAAAGCTGTAGCTGTTAAAGCTCCTGGCTTCGGTGATCGTCGTAAAGCAATGCTGCAAGATATTGCAACTCTGACTGGTGCAACTGTTATCAGTGAAGAAGTTGGCCGTAAACTGGACAGCGCTTGTCTTGATGATTTGGGTCGTGCAGGTCAAGTTCGCGTAACTAAAGAAATGACCACTATCGTTGATGGTTATGGCGACAAAGCTGCGATTGCAGCTCGTGTAGCTCAAATCCGTGCTCAAATTCCTGAAACCACTTCTGATTTTGATAAAGAAAAACTGCAAGAACGTCTGGCAAAACTGGCTGGCGGCGTAGCTGTTATTAAAGTAGGTGCTGCTACTGAAGTAGAACTGAAAGATAAAAAACTGCGTATCGAAGATGCTTTGAATGCAACTCGTGCTGCTGTTGCTGAAGGTATTGTTGCAGGTGGCGGTACTGCTCTCTTACAAGTACAAGCTGCTCTGAATAAACTTAAAGTTTCCGGTGACGAAAAAACAGGCGTTGAAATCGTTAAACGTGCTATTGAAGAGCCTGTTCGTCAAATCGCTTACAATGCAGGTCTTGAAGGTGCTGTAATCGTTGATACTATTAAACGTAGCCGTAAAGGTGTTGGCTTCAACGCTCTGACTGAAAAATATGTTGATATGATTGCTGAAGGTATTGTTGACCCGACTAAAGTAACTAGGAGTGCACTGCAAAACGCAGCAAGCATCGCATCCATGGTTCTGACTACTGAATCCATCGTAGCAGATAAACCTGCTAAAGAAGGTGCTGTTCCGGCAATGCCTCCGATGGGCGGCGGTATGCCCGGCATGATGTAATCTGCTGAGTAAAAATGCTAAATCAGCTTGAGTAGGCTGTAGGACATCCTCTGTTTCCTTAGGGAAATGGAGGATGTCTTTTTTGCATTCTGCAACAGAAAAAAGAATGTGTTATAATGTAGGTATCGTTTTTAAAGGAGTTGTTAGTGTGGAAAAGTCACCTTCCTTAGAGAAGGGTTTCTTTTGGAAACTTTTCAAGTCTACTTTTATCATCAGTGCCTTTACCATTGGCGGCGGATTTGTCATCATCCCCCTGTTAAAAGCTAAATATGTTGATGAATATAAGTGGATGGATGATAAAGAGGCTTTAAACCTTGTGGCAATTGCTCAATCGGCTCCCGGTGTTGTTGCAGCTAATGCAGCAATCAGCATGGGTTATAGATTAGCAGGTCTGCGTGGTACTTTAGTTGCTTTGGCGGCGACTGTATTACCGCCATTGATTACTTTAAGTATTATTTCTTATGCGTATGATGCCTTTGCCCATAATACCTATATTCAAATGATTCTCAAAGGAATGCAGTGCGGTGCGACAGCAATTATTATTAATGTAGCTATTGATTTATTGAAAAAGGAGTTCAAAAAGAAGCTTGCTTTGCCATTGCTTATCATTGTAGGAACCTTTGTGGCTAATTATTTCTTTAATGTGAACTTGATATATGCAGTTTTAATCGATGCTATAATCGGTTTTTTCCTGTTGCGTGATAAAAAATATGCCTGAGGAGTGGGAAGATGATTTATTGGGAACTTTTTTGGAGTTTTGTTAAAGTAGGCGCATTTTGTGTCGGTGGCGGTTATGCGTCCATGCCATTGATTCAGGCTGAGGTTATCGACAACCATGCCTGGATGACTATGCCGCAGTTTATTGATATTTTTACGATATCGCAAATGACTCCTGGGCCTATTGGCATTAATGCTGCTACATTTGTCGGAACAAAGGTTGCCGGTTTGCCCGGGGCTTTAGCAGCTACTATCGGCTTTGTTTTTCCGTCAGTTTTTATTGTACTTTTATTAGCAAAATTGTTTTTCAAATATGGTGATATCGGACCTGTGCGTGGTATTTTAAATGGCTTACGTCCTGCTGTTGTAGCCCTTATCTGTTCTGCAGGTATGAGCTTTATTCTGTTAGCGTTATGGAATACGGAAACATTGCCGACAGATTTTTCTAAAGTAGATTTAATAGGTTGTATAGTTTTGCCATTATCCTTATGGTGTATTAGACATAAGATGAGTGTTATTCATTTGTTATGCATGAGTGGTGCCTTGGGCTTATTTTTAGGCTTAGTCGGTATTCGTTAATTTATTAGTTAACTTATTTAAAATTATAGTTGACGTTACTACTTTTCTGCTATATAATAATATACAGTTAACCGATAGGTATTCGAGGTTAACTATATTTTTTAGGGATGTGGAAAAATGCAGAAGATTATTGCTTTGGCCGAAAAAGTATTAGACGGTCAAGATATTACTAGAGAAGAAGCTAATTTTTTGATTAACGTCAGTGATGATGATACAATGCTGCTTTTAGCAATGGCTGATAAAATCCGCCAAAAGTTTGCTGGTGACGCAGTTGATTGCTGTGCTATTATTAATGGCCGTAGTGGTAAATGCAGTGAGAATTGTAAATTCTGTGCTCAATCCGCACATTATCACACAGGTGTAAAAGAATATGGCCTACTTAGTGAAGATGAAATCTTCAATGCAGCAGCTAAAGCCAAAGCTGCTGGTGCTGTACGTTTCTCTATCGTAACTAGCGGACGTGGTCAAAGCAAAGAAGATGACTTTGAAAATATTTGCCGTACCTTGGCAAGAATAAAAAAAGAATTACATATCGAGGTTTGTGCTTCTCTTGGTATTTTAACTTTAGAACAAGCTAAAAAGCTGAAAGAAGTAGGTGTAACTCGTTATCATTCTAATTTGGAAACTGCGGGAAGTCATTTTCCTGATGTTTGCACAACTCATACTTATAAAGATAAATTTGTTACTATCAGAAATGCACAAGCAGCTGGTCTGCGTGTGTGCAGTGGTGGTATTTTTGGTTTAGGTGAAACACGTGAGCAACGTGTTGAGATGGCATTTACATTGAAAGAATTAGGGATCGATTCTGTACCTCTGAATCTGCTGACACCTATTCCTGGTACTCCTTATGAAAATAATAAACCTTTAGCTCCGTTGGAAATTCTTCGTGCTTATGCGGTTTTCCGTTTTATTTTACCAAAAGCACAGATTCGTACTGCCGGCGGACGTGAGGTAAATCTGCGAGATCTGCAGGCACTGGCATTGAACGGTGGTGCGAGCGGGATCATGATTGGTGGTTATTTAACAACTGCCGGACGTGGTACTGACCGTGATATGCAAATGTTGAAAGATCTTGGCAGACCTCGTTCTACTCCGAATTTAGATTAACCAAGTAACTTTAGTGGACAAATCGTACATCTTACAACTCCTTACAAATCTCTAAACTCCAAATTAATCTTCGAAAAAAATGCAGGCTTAAAGGCCTGCATTTTTTCTTTGGCTAATATTATTTTTCTCATAATATGTCTTATTAGTGAAAAACAGTCTTTTTCCGTGAAAACAAGCACTTTTACCTATTAATGCGTCCTTGAAATATGCTATAATATATAATACTAATTGAATTAAAGGGGTGAAGCGTATGCAGTCACACTTTCTTATTATTACAGGAATGTCTGGTGCAGGAAAAACACAGGTTGTACGTACGTTAGAGGATTTACGTTTCTTTTGTATAGATAATCTGCCGGCAACATTGATTCCTAAATTTGCTGAATTGTGCCGTCAGACTTCCGAGGATAAGGTTGCTTTAGTAGTAGATATCCGCGGTGGTAAGTTTTTTGATAAATTATTACAAGTATTAGATGAAATGGAAGCTAGTGGTCAAAAGTATGAATTACTGTTCTTAGATGCTTCTGATGCTGCTTTAGTAAGGCGTTATAAAGAAACACGCAGACGTCATCCGTTAGATGAAGGAAAGACTTTACTGGAGAATATTGCTTCAGAACGCTTGTTGTTAGATACTTTACGGGAAAAAGCAACTTATATAATTGATACTAGCAATTTTACTACTACACAGTTGAAGATGCGTGTCACAGAACTGTTTGGCGAAGGCTCTGCCAAAGAACGTATGGAAATAGTAGTGCGTTCTTTTGGCTTTAAGCATGGTTTGCCCTTGGATAGTGATTTGGTTTTGGATGTACGTTTCTTACCAAATCCGTTTTATGTTGAGGAATTGCGCAATATGACAGGAAATGATCGGGCTGTCGGAGATTTTATTTGTCGTTATCCGCAGACTTTTCAATATTTACAATTAGAAAAACAATTACTAGATTTTCTGATTCCACAATATATTAACGAAGGTAAATCTCAGCTAGTTATTAGTGTTGGCTGCACAGGCGGACAGCATCGTAGTGTTTTTATTGCTAATAAGATTTATGAATTTTTGCGTGAGCGCGGCTATAATGTAGATGTGACTCATCGTGATGTTCCCAAAAAATAAAACGGGAGGTCATTATGGGATGGATTAGTTGGCTGTGTCCCGGTATTAATTTGAAGCGTTGGTTGTTGCTTTTTGCAGTCGGCGTTTTATTATGTGCGTTGGGATTGGCTTTGGTTTTTAATTATCAAATAATGGGTAAACTGGAAGAATTATTCTTTCAGATGACTTATTTGACTACAGGACGTTACTCCAATGCTTTAATAATGGTTTTAGGAAGCATTTTGCTAGTTTTAGGCTTTGGTATCATGTTTTATGGTACGCGTAGATTGATAAGCTCTGTTGTTTCTGTAGTCCTACCAGAAAAAAACGGTTCATTAATGGAAACGATTTTTATGCAGCGTAAGCTGACAAGAGGGCCGTCTATTACTGTTGTCGGTGGCGGTACAGGCCTTTCTACATTATTGCGTGGTATGAAATACATTACAAATAATTGTACGGCAGTAGTAACTTCTGCTGATGATGGCGGTTCTAGTGGGCGTTTACGTAAAGAAATGGGTATTATACCGCCAGGAGATTTACGTAACTGCTTAATTGCCTTAGCAGATAGAGAGCCTATGATGGAGCGTTTAATGCAATATCGTTTCCAAGGTGATTCTTCTTTAGCAGGTCATTGCTTCGGTAATTTGTTTATTGCAGCTATGGCGCAGGCCGAGGGAGGTATGGAAGCAGGCTTAAATGCTACCAGTCAAATTCTTAAAGTACGTGGACGAGTAGTGCCATCTACTTTAAGTAATATTCAGTTACGTGCGGAAATGTCTGATGGTAGTATCGTTGATGGGGAATCAGAGATTCCTAAGGCACATAAGCGTATCAGAAAAATGATGATGTGTCCTACAGAGGCTCCTGCTACTAATGCAGCTGTAGAAGCTATTTTACATGCTGATGTGCTTATTTTCGGTCCAGGTAGCTTATACACTAGTGTTATACCAAATCTTTTGGTACAAGGAATTCGTGATGCTGTAATACAATCAAAGGCAGTAAAGATTTATATTTGCAATGTAATGACTCAGCCTGGTGAAACTGATAATTATGGTGCTTATGAGCATGTAAAGGCTTTATTAGATCATGTGGGTGAACAATTTCTTGATTATGTGATTGTTAATGATCAGGATGTAGCAGGTCAGCAGTTGGATAAATATTTGGCAGAAGGTGCCATGCCTATTACTCCGGATATTGATAAAATCCGGCAATTAGGTATTACGGTTGTACCTGCAAGATTAATTAGCAAAAAAGATTTTGTACGCCATGACCCGCGTAAGCTGGCTCGAGTACTAATTGCCTTGATTTATCGCTTGCGTTTGTTCGGGCGTGGTTTTCAGTTCTTTGATTATTTCTTTATGCGTCAAGGTATGCGTAAATTACAGAAACAACAGGATGAAGATTGATGAAGGGAAGGTGGAAGCTGATTGTCTTTTTCTAATGATGTAAAAAATGAATTATCGCGTATTGAAACTAATGATGCAGAAGGCGATAAAGCAGAGCTTTTAGGCTTACTGCGTATGAGCGGTGCTATTATTATCCGTGGCTTAAATGTCGGCATCCACTTTTCAACAGAAAATGCTGCTTTGGCACGCCGTGTACTGCATATGCTAAAAAATAATTATCAGGTGCAAACAGAGGTTGTTATTACACGTTCGCGTAGACTTAAGAAAAATAATCGTTATCAGGTTCATGTTATTCCAGCACCGAATGTAAGTGTAGCATTACATGAATTACAATTACTCAGCGTCGAAAGTGATTTGAATAACCCGCTTTTAAGCAATCATAATTGTAAAAGAACTTTTTTACGAGGTGCTTTTTTAGGTGGTGGTAGTATAAGCCGACCTGCTAGCGATTATCATTTGGAAATGGTTACAGGTAATGAGGATTTTGCACATACTATTATTAAAGTTATGCATGCGTTTTCCTTAAAAGCAAAATTAACTGACCGTAAAAATGAATACATTGTTTATTTAAAAGATGGGGAAAGCATTATTAATTTTTTAAGTGTTATTGGAGCTCATAATGCGATGATGGAGTTGGAAAACGTTCGCATCGTTAAAGAAATGCGCAATAATGTTAATCGTGCTGTTAACTGTGAAACAGCTAATTTAAATAAGGTTGTTAAAGCAGCAGTACGTCAGGTAAGCTGTATTAAGTATATTGATGAACATGGTGGTTTAGCACAATTGCCTCCTAATTTACAGGAGGTTGCTAAGTTGCGCATGGAACACCGTGACGTATCCTTAAATGATTTAGTAGAATATTCCGGTGGCTTGGGAAAATCGGGGATTAACCATCGTTTAAAAAAATTACAGGACTATGCTGTTAGTCTTGGTATGAAATTGGAGAATGCCGATAAATGATAAAAAAAATAATAACCAGAATACTGATTGTATGTGTTGTGCTTTGTGCTGGTGCTGCTTTAATATGGCATCTTAATGGTGCACGTTGGCAAAATGAATATGCTGCATTTCGTAAGACAGGTGCACCTATTCTGATGTATCATGCTATTAGCGATGAGGAAGGTGACCAATGGCCGAAAAGCTTGATTATTAAACCGGCTGTTTTTGAAGAACAACTGAAATATTTGAAAAGTCAAGGTTATACCATTGTAACTGTAGCAGAATTGGCACAGCGTTTAGAAAATGGAGAAAGCGTAGACCGTTATATAGCTTTAAGTTTTGATGATGGTTATAAGAATAATTATAGTGTCGCTTTACCTTTATTACAAAAATATGATGCCAAGGCTTCCTTTTTTGTTATTAATAGGGATATCGGTGATGAGCTGCATATGAATGAGCAGGAAATCAAGGGCTTGATTGCAGCGGGTATGGAGCTTGGTTCACATTCCTACAGTCATAATCCATTAGCTAAAATTGATGAAAAATATCTAGTATGGGAAACAGATACTTCTCGTTATTGGTTAAAGAAAAAATTTGATGGCTATATTGTTCGTACTTTGGCTTATCCTAACGGTAGCTATGATGAAAAAGTTATGGCTGCAGCTAAAAAATATGGCTTTTATCGTGCTTTAACAGGCCATGTGGGTGTAAATACCGCTGTTAGTTATCAAAATGCACCAATGGAAATGTATCGAGTCAATATTATTGATGAGGATATTGAAGGTTTTGTTAAAAGACTTGACCATGCTTATTTATTTGGCTTTTTACAGACTAAAGGCTTTGATATTAATATTATCCGTGATTTATTTGTTAAATAAAAAATGGCAGTACAGTTTACAAGCTGTACTGCCTTAATTTTTTTCTAATGGATAATCACGAAGCTTCTATTTCTATAAGCAATGAGTATTTTACTGGGCTTGTTTTAAGAAATCAGCTAAAGCTGTTTCGTTCATTGCACCAACTACTTGGGCTTTAATGTGTCCGTCAGCGTCAATGAGATAGGAAGCTGGAATAGCTTCTAGATTATATTTTTTATTGATGTCGTCAACATTGCCATAGCCAACCGGTAAGGTATAACCTTTATCTTTGATGAATTTAACCGGTTCTTCCTTGTTGTCGTCAACGCTGATGGCGATAAAATGCATTTTATTTTTATTGGCTTCATAGGCGGCTTGGATATGAGGCATTTCGCCTACACATGGTGGGCACCAGGTAGCCCAGAAATTCAGAAATACAGGTTTGCCGCGAAGATCAGATAATTTAACTTGTTTACCGGTGTTTAAATCAGTATAGGTAAAATCAGGAGCAGCTTGTTTGATAGCTTTAGTATTGTCTGTTGCGGTGCTGCTGACCTGAGGTGCAGAGGATGCAGCTTTATTATTGTCACTGCAGCCACTGATAATAAATAATGCAGAAACAAGGGCTAAGCTCAATAAGATTTTATTCATAGTAAACTCCTTTCGAGATAATATAATTTTATTTTACTATAGATTGGTGTAAAATACAGCAATAAAGTATTGTTTTCAATGTAGTATTTTTGTGACATGAATAAAGAAAAATTCATAGTTCCTATTGTTTTTTATAAAAGTATTATAAGTGTATTAGCAATATTATTTATGTTAAATAAATGTTAAACATAAAAATCAATGGGGTTTTAGCTTTACATAGGTATTGATCGATGTTACAATAATCTTAAAATTAGCACAATTACATTAGGAGGTTTTTGTTATGTCCATCAGAGAAATTGCTTTTCCTTCTGCTAACGGCAGAGATACCATTAAAGCTTGGTCTTATAGCCCTTTAGGTGAACCTAAAGGTGTTGTGCAAATTATTCATGGTTATGGTGAACATTCCCGTCGTTATTTACATATGATTAATAAGTTTAATCAAGCAGGATATGTTGTTTTTGCTGATGATCATTTAGGTCATGGTAAAACCGGCTATGACGGTCACACTTTAGGTGATCCACATTCCGGTGGCTTTATGACTTATGTTAAAGATGAAAAACAATTGCATGATATTGCTAGAGAAACATATCCGAATTTACCGTATTTTATTTTCGGTCATAGTTGGGGTTCTATGTTGTCACGTGCTTATGGTGCGTATTTCGGCGAAGATATTGCGGGCATTATGTTGTGCGGTGTTTGCTCTCAATGGACTGCTTGTGAAGAGGCTTATAACAATCCTGCCTTCAATGCCGCTTATAAAGAAAATCCTTATCAACCATGCGGTGATTGGTTCATGAAATTATTTGGTGGTTTGACTGCTCGTATCGAAAATCCGAATGGTCCTGCTGATTGGATTGCTAATGATCCACGTATTGTAACTGATCATGCTGGTGATATGTTCAATACTTTTGAAACTACCTTTGAATTGGCGTATGATTTTGTACAACTACATCATTTCATCGAAAGTGCAGAATGGGCACCGATGGTTCCTAAGAATATTCCGCATTATCTTATTGCCGGCGACCAAGATCCTTGCGGTAATTATGGTGAAGGTCTGTATCATGTAGCTAATCTCTTAGCTAATACAGGTCATAAGGTTTCTGTAAAAGCTTACAGTGGCTATCGTCATGAAATCCATAACGAACTTGATTTACGTGATGAAGTTGAAGAAGGCCTGATTAAATTTATGGATGGTGTTTTGGCCTAATTGCATAATTGCTTAACTAAGCCTGCTGCTTTTGTGGCAGGCTTTTTGTATATTACTGAACAAACTAGGACAAAGCAGGTGATTTGTGGTATTATTTTTATAATGCTAAAATTGGGGAGGATGAAAGAAATGTTATTTCGTAGAGCAACAATAGATGATATAGATTTAGTTACAGCAGTAGAAGCAGAATGTTTTCCTGCTGCCGAAGCAGCACCAAGAGAACAATTTCATGATAGATTAAGCGTATATCCTACTCATTTTTGGTTGTGTTATGAAGGTGATAAAATTATAGGTTTTATTGATGGCTTCGTATCTGATGAGGAGATTTTGACTGATGAAATGTTTGCTGATGCTAAACTGCACAATGAAGCAGGTGCGTGGCAGATGATTTTCGGGTTAAATACTTTACCGCAATATCGCCGCCAAGGTTATGCCGGAGCTATGATTGAAAAGCTGGTAGAGGATGCTAGGCAACAAGGTCGAAAGGGCGTTATTCTGACTTGTAAAGAACGTTTGATTCACTATTATGCAAAATTTGGCTTTGTAGATGAGGGACTTTCTTGCTCTAATCATGGTGGTGCTGTTTGGCATCAAATGCGTATTCGTTTTTAAATAAGGAGTGAAAAATGGAATTTAAATTTGACGGTCAAAGCTATCTGTATCTGTCACGTCGACGTGTAGTTTATGCTAGACGCGGTATGGTTTGCACTTCGCAGCCTTTAGCTTCACAAGCTGGTCTGCAAATGTTGCAGCAAGGAGGTAATGCTGTTGATGCTGCTATTGCCACAGCCATCTGCCAGACTATTGTAGAGCCTACTAATAATGGGTTGGGCAGTGATTGCTTTGCTCTTGTTTGGGTCAAGGATAAACTTTATGGCCTAAACGGTAGTGGTTATGCACCGCAAAAATTAACTGCTGAAGCAGTCAAGGAGCAAGGGTTTACGGAGAAAATTCCTTATAAAGGCTGGTGTGCTGTGACTATTCCCGGAGCACCGTCTGCTTGGAGTGAATTGCATAAACGTTTTGGTAAATTACCATTTGCTAAACTATTTGAGCCTGCTATTTACTATGCAGAAAATGGTTATCCGATTTCGCCGATAGTAGCACATTTCTGGCAGAAGGCAGTAGACTTATTAAATGATTATCGTGATAATCCAGCTATTGCACCTTGGTTTAAGGCATTTACTATTAATGGTCGTGCACCACATACAGGTGAAATGATGCATCTAGACGAGCATGCAAAAACATTACGCTTATTAGCTGCAACAGGTTGTGAAGCTTTATATCGTGGCGAATTAGCAGAGAAATTAACCGATTTTAGTGACGCAACCGGAGGTTATTTAAGTGTAGAGGATTTTCATGATTTCCGTGCTGAATGGGTTGAGCCTGTAGCTGTAGATTACCGTGGCTATAAAGTTTGGGAGATGCCGCCTAATGGTCATGGTATTACAGCATTAATGGCATTGAATATTTTAAAAGGTTTTGATTTTCCTAAAAAGGATTGTGCTGATACACTTCACAAACAAATTGAAGCTATGAAATTGGCATTTGCTGACGGTATGCATTATATTGCTGATCCGCGTTATATGCAAACTAAGGTTAGTGATTTATTATCCGATGCTTATGCCGCACAGCGTCGTTCTTTGATTGGAGAACAAGCCTTGCAACCCACTCATGGAAAACCATTCTGTGGTGGAACTGTTTATTTGTGTACTGCGGATACTGAAGGAAACATGGTATCCTTTATTCAAAGTAATTATAAAGATTTTGGCAGCGGTATTGTTTTACCAGGTTATGGCTTAAATCTAAATTGTCGTGCAGCTGGCTTCAGCTTAGACTCTGCATCTGACGACTATCTGCTGCCGCGTAAAAAACCTTATCATACAATCATTCCGGGATTTTTAACAAAAGATAATCAAGCAGTTGGTCCTTTTGGTGTAATGGGAGAATATATGCAGCCACAAGGTCATGTGCAGGTTATCATGAATACTGTTGATTTTCTGCTAAATCCCCAAGCTGCATTAGATGCACCACGTTGGCAATGGATTGAAGATAAAAAAATCTGGATTGAGGATAATGTTGCTCCTGAAATTATTACCGAGCTACGCCGACGTGGACATGAAATAACTGTGATGAGTGATTATACTACTTTCGGTAGAGGAGAAATCATCTGGCGTAATAATGATGGTATTTTGGCCGGGGCAACTGAACCTCGTGCAGATGGTACAGTTGCAGCCTGGTAAACAATAACTTGCATCATTATAAAACTATTTGACTATGTATTTCGGAGGCTTTTTCTATGATTCAATCTATCGTTCACGATGAAAAATTTTTGGCACAAAAATCTTTGCCTGCTACTTTTATGGATATTCCTATTGCACAAAATCTATTAGATACATTGGCTTTTCATCATGAAACATGTGTAGGCTTAGCGGCAAATATGATAGGTGTACAAAAATGTATCATTGCTATTAACTTCGGACCTACTAATATTGCTATGTTGAACCCTGTAATTATCAAACAGTCCGGTAAATATATTGCAGAAGAAGGGTGTCTTTCTCTTAGTGGTGTACGCAGTACTGTTCGTTATAAAAAAATTGTTGTTGAATATCAAGATATGCAGTTTAAAAAGCAACGTCAGACTTTTACTGACTGGCCGGCACAAATTGTGCAACATGAAATAGATCATTGCAATGGTATTTTAATTTAATGGAATGATAAAAGCATTTGTTTAGATATAAATGTCTAAGCAGATGCTTTTTTTATAATTATTATTTGAAATTTGCACATTAATAGTTGAGCTAATATTTAGCTTTAATAATAAAAAACGCTAAAACCTTTGAAAATAAAGGCTTTAGCGTTAAATTTTTTTGGTGCGCCTGAGAGGAATCGAACCTCCGCGCACGGTTCCGGAGACCATTGCTCTATCCACTGAGCTACAGGCGCAATTTTACTAAATTATTATAGCATAGATGTGAAACTTATGTAAAGCTAGGCTTGCACTTTTGTCAATTGGTGTCTAATATGTTAAAATAAAAGATATTTATAGTCTAAAATGAAAGTTGATTTTTGTGGGTGCGGATTATGAAATATAAAAATATTTATGGTGTTATTACTTTCGCCATTGTACTGTGTTGGGCATTGTGGAATTATAAAGAAAGCTTATGGCTGTTAGGTAAGCTTTATGCTGTGATTAAGCCGTTTGTTATCGGTTTAAGTTTAGCCTTTATTGTTAATGTTATGATGGTACAGCTAGAGCATGGTTATACTAAACTGCTGCCTATGAATAAAGCATCTAGATTTTGCCGTCCGGTATGTTTGGTGCTGAGCCTAGCTATTATTACTGCCTTTTTAGCATTTACGATAATGATGGTTATTCCACAGCTTCATGATAGTGTGCGTACGCTGATAAAAACATTGCCAAGTGCTGTTGATAGTCTTAATGTTTTTTTGAAGCAGAAAACTAAAGAGCTATATATTTATTCTGATTTAATTCAATGGGTACAGCAGCATGCTAATGAATGGTATAAAACGATTATTGATTATTTACAAAGTAATAAGAGTGTACTGTTAAACAGAACAATGAATGCTACGGCTTCAATTGTAGATTTAGTAGCGGATTTTGTTATTGGCATTGTAGCATCTATTTATCTGCTTTTGGAAAAAGAGAAAAACTGTCGTAGCTTAAAACGGATGGTTTATGCTTTTTGCAGTAAAGAACGTGCTGATTATTTATTATATGTAGGTAATGTTGCGGACCGTATTTTTACAGGCTTTGTTTCCGGACAGGTAGTAGAGGTGTTGATTTTAGGGTTACTATATTTTATCGGTATGCTGCTTTGCGGTTTCCCTTATGCGTTTACTATTTCTGTGTTAGTTGCGGTTTTAGGCTTAATACCATTGATTGGTACTTTTATCAGCTTTATTATTGGTTGTTTCCTGATTCTTGTTGCTGCTCCGGCTAAAATTTGGCTTTTCTGTCTGTTCTTTTTCGTACTCCAACGTATTGAAGGAGATTTGCTATATCCGAAAATTGTCGGCAAGGCGGTTGGCTTATCTGAGTTATGGGTATTGATTGCTGTAACAATCGGTGCAAGTTTAGGTGGTATTTTGGGCATGATTATCAGCGTGCCTTTATGCTCTGTGGTTTATACTCTTTTGGCACAAAAGGTAAAGGGTAAGCTAGAGGAGAAAAATTTACAAGATTTATAGTAATAATTATGCTATTTTGTTTAAAAGTGATATAATAATAAATTGATTACAAAATAAGGAGTTAAGATGATTACTGTTCGTGATAAAGTACGTTTTGTAGAAACTGATATGATGGGTGTTGTGCATCATGCTAATTATCTGCGTTGGTTTGAGATGGGACGTGTAGCTTATCTGCGTGCTTGCGGGATTTCTTTAGGCGAGCTAATGGATGCAGGTGTTATTTTCCCGATTACCGAGGTTAATGCAAAATATAAAAATTCCTGTACTTTTGATGATGATTTTGAAGTACAGGTTAAGATGAGTGCTTTTAATAAGGCAAAAATGGAATTTCAATATAAAGTAATCCGTTTGCGTGACGGTGCTGTGGCTGTAGAAGGTCATACACGTAACGTATTTACTGATAAGAATGGTCATATCGTGCGTTTAGATCCAATCTGGTTTGAAAAGATTCAGAAGGTATATATGGCAGAAAAATCTGCAGAGGAGTGAAATTATGGAAAAGTATGAAATTATTCCGGTTCCGACAAGAATTTTGACTCATCACGATAATATTTGTGATGCTATTCTGGAGTTTGGTAAAGACAAAATCGGTCCTAATGATGTTGTTTGTACAGCTGAGAGTGTAGTTGCTATTACTCAAGGTCGTGCACTGCGTTGTGAAGAGTTCCATCCAGGTGCTTTAGCAAAAATTTTATCTCATTTATTTCCGTCTAAAGGTAGCATTAGCAGTTGGTACAGTATGCAGGCATTACTTGATGCGGAAGGCGGTCCGAGAGTAGTATGGGCTGTTATCTGCGGTTTTGCTGCTAAATGTGTCGGTGTTTCCGGTACTTTTTATCGCATGGCAGGTAAACAGGCACGTCTGATAGATGACGTTACCGGTACTATGCCTCCTTATGATAAGCATATTGTTTATGGTCCTTCTGAACCGGAAAAAGTCGCAGAGGATATTACTAAAGCTTGTGGCTGCTATGGTGCTGCTGTTGCCGACGTTAACGATTTGAAACGTTCTGCAGTATTGGGGGTTTCTAAAGGAGTGGATGCAGATAAGGTAGCAGAAATTTTGATTGATAATCCTTTTGGTAACGGCAGTGAAAAAACACCGATCTGCATTATCAAAAATTATCATAAGGCGTAAGGGGGAAGTAAGATATGTTGCTTTATATTGTAGGTATACTTGTCGCCTTATTTGTTTTAGGCTGTATTGTGGTTGGCTTATATATTTCTCTGCAAGGCGATGCAGAAATGCGTTTGTTGACTAAAAAACGTACTACTGCTGTAAAAACTGCAGAAAGTGCGGAGCGTGTTGATTTTGCTTTAGAGGTTCCGTTCGATAATATCGGTAAAGAAGAAGGCACTGTGTTGGATGCGTATATGCGTATTTATCTTCCGCAGGAGCAATATGCTGATGTTTTGCTGCGTGGTAAAGTAAATCTGAAAAACGTACTGCGTGACGATGATTATTTTGAAGCATTGTTGGTTCCGGCGGGTACCGGTAACAATTTCGTATTGCGTTTCGAAGCTTATGCTAAAAACGGCAAGTCTATTAAAGAAGCATTAGGTAATATTCCTGACGTTGATGTAGCTTTATTTGCGGATTGCCGTGGCCGTAGAGAGTTATATACACTCAAGGAATATTTTACTTTGACTGCTGATGAAATGCGTAAGTTAGTAAAATAATAAAAATAAGTTGTTGCAATTTTTAAAGGGCTTGATTTGTTAGATTGTATTTTATACTGAATAACAAACGGGCCTTTTTTATTTCATTTGTAAATTTTTAGTTTTGTTAAAAACTTTGCTAGATTGCGAAATAGAATTTTATTTCTACAATAGTTTCGATAAAATAAAAAGCGGACTAGTTATTATAGCTAGTTCCGCTTTTTGCATTGATATTTATTTTGTTTATTAAAAGGGAATATACTGATTTATGCATTAAAAACAAAAAAACGACTTCC
Organism: uncultured Phascolarctobacterium sp.; assembly: GCA_900544885.1. GTDB lineage: Bacteria > Bacillota > Negativicutes > Acidaminococcales > Acidaminococcaceae > Phascolarctobacterium_A. The sequence goes on along the minus strand of UQWU01000009.1, from coordinate 5,880 downwards.
ATAAGAAGTCGTTACTTTTAAAATGGTGACCTCAGCAGGACTCGAACCTGCGACCTTTTGATTCGTAGTCAAACGCTCTATCCAGCTGAGCTATGAGGCCAACAACATGTTATATTTTAACATATTTTATGTAATTGTCAATACTTTTTTAGAAAAATATTGACGAGTTTTCTGAGATGCCGTATAATTTATATAATATCTTTTCCTTGGCATAGGAAGGGTATCAATAGGCGCATATGAGGCTTACATAAGAGATGTTTGTCGGTATGGGCGATACCTGTATGTTAGAAAGAGATAAATTGTTCATATATGCTGCAGAAAGCGGCACGATTAGACGTATATGAGAGTGGTGTAGGGATGCCAATCAGTGTACGTGTTGCAGTGCTTTCGTGGACATGTATTAGGAGGATTTTTTGTGTCTACATCCCTGGTAATTTTAATATTGTATATTGTTGCTCTGTTTGCTATCTCTTGGTATGCAAAAACACGTAGTGAAGGCGATAACGAGAATTTCGCTTTGGCAGGACGCAGACTTTCTGCACCGTTAATTTGTGTTACGATTATCGGCTTGGCTATCGGTGGTGCATCTACAATCGGCGTTTCTGAGCATGCTTTCCGTGTAGGACTTAGTGCAGGTTGGTACACTATTGCATGGGCTTTAGGTGCGATTGTAATGGGCTTGTTTATGGCGAAAAAATATCGCGAGCAGAATATTACTACTATTACCGAGCTTATTGAACGTCATCATACTAAGGGTGCGGTAATGCTTGGTGTGTTCTGTCAGATCGTTATCCAATTGGTCATCATTTCTTTGCAATATATTGCCGGCGGTAGTATATTGCATGCGATTCTGCCGGAGATTTTTGATTTCGAGGCAGGTATGATGGTCAGTGCGGCAACCTTCATCGGCATTACCTTTATTGGTGGCATGTGGTCTGCATCCTTGTCCAATGTTTTGAACATTGTGCTGATTTATGTAGGTATTTTTGCAGCTACTATTTTAGAATTCCGTAAAATCGGCAGTATTGATAATCTAGTAACTGCTTTGCCCGCTGATGTACCTTGGTTCAGCTTTGTTGATGGTGTTGGCATGATGACTATTACTAGCTGGTTGGTAACTTTGGTAACAGTTAATCTGTCTTTGCAAAGTATTTTACAGATTTCTTTGGGTGCAAAGGATGCGGCAACCGCTAAAAAAGGCTTTGTCTGGGGCGGTATTCTGATGCTGCCTGTAGGTGTAATGGCTGCTTTCTTAGGTGTTGTAGCTAAGGCTGTATATCCTGATGCACAAGCAGCGTTGGCATTGCCTCAGGTTATTGTGGGTTTACAGCCTGTACTTGCTGGTGTGACTTTGGCTGCTTTATGGGCAGCTGATGTTTCTACTGCTTGCAGTTTGCTTCTGAGTGCCGGTACGTTGTTTTCCAGTGATATTTACAAACGCTTCATTAATCCTGAGTGTAGCAGTTCCCGTCAGCTGCTTGTAACACGTCTGTGTGTGTTATTGTGTGGCGTAGGAACTTTGGGCTTGGCGATGTGTGTGTCAAGTATTTTGGGTACAATTATGATAGGTCTGTCTTTAACCGCAGCCTTCAGTGTCATCGTTATTATAGCCCTTTTCTTCCCGCGTTACGCTTCTAAAGAGGCTGGCTTCTGGACTTTACTGGCAGGATTGGTAGTATTAGTGCTGTGGCAGTTAGTGCCTGAAGTACGTATCGTTCCAAATGTTATTTATTTGGAATGGATGGTGTGCGTAGCTGCTTATGCTGTAGCTGCTATGCTTTGCCCTGAGAAAAAGGCAGTGGCTGCCATGGAGATGGAGTAATAATAAGCGTATTATAATTACGACCGTTTATTTGGGTACTGATTTATTTCAGTACCCATTTTTGTTTTTACTGAAATATATTGTATCCATATCAGTGTGATGCTAAGAAAATAGTCTTTTGCTTGTGTTATTTATGTAAAGCTTTTGTAATATCGAAATTGTTTATTAGCTCTTTAAAGCTAATAATTTTTAGACAATAATATAGAAGGAAATAATTAGAAAAGCAGTCAAAAAGGAGCTTTGAAACACTAGGTAGCGTGGAAAGAAAGATGTGCATTAATACAGCGGAAAAGAGTACAAAAAAATTAAAAAAATCGTTAAAAAGTGTTGACATGCTTTGTATAAGATGTTACAATATACCAGTATTGCGGGTGAGCTATGCACTCAACAAAAGGAGGTAACTAAATGACGCTTGAAGCTTTGAAACAAGCTGAACAGCATACTGTAGGCGTTAAGCAGACAGAAAAAGCTGTTGCTCGACAAGTGGCAGAGGTTGTCTACATTGCAAATGATGCGGATGATCGTGTTACCAGTAAATTATCCTTGCTTTGTCAAGAACATCATGTTCCTGTTGTTACGGAAGGAAATATGTTGGAATTAGGAAGAGCTTGTGGGATAAATGTTAAAGCTGCGGCTGCGGCAATACTTAAAGTAGATAAGGGCTTAGCGTAAGCTGAGTTTTTATAATCATTAAAATCTAATTGTTTGGAAAGGAGGTGCCGATATGCCTACAATTAACCAATTGGTACGTAAAGGCAGAGAGGTTCTGAAAACTAAATCTACTGCTCCGGCATTGAAAGAATGCCCGCAAAAACGTGGCGTTTGCACCCGTGTTTATACCACTACCCCGAAAAAACCTAACTCTGCACTTCGTAAAGTAGCTCGTGTACGTTTGACTAACGGCATTGAAGTTACTGCTTATATCCCGGGTATCGGCCATAATCTTCAAGAACACAGTGTTGTTCTGATCAGAGGCGGAAGAGTCAAGGACCTTCCTGGTGTGCGTTACCATATCATTCGCGGTGCTCTTGATACTGCAGGCGTTGCTAACCGCAACCAATCTCGCTCCAAGTACGGTGCAAAACGTGCTAAAGCAAAGAAATAATTTCAAGAAAACATTAAGAATGATTTAATCCTAAGGAGGGAAACACATGCCGAGAAAAGGCCCTGTAACTAAAAGAGACGTACTGCCGGATCCGGTGTACGGTTCTAAACTTTTAACTAGATTCATTAACAAAATTATGCTCGACGGCAAAAAAGGTGTTGCTGAACGCATTGTATATGATGCGTTCGACCTGGTTCGTGCAAAAACCGGCAAAGATCCTCTCGAGGTTTTCGATGCTGCTATGCAAAACGTAATGCCGTTGCTGGAAGTTCGTGCTCGTCGTGTTGGTGGTGCTAACTACCAAGTTCCTGTAGAAGTACGTGCTGACCGTAAAACCACTTTGGGTATCCGCTGGCTGGTAAACTACTCTCGTCTGCGTGGCGAAAGAACCATGTACGAACGCGTTGCTGGTGAAATCATGGACGCTTCCAATGGTACTGGTGCAGCTGTTAAAAAACGTGAAGATACCCACAAGATGGCAGAAGCAAATAAAGCGTTTGCTCATTACCGTTGGTAATGGCCTGACTCAGTTATTTTGAGGAGGATTTAAAAAGTGGGCAGATTAATTCCGCTTGAGAGAACTAGAAATATCGGCATCATGGCTCACATCGATGCTGGTAAAACTACTACTACTGAACGTATTCTGTTCTATACCGGCAGAGTACATAAAATCGGTGAAACCCATGAAGGCGCTGCTACCATGGACTGGATGGTTCAAGAACAAGAACGTGGTATTACCATCACTTCTGCTGCAACCACCTGCTACTGGGAAGGCTCCGAACATCAATTTGATAAACATCGTATCAACATCATCGATACTCCGGGCCACGTTGACTTCACTGTAGAAGTTGAACGTTCCCTGCGTGTACTTGATGGCTCCGTTGCAGTTTTCTGTGCTAAAGGCGGTGTTGAACCTCAGTCTGAAACCGTATGGCGTCAAGCTGATAAATACCATGTACCTCGTATGGCATATGTAAACAAAATGGACATCACCGGTGCTAACTTCTACAACGTAGTTGACATGATGAAAACTCGTCTGAATGCTAATGCAGTACCTATTCAACTGCCGATCGGCTTTGAAGATACTTTCGTTGGTATGATTGACTTGATTAAAATGAGAGCTATCGTTTATGATGATGCACTGGGTAAAGAAGAAGAATTTGTAGAAATTCCTGCAGATATGAAAGAAAAAGCTGAAGAATATCGTGCAGCTTTGATTGAAGCGGTTGCTGAAGGCGACGACGAACTCATGATGAAATATTTGGAAGGCGAAGAGCTGACCGAAGAAGAACTCATCGCTGGTATCCGTAAACAAACCATCGCTTGCAAGATGACTCCGGTTTGCTGCGGTTCTTCTTACAAAAACAAAGGCGTACAACCTATGCTGGACGCTGTAATCAATTTCCTGCCTGCTCCTACCGATGTTCCTAACATCAAAGGCGTAGATCCTGTAACTGGTGAAGAAGATGAACGTCCGTCTAGCGACGAAGCTCCGTTCTCTGCACTGGCATTCAAGATTGCTACCGACCCGTTCGTTGGTAAGCTGGCATTCTTCCGTGTATACTCCGGTTCCCTGACTGCTGGTTCTTATGTATATAACTCCACTAAAGGCAAACGTGAGCGTATCGGTCGTATCCTGCAAATGCATGCTAACCACCGTGAAGAAATCGAAGTTGTTTACTCCGGTGATATCGCAGCTGCTGTAGGTTTAAAAGATACCACTACTGGTGATACTCTCTGTGATGAAAAGAACGAGATCATTCTGGAATCCATGGTATTCCCTGATCCGGTAATTTCCGTTGCAGTTGAACCTAAAACTAAAGCTGACCAAGAAAAAATGGGCATTGCTTTACAAAAATTAGCTGAAGAAGATCCGACCTTCCGTGTTCACACTGATCCTGAAACTTCCCAAACCATTATTTCCGGCATGGGCGAGCTTCACTTGGACATCATTGTTGACCGTCTTCTGCGTGAATTCAAAGTAGGCTGCACTGTTGGTAACCCGCAAGTAGCTTATCGCGAAACCATTCGTAAGGCTGTTAAATCTGAAGGTAAATTCGTTCGTCAGTCCGGCGGTAAAGGCCAATATGGTCATTGCTGGTTGGAAATCACCCCGCGTGAACCTGGCGAAGGCTTCTTGTTTGAGAACAAAATCGTCGGCGGTGCTATTCCTAAAGAATACATCGGACCTATCGAAGCAGGTGTCAAAGAAGCTATGGAAAACGGCGTAGTTGCTGGTTATCCGATGGTTGATATCGCTGTAGCTGTATACGACGGTTCTTACCATGAAGTCGACTCTTCTGAAATGGCATTTAAAATCGCTGGTTCTATGGGTTTCAGAAGCGGTGCTGAAAAAGCTAACCCGGTTATCCTTGAACCTTACATGAAAGTAGAAGTTACTGTTCCGGAAGAATACATGGGCGATGTAATCGGCGATATTAACTCTCGTCGTGGTCGCATCGAAGGTATGGAAGCTCGTAATGGCGCTCAAGTTATCAACGCTTTCGTTCCGCTGGCAGAAATGTTCGGTTATGCAACCGACCTGCGCAGCAAAACTCAAGGCCGTGGTAACTACTCTATGGAAGTAGACCATTACGAAGACGTACCTAAAAATATTGCAGAAGCAATTATCGCTAAAAACAAAGGCACTAATTAAGCCTCAGTTTTAACAAACAAACCTTAAGGAGGAATTTCACAATGGCAAAAGCTAAATATGAAAGAACTAAACCGCATCTGAATATCGGCACCATCGGTCACGTTGACCATGGTAAAACTACTACTACCGCAGCAATCACCAAAGTTTTGGCTGAACGCGGTGGTGCAGAATTCATGGACTACTCCATGATCGATAAAGCTCCTGAAGAACGTGAACGTGGTATCACCATCAACACCTCTCACGTTGAATATGAAACTGCAACTCGTCACTATGCACACGTTGACTGCCCGGGCCATG
>UQWU01000008.1 GCA_900544885.1 uncultured Phascolarctobacterium sp. | reverse complement strand
TTCTTGAAAATTTCTCAAAAAAACTTCTAAAAACGTTAAAAATAGAGCTATTTTTCTAGTATTTTTAGAAAAAAACAATAAAAATTTTATATTTTTTATGATAAAAAAGAGTTCAATAGGATTTTTTTAGAAAAACTATTTTAATTTATTATTATCTATATATTGAAGAAAAGGTTAATCATTAATGTGCGTTATTAAATCCACACAAAAAAAACGCTGACTTATCAGTCAGATTTTTTTAAAGTGTCATACTTTCGACATAAATATCAAGTATAATATAGTTAATCAAAAAGAGATGCTTCTGCTAATATAAGAAAGAGGGTGTATTTAATGAAAAAGTTATTCAATTTAGCTAAAAAAACAACTGCTGCATTGATGGCGGGCTTATTCTTATCCATGCCTGTATCCGGTATTGCTGCAGCTTCCACACTGTTCCCCGAAAATAATAATGCTATCGGCCACAACATTTCCACTATCTCTAGCTTCTCCGATGATTATCAATCTTACGGACGTGGCAGATATTGGTGCAAACGTCACCATCGTTATCATAACCATAGACATGATCATGATCGCGATTGGCGTGACCACGATAAAGATGATAATGGTAATGCTATTACCGGCTTTATTGTAGGTGCTGTAGTTGGTGCCGTAGTTGCTAAAAATACCTAATATTTAATTAGAAACAACTAAAAGAGCTGTAGAACAGATAAAAATCTGGACTACAGCTCTTTTTTATTCTAAGACCGCAAAAAAAGCCCCCTCTGATAGTTTCAGAAGGGGCTTGTAGTGTTTTGTATTAATAGATGCTATTACATATCACGGCTGGCGATAATATCAACGCCCAGACCTAAAATATCTTTAACAACTACATCACCGGTTTTAACCGGAGCTTGCACTTTTACACCACGGAGATAGCGTGCACAGTCTAAAATACGTTCTTTAGGCAGTACGTCAGCAGAAACTACCGGCAGCAAAGGTAACAGACCACCTTCAACAGCTACAGTAGTAGTCAGCATACGTTTCGGTGCAGTAACTTCGTCGTGAGCATATTTTGCGCCACGGGGGCAGGTATTACCGGTTACATTGGTAACAGCACCGTCTTCAATAGTAACGGTCATTTCGCAGCCCATAGGGCACATAATGCAGTTCATAACGCGTGTTTCAACAGCCATTTTATACCCTCCTTACAGTACCAGACCAACGGTAACTTCGTCACCGATCAGGTCGAATTTAGCAGCAGGAATTTCTACTGCAATCATTTCACTAGGTTTAGCAACCGGCAAAGGTCTGGAGAGCAGTACGTTTTCGCCGCTCTTAACAACCAATTTTACTTTGCGGTGCGGAGCAGCTACACGCATAAATAATTTAATTTTTTCATCAGCAGGAATTTCTGCCGGCAAGCTGATTTTTTGCGGAACACAAGTACGTACACCATCAATAGCAGATACTTTTACAGCACGGCTATCAACAGCAACTTTCTCTTGTGCCTTCAAAGCAGCATATTTACCTGCAATTTCAGCTTCTTCGGATACAAAATCTACCAAATCATGTACATGAACAACATTACCTGCAGCAAAGAAACCATCTAAGCTAGTTTCGCGATGTTGGTCAACAACAGGGCCGTTAGTTAGCGGATTCATATCCAGATTCAAACCGCGGGACAATTCGTTTTCAGGAATCAGACCTACGGACAGTAATACAGTATCGCATTCAATATCAAATTCAGTACCCGGAATCGGAGTCATATGGTCATCAACTTTAGCAACGGTAATACCGGTTACGCGTTCTTGACCATGAATAGCAACGATGGTGTGGGAGAGATACAGAGGAATATCGTAGTCATTTAAGCATTGTACAATATTACGGGTCAGACCATTAGAGAAGGGGCAGATTTCCAAGCAAGCTTGAACTTTGCAGCCTTCCAAGCTCATACGACGAGCCATGATCAAGCCTATATCACCGCTGCCCAAAATAACGATTTTATGACCAGGCAGATAACCTTCCATGTTTACCATACGTTGAGCAGCACCTGCAGTAAATACACCTGCAGGACGTTCGCCCGGAATACGGATAGCACCACGGGTACGTTCACGGCAGCCCATGGTCAGAATAACAGTTTTACCTTCTAATTTCATCAAACCTTTTTCAGGATTTACTGCAATAACAGTTTTATTGCTTTGTACATCCAAAACCATGGTATCAACCAAAGTTTCAATTTCAGGTTTGTCTTGTACTAATTCAATGCAACGATGAGCATAACCAGGGCCGGTCAGCTCTTCTTTAAAGTGATGCAGACCGAAACCGTTATGAATGCATTGTTGCAGAATACCGCCTAATTCGCGGTCACGTTCAATAACGACAATTTTTTTAGCACCGTTTTGCCAAGCACTGTAAGCAGCAGAAAGACCAGCAGGGCCGCCGCCGACAATAATTACATCATATAACTGGTTCATTATTATTCCTCCCCGCCGTCTACCGGATATTTTTCATAGAACATATTGGAATCAGCACGTTCTTTCAATACTTCAGGAATAGAAATATTCAGTTCACGAGCCAAAATCTGGGTTACACGAGGACCACAGAAACCGCCTTGGCAACGACCCATACCAGCACGGGTACGACGTTTTACACCGTCAACGGTACGTGCACCAACTAAAGAATGAATTGCTTCAACAATTTCACCTTCAGTAATAGTTTCGCAACGGCAGATTACACGACCATACAGATTGTTTGCAGCAATTTTTTCTGCTTTTTCAACAGAGGTCATGCGGGTGAAAGCTTTTTTCTTCGGCAATTCTGCTTTGAAATCAGCTTTTTTAGCTGCACCGCTAACTTTAACAATTGCTTCAGCCAGCATTTCTGCCACAGCAGGAGCAGCAGTCAGGCCAGGAGATTGCATACCTGCAGCATTATACAGACCGTCAACCTTTTCAGAAGCGCCGATAATGAAATCACCGGTACTGGAAACAGCACGCAGGCCTGCAAATTCAGTAATAGCTGCACCCATCGGCAGATTCGGAATCAATTTACGTGCAGAAGCCATGATTTCGTTCATACCTTGGGTAGTAACTGCATGATCTTCCTTAGATTCTTGTTCATTAGCATTAGGACCAATGAAGGTATTGCCATGAGTAGTAGTGCAAACCAAAATACCTTTAGATTTTTTAGTCGGGCAGGGGAATACTACACCATAAACTAAGCTGCTGCAAGCAGTCTTATCAAACAGGATGTATTCGCCTTTACGCGGAGTAATAGTGAAGCTGTCATCACCGGCCATTTTGGCGATTTCATCAGCATAAACACCTGCAGCATTCACAACATATTTAGCAGCGATAACACCTTTAGATGTTTCAACGCCTGTAATACGGTCATTTTCTTTAACAAATCCTAATACCTTGCAGTCACGGATAACTTCTGCACCATTTTGTACTGCACATTCTGCAAAAGCAATAGCAGCACCGAACGGCCAGCAAACACCCGCACTAGGAGCCCACAGAGCACCTTTAACATTAGTCAGATTAGGTTCTTGTTCAATAACTTCTTCATGAGTTAAAATCTGCAGACCTTCTACACCATTAGCATGGCCACGTTGCAGCAACTCTTGCAAAGTTTGCATTTCTTCATCAGTAGTTGCAGCAACCATAGAACCTGTCCATTTAATATCCAGGTCTAATTCTTTTTCTAAATCATGGTATAATTTATTACCACGAACATTAGTAATAGCTTTGAGGCTACCGGTAGGAGCATCAAAACCAGCGTGCAAAATAGCACTGTTTGCTTTAGTAGTACCTAATGCGATATCCGGCTCTTTCTCGAGCAGAACACATTTTAAGTCATACTTAGACAGTTCGCGCAAAATAGCAGTACCCACAATGCCGCCACCAATAACGACTACATCAGCGGATTTTACAAATTCCATTCTGTCACTTCCTTGCTGAAATTTCTTAAACATACATTTCAATTTTATCACAAAATGAACAAAAAAAGAACTGCTTGAATGCAGTTCTTTTGATAAATTTTCTGAAAAGCAACGATTTTTGACCCATTGGGACAATTTTGTCACCGTTTCAATAAGAAATAACGTAGAGGAATATGTTTTTCTAACCAATAAATACAGGTATCAGCAAAAGGGGTTAAAATAATCCAACTTAAAATTACCAAAACAAATGCTACCGCACCGACATACACATCAGTAAACCAATGAGCACCGCTCATAATACGCGGTAAAGAAAAAATCATCGTTACCAGCAAACCTTTAAAGAAAGCATCTCTACCGATATAACGCCACATAAATACTGAGAAAATCAACAGCATCATACCATGATCGCCTGGAAAGCTAGCACCTGAACGATCTTTAGCAGGCCAGCCACTCAAATCACAAACAAAATTAACATCATGATAAGTATCATTAAAGTATAAAGAAGCACTGACACGGTCAATAGGTAGCATATTATCAAACTGTTTCAAAATAATAGCACTAATCAGCATCATCAGGCCTACACAAAACAACCAACGTTTGCCTTCCACATTAGTTTTTTTATAATAGCTGTAATAAATACCTAGCATTGCTACAAAAGCAACTATATCAAAACCACGCAGATTAGTAAAAGCTGTTATATACATAAAAATTTTGCTTTCTACTAACCAATGATTAAAAAAATAAAAAATAGTCTTATCTATTTCAAACCAAAAGCCATGAAATTCTGTCAGATACCAACTGCCGAAAAGAAGAATGCCTAAAATATTGCACAGCAGTAAATATTTTAACTTTTTTACTTCCATATCTTTGCTCCTTATTTCAAAATTTATTAAAAAGTTACTTTCGTTAAATATGCTATAATGATATATATAATAACATATACGTAAAATTTAAGTAAATACAAAATTAAAGAGGTGATTAGATGCGTAAAATATTATTTTTTTTAGTACTCATACTGCTTTGTTTAGTTTCAAGCATATCTTTGGCCAAAGAAAAAATAGCTGAAGATGATTTTGCACCTCAAGCTATCATCACTATTGCAGAAATGGATACTGCCTTGGCAGAAGATGCCGCCAACGACTCTCCGGATAAGCTTTATGTAAAAATCGGCGAGGATAGAGTAGAGGTTTACCAAGGACTAGCAACCAATCGTTCATTACGCAAGCAGCTGATTTTAAAAATGCCTAATGCAGAAATGCTGCGCCTATATACAGCTAATAAAGCGGTTGAAGCACAAATGAGTAAAATGTTATTAGATTACGAAAATGACAATACCAATTTTAACGGCTATAAAATTATTACCGATAAGGATTTGCCGAAGAAACTAAATAACGGGCAAAAAATTTATCGTTTTTGGTTTATGAAAATTGCTCGAGAAAAAGCAAGCCGTAGTCATAATAGTTTTCCCATCGGCATCGGTATAGGTATCGGTGGGGGACCCCATGGTCCATGGATAGGCATTGGTATCTAAATTTAATTTATACAAGAAGAAATCCCAAGTTCACTTCACTAATGTGATGTAAACTTGGGATTTTATTTTGTTTAATAAATAACGTTATTATTCTTCTTCATCGTGATGAATAGCAGCCAAAGAAACAACACGGTCCTCATCGGCAAGGCTCATAAGTTTTACACCTTGAGCATTTCTGCCGAATTGAGAAATATCATCAACATCGATGCGGATAATCAAACCAGCTGCAGTAATCATCATGATTTCCTGTGCAGGATTAATAACACGCATACCGACTACAGTACCTGTTTTTTCAGTAATCTTGATATTAATAATACCTTTACCGCCACGAGTCTGCTTACGATATTCATTAACCGCAGTACGTTTACCCATACCTAATTCAGTAGCAGTAAGTACTTCATATTCTTCATTAGGTACGCTGTCCATAGCTACAACCTCATCTCCATAGTTCAAGGAAATGCCTTTTACGCCATGGGCTGTTCGACCCATAGCACGAACATCTTGCTCATCAAAACGGATAGCAATACCATTTCTTGTAGCCAGGATAATTTCGCTGTTACCATCAGTTAGTTCAACACCGATTAAATCTTCCTTGTCGTCTAAATTAATCGCTACTAAACCGGCTTTACGCGCGCTTTCCAAATCCTTGAGCTTAGTTTTCTTAACAGTACCTTTGTTGGTAGCCATAAACATATATTGCTCTTCCAAGAATTCTTTAACAGGAATAACAGCGGTAATTTTTTCACCTTGTTCCAGAGGCAGCAGGTTAATAATCGCTGTACCTTTAGCAGTACGGCTAGCTTCAGGAATTTCATAGCCTTTTTGACGATATACGCGGCCTTTATTGGTAAAGAAGAGGATATTATGATGAGTAGTGGAGAGGAATAAATGCTCTGCACAATCATCAATTTTTTTGCCGCTACCACCATTCTTACCTACGCCACCACGTTTTTGGTTACGGAAATTATCTAAAGTCTGACGTTTAATATAGCCTTGGTGACTGATAGTAACAACAATATCTTCTTCAGCAATTAAATCCTCAACGTCCATTTCGGAAGTATCTAAGGAAATAGCAGTACGACGATCATCGCCAAATTTCTTTTTCATTTCCAACAGGTCTTCTTTGATAATGTTCATAACCTTGCTTTCATCAGCCAAAACACTTTCTAACCAATCAATAGTTTCCAGAACATCAACATATTCATCATCAATTTTTTGACGCTCTAAACCTGTCAAACGCTGCAAACGCATATCTAAGATAGCCTGTGCCTGACGTTGACTCAAGTTGAATTTTTCCATTAAGCCTGTACGGGCAATATCAGCATTGGCACTACTGCGGATGGTGCTGATAACAGCATCAAGATTGTCTAAAGCAATTTTTAAGCCTTCCAAGATATGTGCTCTGTCTTTAGCTTTACCTAATTCGTAACGAGTGCGTCTGGTAACAATATCTTTTTGGTGATCCAGATAATAAGATAAAATTTGTTTTAAATTCAGAATACGCGGTTCGCCATTAACCAAAGCCAGCATAATAATACCGAAGGAGCTTTGCAAAGCAGTATGTTTATATAACTGATTTAAAACAACATCAGGCACAGCATCGCTTTTCAATTCGATTACGATACGAATACCATGCTTCAGGTTAGAATAGTCATCAATATGTGTAATACCTTCAATTGAACCCTCTTTAGCTAAACGAGCAATATCTTTAATCAGATTTGCCTTATTTACCTGGTAGGGGATTTCAGTGACGATAATATTATGTTTACCCTTATTAGCAGGTTCGATTTCTGCTTTAGCACGAATCTTAATTACGCCACGACCAGTATTATAAGCACTGGTAATACCTTCACGGCCTAAAATACAAGCACCTGTCGGGAAATCAGGACCTTTAATAGCAGTCATAAGCTGAGAAATTTCCACATCAGGATTGTCAATCATCATTACCAGACCATTGACAACTTCACACAGATTGTGCGGCGGAATATTAGTAGCCATGCCTACAGCAATACCGGCACTACCATTGATTAAAAGAGCAGGTACTTTAGCAGGAAGTACACTTGGTTCTTTTAAGGATTCATCATAGTTCGGTACGAAATCAACAGTATCTTTTTCGATATCCTCGAGCATAGCTTCGGCAATTTTAGCCATACGTACTTCGGTATAACGCATTGCAGCGGCACTATCACCGTCAATACTACCAAAGTTACCATGACCATCAACCATCAGATAGCGAGTAGAGAAGTCCTGTGCCAAACGTACAATGGCATCATAAACAGAGCTATCACCATGGGGATGGTATTTACCTAAAACTTCACCGACGATACGAGCGGATTTTTTATAGGGTTTAGTAGGCGTCATACCTGCTTCCTGCATCGCATAGAGAATGCGGCGGTGTACCGGTTTCAGACCATCGCGTACATCAGGTAAAGCACGTTGGATAATAACGCTCATAGCATAATCGATATAAGATTTTTGCATTTCTTCTTCGATATATACCGGTAAAACTTTACCACTGGTAGTTTCTAAATCCACTTTATCACCTGTCCTTATCTAAAATACAATCAAAAGAATTTATAAAATAATTTATTTTACTAAAATCTCATAAACTTGTTTGCCTATGAGTAAAGTAGTAACAATTAAGTAAAGGGGGCGTACATACGCAGCACCTTTTTTTATTGCCAAACGTGAACCGCAGATAGCACCGGCAATCATGCCTACTGCCATGATAATACCATAGCTCCAGACAATGGTGCCGCTCATAGCAAAGGAAACTAATGCTCCGATGCCGCTGGCAAAATTTAAAGCCTTAGCATTACCTGCCGCGGTTACGAAATCATAACCTAAATATAAAAATGCAAAAATCAAGAAGGAGCCTGTACCAGGTCCAAAAAATCCATCATAGAAGCCTAAAGCAAAGGCCATAATAAAAGCACCGATTAATGCTTGTAGGCCCAATTTATCTACGGTAGGATTATCACCCCAATCTTTGCGTATATAAGTATAGACGGCTACTGCTACAAGTAAAACAACGATGATGTTTTTCATCAAAGCTTCCGGCAATAGATAAACAACGTAGGCACCTAAAGCAGAGCCAATAAAGGAAAGCGGCATTAAATATAATGCTGCTTTTTTTATTTTTCCTGCACGCCAAAAAGAAATCACACTAGTCATCGCACCTACAGAAGCAGCTACCTTATTAGTACCCAGGGCAAAGGGAACAGGCAAGCCTATTCCTAATAAAGCAGGTGTAGAAATTAAGCCGCCACCACCGACAGTGGAATCAATAAACGCTGAAATAAAACCGGCTACTAAGAGAAAAACTGTTGTCAGCAGGTCAAGATTCCCAATCAAAAAGTCCATAAACAACCTCAATATTCATTTTTTTCTGTACGCCATTTGATATAAAAAGCAACTTTACCTTCCTGACAGGAGCAGGTACATTTATTATTCCCAGCCAAAAGTACATTACTAATAGCATAGGCATGCAACTGCTTTAATAAAGCATTATTTAAAGGCCAAACGACATTGGCAATGCTGACACGGTTAGTATCAGCCAAAGGCAATACCGATAAAGCTTCTATCTGCTCCGGATGAGCAAATACAGCTTCTACTTCTTCATATGCATCTAAGAGCACCATGCATTCCTGCTCATCAGCTAAAATAACCTGGCAATGATGCTGTAATTTATATTGCAACAGAGAATATATGCTGCTGAAAAGATGATCGAAGCGTCCACCCCAAATACCGCTGACGAGAAGATCTGCCTTCGGCATTTTTGTAAGCAATAATTGTAAATCAGTATCATCTTTAGCCTGAGGAAAAATTTCTACCGTTGCTCCTTGAGCGGCAACAGCAGAATAAACATCACACTTAGTACTATCGCAGTCACCTAAAAGATAATGTACAGGTATTCCTGCTGCTAAACAATAAGCAGCACCGCGATCAGCACAATAAACAGGAAGGGAAGAAAAAGCCGTTTGCAGCCAAACAGCATCAGGCTCTCGGCCACCGGCTGCAAGAGCAACAATAGGAGCAAAACTATGTTTCACGTGAAACATAAATTGCACTCCAGGCACAAAAATTTCTCTAGCAGTCATTATTTCTTGGTTACAGCTGCTGGTTTAATGACTATTTGTCCATTTTCCTTCAGAACTTTCCAAGTGCAATTACCATTTTTATTTTGCAGCCATTCCATACTGATTTCCAGTAAAAAGCGATTCAGACGCTCTTGAGCATCCTCGGGCAGCAGCAATTCTTTTTTTGCCTGCTGCTTAGCACTTTTAATTCTGCTTTTAGTTACTTTTTCATCGGCATACATACCATTTTCAAACGTTAAGTCTTCACTAAAGCCTTTTAACATTTCTTCGTCAGAAAGACCTTTTCTAATTTTAGCCATAATCTATCTACCTCACTAATTTACTTTTAGTTAAGAGTTTTACAGATCAAGATTGCGAACCTTTTTCGCATTAGCTTCGATAAATTGACGACGCGGTTCAACCTTGTCGCCCATAAGAATGGAGAAAATACTGTCAGCTTCAGCAGCATCTTCTAAGCGTACTTGTAAAATAGTACGAGCCGCAGGATCCATAGTAGTTTCCCACAATTGACCTGGGTTCATTTCACCTAAGCCTTTATAACGTTGTACATAAGGATTGCTGTCGCGGCCGATTTCATCAAGAATAGTCTGTAATTCTTCATCACTATACGCATAATAATGCTGTTTAGTATTTTTGCGGATTAAGTACAGAGGCGGTTGAGCAATATATACATGACCTTCTTTAATCAAAGGCTGCATATAGCGGTAGAAGAATGTCAACAGCAGAGTACGGATATGTGCACCATCGACATCGGCATCTGTCATAATAATGATTTTGCCATAACGTGCTTTATCCAGGTTAAAATCATCACCGATACCACAGCCAAAAGCAGTAATCATATTACGGATTTCTTCGCTGCTTAAAATACGATCAAGACGAGCTTTCTCTACATTGAGAATTTTACCGCGCAATGGCAAAATTGCTTGGAAATCAGAATTACGTCCCTGCTTAGCACTACCACCTGCAGAATCACCTTCGACCAGATAAATTTCTGTATCTTCAACATTACGGCTCTTACAATCAGCTAGCTTACCTGGCAGACCACCAAGATCCATAGCATTTTTACGACGGGTCAGCTCACGTGCTTTACGGGCAGCTACACGCGCACGAGCAGCAATGATAGCCTTTTCCACAATTTTTTTAGCTACAGAAGGATTCTCTTCCATGAACTCATTTAAAGTATCGCCGACTAAATTATCGACAATTGGCATAACCTCACTGTTACCTAATTTAATCTTAGTCTGACTTTCAAATTGAGGGTTAGGAACCTTCAAGCTCAATACAGCAGTCAAGCCTTCACGTACATCATCACCGCTTAAAGCATCTTCGTTGTCTTTCAGCAGATTATTTTTACGTGCATAAGCATTAACAGTTCTGGTTAAAGCCTTACGGAAACCGCTTAAATGGGTGCCGCCTTCTTCGGTATTAATGTTATTTACATAGGTGTAAATATTTTCACTATAAGTATCGCAGTATTGCATAGCAACCTCTACGATAATATTATTTTTTTCACCTTCCAAATAAATCGGTTTCGGATTAATTTTATCCTTGTTTTGGTCTACAAAGTTAACGAATTCGATAATACCGCCGGCAAAATGGAAGGTTTCGCTACGACCTTCAGGACGTTCATCTGTCAAAGTTACAGTAATGCCCTTGTTCAGGAAAGCCAGCTCGCGGATTCTCAAACGCAGAGTCTCGTAGCTGTATTCAGTCTCAGTGAAAATAGTACTATCAGGCTTAAAATGTACAGTAGTACCAGTAGTTTCTGCAATACCTTTTTCGTACAGTTTTCTAGTGGTTTTACCTTTTTCAAATTCAATACCATAGCATTTGCCACCACGACGAACTTCAACGTCCATAAATTCACTTAATGCGTTAACGCAGGTAACACCAACGCCGTGCAAACCACCGGAAACCTTGTAACCACCATCACCGAATTTACCACCGGCATGGAGCACAGTCATAATAACTTCAACTGCAGGTTTGTTTTCTTTTTTCATCATATCCACGGGGATACCACGACCATTATCAATAACCGTAATGCTGTTATCCGCATGAATAATGACCTTGATTTCGCTACAATAGCCAGCCAAGGCTTCGTCGATACTATTATCGACAACTTCGTATACCAGATGGTGTAAACCACGTGCAGAAGTACTGCCGATATACATGGCAGGTCTTTTACGTACTGCTTCCAGGCCCTCTAAAACGTGAATTTGATCTGCATTATAACTACCTTTGACAGCAGTTGCTTCTTCAATATCAATATCCTGGGTCATAATTACCTCCGTTAAGAAATTTTTATAAAGATGGACAGTGCTGCTTAAAAATAAACAACACG
This sequence comes from uncultured Phascolarctobacterium sp., assembly GCA_900544885.1. Lineage (GTDB taxonomy): Bacteria > Bacillota > Negativicutes > Acidaminococcales > Acidaminococcaceae > Phascolarctobacterium_A. The sequence goes on along the minus strand of UQWU01000008.1, from coordinate 32,324 downwards.
TTTCTTTAAAGTAAGCGAAGAAATCGCCGAAAGATACATTGTATCCTCTGTCAAAACCAAGCTTGCATAGCCTTCACCGCCAGAAGCATCTATCAGCGTATAATTCTGCTGATACTTTTTGACAAATTCATCGTAAATCATTGATTGCGGATGATTTAAATTAAAAATAGCAATAATATCACTATTTTTTACCATAAAATCGCCGCCCAGATGCAGATACATCCTGATTCCTCCGTAAATATTCAATCGCATTATTACACATATCTAAAGTTAAATCATCGGGATGCTTCTCGGTTAAAAAGAGCACTGCTATTAGTGCTTCCTTTTTTGTTGCATAACCAAGACGGACCTTTTCAAAGTAACGACTTTTTAAAGAATCCTTAACAGCCGTAAATAATATTTTATCACATTTGTAGTAGGCATTACAATCTTCATACTTAAGCCAAGGCTGAATACGCAGCAGCTCCGCCAGTTCTGAACGTAGCTTTTCTTTTTCCTCACGTTCACAGACGCTGCACATTTTTAGGCCCTTTTCCATTCTACAACCACACTTTGGACATTTGGTATATTCCGGTGCTGGCTGAGCTTGATATTCTTCAAGCTGTTGTTTTTCTTCCTGACGCTTCAATACAAATCCGGTGTGAAAATAAAGCTTTTTAATAATTATTCTGCCTAAAAGAAAAGCATTAATTTTCTGCAGGAATAAATCCTGCATCATATACAATTCATTTGCTAGCATCGAGTTAGCTACACGGATATGCATATCATGTCCTTCTATTTTATAAATAGAACAACGACCGGCTAAAGCAGGTCCACAGATTTCTTTCCATTTGCTATTCAAGAAATGATGCAGATACATATATTTAACCTTTAGCGGTATATATTTATTGTTTTTCCGTGGATCAAAAAGACGATTAACTATCTCTTCGATATTTTCTAATTTATCAAAGCGCATCTTAAGCCTCGTTAATAATACCACTGACAATATTAAAATAAGCTGTACCTGGCAAAGCAGGAATAAGCTCTTTATCATTAACGGTAATAAAGGTCTGTACCCGGCCGTCAATGAATTGCAACAGCTGAGCTCGACGATTGTTATCAAGCTCACTCATTACATCATCTAAAAGCAATATCGGAAATTCACCTATTTCCTGACGTACATATTCCAGCTGGGATAATTTCAAGGCTAAGGCCCCGCTACGTTGCTGTCCTTGAGAACCAAAAGAACGTAAAGACATATTGTTCAATAATAGCTGCAAATCATCACGATGAGGACCAATACCAGTATTACCGCGTAAAATATCAACACTTTGCCGCTCGGCCAACTTGTTGCGATAAAATTCCTCTGAGCAAAAATCAGCTGTTTCTGGATAAAAGAGCTCGCCATTATTTCCTTTCAGCTCATAATGTACTGTCAGCTTTTCTTTGTACTGCGTAATCGAAGCATAAATATCACTAGCAATCTGTTCTAATTTTGCTAAAGCCAGCAGACGCTTTTTACTAAGAGCTGCTGCTAAACGAATGAATTCTTCATTCCAAGGAATTAAGGCAGGTAGAGTACCTACACCGTCGCGTAGCTCCTTTAGTAAACGATTCCGTTGCTGTAGTACACGATTATATTTAACTAGCAAATCATAATACAGCGGGTCTGTTTGTGAAATCTGCATATCAAAAAAACGTCTGCGTAAAGCAGGTTCGCCTTTTACTAGCTGTAAATCTTCAGGAGAAAACATTACTACATTCAAGGAGCCGTAATGCTCTTTGGGACGTACTTTAGCACCATCGAGAAATATTTCCTTTTTCCAGCGATTCTGTTGCTGATATTTTTTGATTTTAACTTCATGACGTCCGCTAAAATTACTATATGCCACACCTGTAGCCAGAGCATTATTTCCCCAACGCAATAAATCTTCTTCAGAAGAAGTGCGATGGGACATTCCGAAAGCACTATAAAAAAGTGCTTCAAGAATATTAGTCTTTCCTTGAGCATTTTGACCAAAGAATACATTGATCATCGCTTGAAAATTTAAATTTAACGCTGCATAATTACGGAAATTTACAGCATAAAGATGTTCTACTTTCATTCTGCTTCACGAACAACAGTCAGTTCAATCTGATTATCGATGTTAACTACATCTCCGGGTAATACTTTCTTTCTTTTTTCGGTTACTACTTTACCGTTTAAATTGACAACGCCATCTTCAACCATGAGAAAGGCTTGTCCTCCGGTTTCAGCTACACCGGAAAATTTTAATAATTTATCCATAGTAATAGTTTCAGTAGTAATTTCAACAATTTCTTTTTGCATGATTTATTTACTCCTTAAAAAACAACACGTACAGGAGTAAGAATGTAAATATAATCCTGCTCCTCGTCACAGGTTACGCAAACCGGACTCAAAGATGTATTCAAGGACATAGTTACTTCTTCCGCTTCTACGTTTTTCAGAATATCTAAAACATATTTAGCATTAAAAGCCACATTCAAACTTTCACCTTCGGTGGTGCAAGCAATTATTTCCCTGCCTTTACCAACATCAGGACTACTGGAGGTAATAGTTATTTCGTTAGCTTCAATACTCATTTTAATAATGCTGTAATCGCCATCAGTAGAGAATAAAGCAATGCGTTCTACAGCACCGGCTAATTCTTTTACGTTAATTTTAGTAACAGAAGAGAATTTAGGTGGAATTACACGTTTATAGTCAGGAAATTTGCCTTCGATTAAACGGGAAATAATTACCACATTGTCAATGATAACCATAATTTGATTATTTAATAAAGAAATCTTTACTTGTTGTGGCACTTCACCGGTTAGGTTGCGGGAAATTTCTTGCAAAACTTTAGCGGGAATAATAACATTCATATCGCTATCATCTGTATATGGCATGGATTTAATTGCTAATCTGTGGGTATTGGTGCCGACGAAAGTAATCTTATGCTCTTTTACTTCCACCAGAATACCGGTAAATAACGGTCTTGCTTCATCAGTAGAACAGGAGAAGATAGTTTTCTTAATTAATTCTTTAATGGATTCGTCTTCAATAACAATGGATTGATTACCGTCAAAAGTTGGGAATTTAGGATAATCTTCTTCATTCATCAATAATAATTGATATTCAGATTTCCCGGAAATAACTTGAATTGTTTTTGTTTCTTCATTTTTGCTGATGGTTAATGTTTCATCAGGTAATTTACGGATTAATTCAGAAAAATGTTTTGCAGAAACAACTACGTCACCTTGCACTTCTATATCAGCTTCGATATTGCAGCTAATGGCCATATTTAAATCCATAGCTTGGACTTTTAATGTATTATTTTCTGTTAAGATATGAATACCTGAAAAGATAGGTGTACTTGGTTTGGAAATAATTGCTCTTTGAACGGTTTGAATAGCTTTATTTAGTGTATTGGTATTACAGGAAAATTTCATTTGTACACAGTCCTCCTTGGTTTTATTATTACTATATAATTTATAAAAAGTAGTCGACGTAGTAGTAAGGGGTGTTAGTAGTGTGGAAAAGTGAATATTTCCCACTTGTTATGCGATTTTTGCTATGTAGATAAATCTGTTGATAAGCGGGAAATTCTATTCACAGAATCAACAGGCAAAATTTTTATCAACATTTCCAAAAAGTTATACACAGTTTGGAGATGAGTTATCAACAACTTTTGTGGATAACTTTTTATTGTCTTAAGGTTTCAATCATTTCCTGCAAATCGTTTTGGAGGGAAATGTTACTGACTTTATTTTTACTGATTTTTTCATAGGCGTGGATAACAGTGGTATGGTCACGACCACCGAAGAGTTCACCGATACGCGGATAAGAGAGGTCGGCCAGTTCACGGCAGAGATACATAGCAACTTGACGTGGAAAGGCGATGTTTTGTGTGCGTTTTTTATTGAATAGCTCTTCTTGCTTAATATTGTAATGTTCAGCTACTACCTTAATGATGCCTTCAAATGTAATTTGACGTGTTTTTACTGTATTACCCATATCTTGAAGTACTTTTTGGGCTGTTTCTACAGTTATGGGCATATCCATCAAAGATGTGTAGGCAACGATTTTTGTATAGGCACCTTCAATTTCTCTGATATTAGTCGCAATATTAGTTGCTAATAGAGTGATAACATCATTGGGGAGTTCAATATGATCTGATGCTGCTTTTTTTCTTAAAATAGCCATTCTGGTTTCTAAATCAGGGGGTTGGATATCTGCAGTTAGTCCTTGGTCGAAGCGGGAACGCAGACGGTCTTCCAAAGTTTCGATTTCGCGTGGCGGACGGTCACTGGAAATAATGATTTGCTTATTAGCATCTTTTAAAGCGTTAAAGGTATGGAAGAACTCGACCTGGGTTTGCTCTTTACCTTTAAGAAATTGAATATCGTCGATGATTAAGCAATCGATGTTACGATATTTTTGACGAAAGGCTTCGGTAGTTTTATTTTGAATAGAATTAATGATTTCATTAGTGAATTTTTCACTGGAGGTATAAAGCACTTTCATGCTAGGGTTATTTTGTTTAATGCGATTACCGATGGCATGCATTAAGTGAGTTTTGCCAAGTCCTACACCGCCATACAGAAACAGAGGATTGTAAGCATGAGCCGGATTATTGGCAACTGCTTGAGCTGCTGCATGGGCAAAGCGGTTAGAGTTACCGATGACGAAGGTTTCGAAAACGAATTTTGGATTCAGATTACTTTCATCAGGTTCTTGGTCTTCTGTTTTTTCCGTGAATAACTGTTGCTGTTCACGTTTAGCCGGTTTGATTTCGGTCAAGTCTTCAAGTTTAGTTTCTTTACCTTGCTCGGTATCCATGGTTTCAATAACAAGTTTGATATTTTTACCCATAATACCGGATAAGATACCTTCAATAACAGAAGCATAATTTTCTTCGAGCATGGTTTTGAAAAAAGAGTTTTTTACAGCAACCTTGTAGTAGTCTTCTGTTACTTCAAGAGGTACTATCGGCTTAATCCAGACGTCAAAGATTTTTTCATTGACGGATTCTTTAAATTTATCTGTGCACTTGAGCCAGATTTCAGCTAAGTCATAGCCACTCATATAAATACATCCTTTCCTCTACGACAGTATTATTAGAAAATAAAAACGACAGCCCGTAAAGTACAGTAAAATTCTGAGCTGACGCTAAATTTTATTATTGCCCGCAGGTATTTATACACATATTTTAGCAGACTGTGGATAACTTCGCAAATTTTCGCTTAAAAATCTTCAAACTATAGAAAATTAGGCGTTTTCTACTTGACGAAATTTTTATTTTCCAATATAATATTTTAGTAATACCTTATACGCTATAGGTATGCCATTTTGGCTTATCATTAAAAGTGTCATAAGGCAGTTTCATTAACAGCTATCAATTCAGATATATAGAATTTGATAAAATTTTGCGGTGGACAAGGAGGGAATACTGAATGAAACGTACTTTTCAACCTAACAATCTCAGAAGAAAAAGAACTCATGGTTTCAGAGAAAGAATGAAAACTTTGGGCGGTCGTCAAGTTCTTAAAAGAAGACGTGCTAGAGGCAGAAAGAAATTGTCTGCATAACATTATAAAATAGGCCGCGCAAGTGGCCTATTTTTTCCATGCGGGCAGGTGTGCATTTTATGCAAAAGAAAAAGTATAAGTTTAAAAAGATTAACAGACTGAAATCAAAAAAGAGTTTTCAGCTAGTCTATGCTAAAGGCCGCACAGTTGTAGATGCGATGTCCGTTTTCTACATTCTTCCTCAAGAGGATGATAATGTGCAAATCGGTCTGGCAGTAGGCAAAAAATTAGGCTGCGCTGTTATCCGTAACAGGGTGAAGCGTCTTATGCGTGAAGTTTTTCGTATTCATCAGGCAGAGCTTAAAAAAGGGTATCATATAGTTTGGATGGCCCGTCGCAAATTGACGAAGGCTGATTATAAGACTTTTGAACGTGTTTTTTTAAGACTGGCAAAAAGAGCAGCATTGCTGCAGGAATAAGGATATAAGGCTATGAGCAGGATATTAATTTTATTTATAAGATTTTATCAAATCTTCATTTCGCCGTTATTTCCGCCGACTTGCAGGTTTTATCCTACATGCTCAGCGTATGCTATCGAAGCTATTCAGAAAAAGGGACCTTTACGTGGTACTTGGATGGCTATAAAAAGGATAGCTAAGTGTCACCCCTATCATCCCGGCGGTTATGATCCTGTAAAATAATAGTTTAAAAATACTCAACACTTTTACTTTTAAGGAGTGATATTTTGGATTTTCTCAGCAACATCGTTCAGCAAGTAATTACTGTTCTCTATAATTTTACTGACAGTGTCGGCTTTGCAAACTATGGTTTGGCGATTGTTATCATGACCGTTATTGTGAAACTGATTCTTTATCCGCTTTCTAAAAAGCAGATTGAATCTACTAAAGCAATGATGGAGCTGCAACCGAAGATGAAAGCAATCCAGGAAAAATATAAAGACGATAAACAACGTCTGAATATGGAATTGGCTAATCTCTATAAATCTGAAGGTGTAAATCCCTTGGCAGGCTGCCTGCCTTTAGTTGTACAAATGCCGATTATGATCGGTATTTTCTACGGTATCCGTGATTTCCATTATGCCGGCCCTTCCAACTTCCTGTGGATGGAAAGCATTTCTAATCCGGATCCGACTTACATTTTACCGGTTCTGTCTGCTTTGACTACCTTTATCCAGTCTAAACAGACTATGCCCGATACCGGCAATCCTCAAAACAAAATCATGCTTTATTTCATGCCTTTGTTTATCGGTTACATCAGCTTGACTTTCCCGGCTGGTCTGGTTCTGTATTGGGTAATTATGAACATTATGCAAATCGGTCAGCAGTTCTTGATGGAGCGAGCTGCTGCTAAATAATCAGCAAGGAGTGGTAAAGATGGCTTTTGTTGAAAAAACAGGAAAAAATGTTGACGAAGCTATTGCCGAAGCTTTAAAAGAATTGAATATTACTGCTGATCAAGCAGATATTGAAGTATTAGATGAAGGCAGAAAAGGTATTTTCGGTTTCGGCCGTAAAGATGCTAAGGTTCGTGTAACTGTTAAAGAAGTAACTGTTGCTGAAGAATCTGCACCTGCTGAAAAAACTGTTAGCGAAAAGCCATCGGCTGTAGTGAAAGCAGTAAAAGAAGCTGCCAATATTGCTGTAGATACTGCAGTGAAGAAAGCAGAAGCTGTTAAAGCTGATGCTAGTGCTGCTGTTGAGGATTTGAGCCAAAAGGCTGCCGAAGCGAAAGATAATGCAGTTGATTCTGCAATCTCTACTTTGGAATCCCTGAAAAGCGAACGTCCGGCACGTGAAGCACGTAAATATATCGTAAATGACGAAGCTATTATTGCTGCTAAAGAATTTTTGCAAAGAGTTTTCACTGCTATGAAAATTGAAGTAGCAATGGAAAAATTCATCAACAAAAATGATGGCAGTGTTACTTTTAAACTCCATGGTCAAGACATGGGTATTTTAATTGGTAAACATGGTCAGACTTTAGATAGTCTGCAATACCTTACTAATTTGGTTGCTAACAAAACCAGTAATGAACGCGTACGTGTAATTATTGATGTGGAAGATTATCGTGACCGCCGCATCGAAACCTTAACCCGTCTGGCTAATAGATTGGCAGACAAGGTAAAACGTACTGGTGAACGCGTAGCTTTGGAACCGATGAATCCGCATGAACGTAAGATTATCCATATGGCCCTGCAGGGCGATCGCCGGGTTACGACACTTAGCGAGGGCGATGATCCGTATCGTCATGTTGTTATTGAATTAAAAAAATAAACATTTTATTAACCCAGTAAATTAGTTTTACTGGGTTAATTTTCTTAAAAAGCAAATTACTGTCGGCGGTGGTTGGCAGTTAAGATATGATAAATGCTAAGGAAAGGGAGGTACTTATGGCAGAAGATACTATCAGTGCTGTAATCACAGCTTTAGGTGAAGGAGCAGTAGGCATTGTTCGCATCAGTGGTGAACAGGCTTTAGCTGTTGCCGAACAGCTTTTTTGTGCTGCCTCCGGTAAAAAGCTGTCCGCTTATCCGGTAAATACTCTTGTTTATGGACATATTCTGGATACGGATGGAACAATGGTGGATGAGGTGCTGACAGTATATATGCGTGCACCTCATTCCTATACGGCAGAGGATGTTGTAGAAATACAATGTCATGGTGGTTTGCAGTCCTTAAAGAAAATTTTAGCTCTGACTTATAGTGTCGGTGCTCGTCCGGCAGAACCAGGTGAATTTACTAAAAGAGCTTTTTTAAACGGACGTATTGATTTAACTCAAGCTGAAGCAGTTATGGATATCATCCGTTCCCGCAGTGAAGCTAGTCTGAAGCTGGCAGTAAGACAGCAGGAGGGTCAGCTGGCACGCAAACTTCATGAATTGCGTAAGGAGCTGGTAGATGTAGTTGTTAATCTGGAGGCGGTTATCGATTATCCGGAGGAGGATATCGAAGACGTTACTTATACGAAGGTACAGGACAGTATTCACCAAACCTGTGGTGAAATCGAGAAGTTGCTAGCTAATGCGCATACAGGTAAAATTCTGCGTGAAGGTTTGCGCACCGCTATTGTAGGTCGTCCTAATGTAGGTAAATCAAGTCTGCTGAATGCTTTGCTGCAGGAGGAGCGTGCTATTGTTTCTCAATATGCAGGTACTACTCGTGATGTTATCGAGGAGCAATTACTTTTAGATGGCGTTCCTTTGGTGCTAGCAGATACAGCAGGTATTCGTAGTACTGATGATTTTGTAGAAAAAATTGGTGTAGAAAAGAGCCGTCAGCTGTTACAAACTGCGGAATTGGTTATTTGCGTTATCGATGGCAGTGCAGGCTTAACTGAAGAAGATGAAGCTATTTTAGAGGCTGCTGCCGATAAACCATGTGTATTGATTGTCAATAAGAGTGATTTGGGCTTAAATGTAGATATGGATGTCTTAAAACAACGTTTTGGTGCAGATAAGGTCATGTTATTATCCGCCAAGACTTTACATGGTGTAGATAGCTTTACTAAATGGTTGAAGAATTATGTATATGGCAGCGAAGGTACTTTAGGTGATGGTGCGTATGTGCAAAATGTCCGTCAAGAAAGATTACTGCGTCAGGCACTACAGTCCTTAGAGGATGCCGGCAGTGCTGCAGAAAATATGTTGCCTTATGATTGCATCGTCATTGATGCTCGGACCGCTATTGATTTATTAGGTGAAATTACCGGTGATACAGTACAGGATGAAATTATTAATGAAATTTTCTCCCGTTTCTGCATCGGCAAATAAAATATAGACAGTAAGGTAGAGATTTTACTATGGGATATATAACAGATACTTTTGATGTAATTGTAGTCGGTGCCGGTCATGCCGGCGTAGAAGCTGCTTTGGCAGCCGCTCGTTTAGGCGGAAAAACCTTGCTGGCTACACTTTCCTTGGATAATGTGGCGTTAATGCCTTGTAATCCGTCCATCGGTGGTCCTGCTAAAGGTCATCTTGTCCGCGAACTGGATGCTTTAGGTGGTCAGATGGGTATCAGTGCTGATTTAGCATGCATTCAGATGCGTTTATTGAATACAGGTAAGGGTTATGCTGTACATGCACTGCGCGGTCAGGAAGATAAACCTTATTATCATACTCTGATGAAGCATATTATTGAGCAGCAGGACAACCTGGAACTTAAACAATTGATGATTGACCGCGTTTTAGTCGAAAATGGTCAGGTAGTAGGTGTTGAAGCTGAAACCGGCGAAGTTTTTGAAGCTAAATGCGTTATTTTAGCTACAGGTACATATTTACGTGGTCGTATCGTGTACGGTCAGGTTAATTATGAATGTGGTCCTAATGGTTTGCGTAGTGCACAAAAGCTGTCCGCATCTTTGCTAGAAAACGGCGTAGAGCTGATGCGTTTTAAAACAGGTACTCCTGCTCGTCTTGATGCCCGTAGCCTTGATTACAGCAAAATGGAGCCGCAATATGGTGATGAAGAAGTACGCAACTTCTCTTTTATCAGTGATATTAAAACTAGAGAGCAGGTTCCTTGTTATTTAACATATACTAACGAAGCAACGCATAAAATTATCCGCGATAATTTGCATTTATCCGGTATGTACAATGGTATGATTGAAGGTGTGGGACCGCGTTATTGCCCGTCCATCGAATCTAAATTGGTGCGTTTTGCCAATAAAGAGCGTCACCAATTATTTATCGAGCCTGAAGGTCGCAGTACTACTGAAATGTATGTGCAAGGCATGAGCTCTTCCTTACCTGCACATATTCAATTACAGTTTATGCAGACTATTCCTGGTTTAGAGCATTGCAAAATGATGCGTGCCGGCTATGCTATTGATTATGATTGCCTGAATCCGCTGCAATTAACAGCATCCTTAGAGCATAAGGCTATTAGTGGTTTATTTAGTGCAGGTCAATCTAATGGTACAAGTGGTTACGAAGAAGCAGCAGCACAAGGTTTGATGGCAGGTATTAATGCTATGCGCAAAATCAATGGCTGTGATCCGTTTATTCTGCGTCGTGATGAAGCTTATATCGGTGTCCTGATTGATGACCTTGTTACTAAGGGTACTAATGAGCCCTATCGTATGATGACTTCCCGTGCTGAATATCGTTTGTTGTTACGTCAGGATAATGCAGATCTGCGCCTTACTCAGAAGGGCAGAGATATTGGCTTAGTTGATGACACACGTTATAAACGTTTTACTGAGAAGCGTACTGCTTTGGAACGTGCTATCAGTGAGCTGGGTCAAATGCATATTTCTCCTAGTGCAGAAAATAATGCTAAATTGGCGGCTATGGGGACAGCTCCTTTACGTAGTGGTGTTAATCTGTTAGATTTACTGCGTCGTAAAGAAGTAACATATGCGAAGTTGCAGGATGCTTTCGGTTTAGAAACTTTACCGGAGCAGGTAGCAGAACAGACCGAAATTTTTGCTAAATATGAAGGCTATATTACTAAACAACGTCAGGAAGTAGAACGCTTCATGAAGCTGGAAAATAAAAAGCTGCCTGTTGATATTGATTATCGTGCTATTAAAGAATTATCTTCTGAAGCTGCGGAAAAATTAGATAAGGTACGTCCGACAAATATTGGTCAGGCTTCCCGTATTAGCGGTGTTTCTCCTGCGGATATCAGCGTCTTGATGATTGCGTTGGAATTGCGTAGAAGAAAGGAGCAGGATGAAGAATGACTTTTGCTGAAATCTTAGCTACTCGTGGTGCTGAAGCAGGATTAGAATTTACTGATCGACAGTTAGAGCAATTCACCAAGTATTATGAAATGCTTGTAGAAACCAATAAAGTGATGAACTTAACTGCAATTACTGAACCTGAAGAAGTTGCTGTAAAGCATATGATTGACAGCCTTTTAGCTTATAATCCTGTTATGGATGGCAAGACCTTAGCTGATGTCGGTACCGGTGCCGGCTTTCCAGGTGTACCGTTAAAAATTTATTGTCCGGAATTAAAGGTTACTTTAATTGATTCTTTAGGTAAACGTTTAAAATTTTTACAACAAGTAATCGATGCTTTGGAGCTGAATGATATCGTCTGTGAGCATTCTCGTGCAGAGGATGCAGGACGTAATAAAAAATATCGTGAAAAATATGATTTTGTTACTGCACGTGCTGTAGCACGACTGAGTGTGCTTTCTGAATATTGTTTACCATTAGCTAAAAAAGGTGGGCAGTTTATTGCTTTGAAGGGTAGTAAATTTGCCGATGAAATTAACGAAGGTACAGAAGCAGTTAAAATTCTCGGTGGCAAAATTATTAGTGCTGATCCTGTAAAATTACCCGGTCTTGATGATGGACGTGCTATAATAAAGATAAATAAAGTTAAAGCGACACCTGCTGCATATCCGCGTAAAGCAGGTACACCAGAAAGGCAGCCTTTAGGCAGCAGACAGGGGGATAAAAAATGATTGTTGATGATGGCTTTTCCGTTTTAGATACTGATTGTGGTATTTTAGGTGAGCGTAAAGCTGTAAATGAAGTGAAGGTAGTTAAAGTACCTATTGACCATATTTTCCCGAATCCTTATCAACCGCGTAAAACTTTTGATGATAGTTCTTTAGAGGATTTATCTGCCTCTATTGCACAATATGGTGTGCTGCAGCCGTTATTGGTAGCTCCTGCAGAAAACGGGAAATATTTGTTGATTGCCGGCGAACGTCGTCTGCGTGCTTCCAAATTGGCAAAATTGATTGAAGTACCTGTTATTATCAGTGAATACACTTCTCAGCAGATTGCGGAAATTGCGTTGATTGAAAATCTGCAACGTGAAGACTTGCATTATTTGGAAGAAGCTGAAGGCTATGAAAAGCTGATGAATCAATTCCATCTTACTCAGGAAGCAATGGCTGCTCGTGTAGGCAAGAAACAATCTACTATTGCTAATAAGCTACGTTTGCTGCGTTTATCCTCAGAAGTGCGCAAAGTTTTGATTGATGCTTCCTTAAGCGAGCGTCATGCTCGTGCTTTATTGCGCTTAGAGGAGGATGTGAAACGTTTAGAAGTATTACAAATAGTAGTTGCCCGTAATTATAGTGTGCGTCAAACAGAAGAATATATAGAAAAATTATTAAACGAAACGCAACAGGAAAAGAAAAAACGCCTAATTGTCGTAAATGATGTGCGTATTTATCTTAACAGCATTAAGCAAGTTGTTACTGCAATTAAGGATGTAGGTATTCCTGTAAATATGGAACAGACTATTGAAGGCGATGAAGTAGTAGTTAGCCTGCGTATTAAGAATCAAAAGAAACCGAAAATCGGTAATAGCAAACCGTTATTTTAATATTGAGAAACAAGGCAATGTTTCACGTGAAACATTGCCTTACTTTTTCTATGAAAGGATGTGAGAAGATGCAAAATTTTTCTCAATGGCTAGAAAATTTTACTAATGCTGTAAAACTCGCTTTTCCTCAAGAATTATATTTTTTAGGCTTGCAAGGAAGCTATGCTCGTGGTGAAGCATCTTCTGACAGTGATATTGATGTAGTAGTATTATTTAAAGTATTAAATAGCACTATTTTAAAGCGTTATCGAGATATTTTGTCGACTATGCCTGAGCAAGAAAAAATTTGTGGCTTTGTAGGCGGTTATCAAGAATTAGCAGCTTGGCAACGTGGTGATTTGTTTCAGCTTTATCATGATACTATTGCCTTATATGGAGATTTAGATTTTATTAAGCCTTTAGCCGATAAAAATGCTGCTGCCGAATTGGTGCAGCTTAGTGCCTGCAATCTTTATCATGGCTGTTGCCATAATTATATTCATGCTCGTTCTATTGCGGTTTTAAGGGAGTTATATAAAGCAGCTGTTTTTGCTGTACAGGCTAAATATTATCTAGAGCAGGGTGTTTATTTACATAAGCATCGTATTTTAGCTGAGAATGTTATTAAATCAGATAAACAGATTTTGCAGTATGGCGAAGCTGTACACGCAGCACGAAATGATGAAATAGCAGGGTTTGATGAATATAGTATGTATTTATTACATTGGTGCCAGCATCTGATTAAACAAAAATAAAAGCAGATTTTATGCTTATTTTCGAAAAATCTATTGCATACATCTGCCATAAACAGCTAAAGTATGTTAAAATAAAGTAGTTAGACTATTAGTAACGAGGTGAAGCGAATTGGTAAAAGTAATTGCTATGGCCAACCAAAAGGGCGGCGTCGGCAAAACTACTACAGCGGTAAATCTGGCCGCGTGCCTGGCCTCTATGGGCCGCAGGGTGCTCTTGATTGACAGTGATCCGCAGGGTAATACTACCAGCGGCTTTGGCTTTGATAAACGTGATATTAAACAATGTATTTATGATGCTATTGTCAACGAAGTACCGATGCAGGATGTTATTAAACATACTGCCTATGATCGTCTGGATATTGTACCGGCAACTATTCAACTAGCTGGTGCTGAGATTGAATTGGTATCCTTGATGAATCGCGAAGGACGCTTAAAAAATTCTTTGGAACGTGTAAAACATAACTATGATTATGTTCTCATTGATTGTCCTCCGTCCTTAGGTTTGCTGACTATCAATGGACTGACTGCCGCAACTTCTGTTTTAATTCCTATTCAGTGCGAATTCTATGCTTTGGAAGGCGTAACTATGCTGATGAATACTATTCAGCTAGTACAACGTAATCTCAATCCTGCGTTAAAATTAGAGGGCGTATTGATGACTATGTATGATAGTCGCACTAATTTATCACAGGATGTTGTGGAGGAAGTGCAAAAGTATTTCAAGACTAAAGTTTATACTACTATCATTCCACGCAATGTACGTTTAAGTGAAGCACCGAGTCATGGACAGCCTGTAATTGACTACGATAGTAAATCAAAGGGTGCTCAGGTGTATATGGAATTGGCTAAAGAAGTTATAGAAGATGAATAAGAAATAAAAAATAAGGCAATCACTTCTGCGGTTGCCTTATTTTTATTCTAGGGAAAAAACTCTGCATGGAAAAATTAAATGTGATAAAATATAAGAATAACTTTAAGATATAAGAGGTGAATTTACATGGGTAGAAAAGGTGGATTAGGTAAGGGATTAGGTGCTATTTTCGGTGAAAACAGAAGTACTATTCCTGCACAGCCTGTAGCTAAAGAAGCAGCGGTAACAGCCAATGAAAATAAGCCTCAGGAAGCAGCTATAGAAACTATTACAGCTAATCCTTATCAACCGCGTCGTATTTTCGATGAGGAAAAATTACGGGAATTAGCAGATTCTATCAAGGAATTCGGAATTGTACAGCCTTTGGTAGTACGCAAAAAAGGTGAGGCATTTGAATTAGTAGCTGGTGAACGTCGTCTGCGTGCGGCAAAATTAGCAGGCTTAGCTAATGTGCCGGTAGTCATCAAGGATTATGATGATACTAAGATGATGGAAATCGCTTTGATTGAAAATATCCAACGTCATGATTTAAATCCTATTGAAGAAGCACAGGGCTTACGTCGTCTGATGTCTGAATTTAAATTAACTCAGGAGCAGGTTGCCGAAAAGGTTGGTCGTAGCCGTGTTGCTGTAACGAATATTTTACGTTTATTAAATTTACCTCAGGAAATACAGAATGAAATTATTAATGGTACTTTAACTATGGGTCAGGCTAAGCAACTTTTAGGACTGCCGAAAAAAGAACAACAGTTAGAAGTGGCTAAGTCTATTATTGCTAATGGGTGGAGTTCCCGTATGACTGAGGAGGTTGTCCGTAAACTTAAAGAGGGTAGACAGTTAAAAATTGTCCGTGAAATTATCGAAGCGGAAAAAGAAGAGAAATTAAAAACTAAAAAAAGTAAGCGTAAGGTAACTGAAAATGATGTTTTCTGTCGCGATTTTGAATCCCGTTTAGTAGAATTGTTAGGAACCAAAGTAAAGGTATTACCGAAGCCGGAAGAGGATGGCCGTCAAGGTGGTACTATTCAGATAGAATATTATTCTGCTGAAGATTTGGAGCGTATATATGAGGTATTGCAGCAGGGCAACGAGCAACCGCAGGAAAAACAACAGCCACGTCGTTTGCATGTCTAAAATTTATCTTAATACGCTAGTAAAAATTAAATATAGGTGAGGTAATTTTATTTATGGAACAAGCTAATCTAATTGCAGGTAAATATTTATGTGTAGTAATGGCAGTACTCTTTTTCATTTGTGTATTGCTTACCGTTTTTTTGTTTAATTTAAAAAGTAAGCTGAATACATTACAAGCCAAATATGATTTTTTTACTCAAGGTAAAGAAGCTAATATAGATACGGTTTTAACGGATACTTTAACAGAGCTACATAAAACCCAGCAGGAGCTGAGTAGTTTACAAGAGCAACATCAAAAATTGCATGAACAGGTACAGGGATGCCTGCAAAATGTAAATCTGGTGCGTTATGATGCTTTTGATGCTATGGGCGGTGAAATGAGTTATAGCATTTTACTGACAGATGCTAAAAATAATGGTTTGATTCTTACCAGCATTTATGGTCGTGAAGAAAGTCGCTGCTATGCTAAGAATATTCATAACGGCACTTCTCAATATCCTTTAGCTGATGAAGAAAAATCCTTGCTGCAATAATTCTTGGAATAAAATAAAAAAAGAGCTATGCCTTGGTTCAGACATATACGTTGATATGCTGTCTAAGACATAGCTCTTTTATTTATAACTTTTACTTCACTGTAAAAGGAAATAGTCTACTTCTTTGTTGTGGTTGAGAATATTTTAATTTTTGAATAATTTAAGAAGAATATATAAGGTTTCGACTAAGGTAAGATAACGTAACCAGTTACGTGGATAAACAAAACCTTCGCTATCGGTAAAATAAGCACCATTAATGCGGCCATGAGTAGCAAGATATTCTTGGGAGGCAATAAATAAAAGTAAGCAGCCCTGATTCCAAGTATTATCATCGAACATTAACCAGATGCAGTATAAAAGAAAGCATAGATTGAGTATAAAATAGAAAATAAACAAGGATGCACTTGCATCAATAATAAGAATATGTTTACGTTCTGGATGGGCACGACGTTCTTCTAACATACGGGAAAATTTTTGCAATAAGTATGATGTTTCACGATCATGTAGGAAATGAAACATTCGTGCAGCAATAAAGAAGAAGGGGAGAAAATTCATAATAGTACCTCGTTTGGAAATGTTAAACAGTATTATACACTATCAGACGTACTAATGCCATAATATTATTTTGGCAAAGTAATGGTGATTGATTATGTGGATGTGTTTAATAAAGGCCTTGCTGAATAACGCTTTTTTTTATATAATGAATTTAAGTTTTTAGCTAGACATTTATTTTAATATTTTCAGTAAATTATTGTGAAAGTAAAAATTTGGTGGTAGAAAAATGCTTGATATTAAACAAATTAATGTTGGTGATATTGTTAAAATGAAAAAAGCCCATCCCTGTGGGTCAGCAGAGTGGGAGGTTACCAGAACCGGAATGGATTTTGGTATCAAATGTTGTGGCTGTGGCCGTTTTACCATGCTTTCCCGTGTGAAATTTGAAAAAGCGGCGAAAGAGCTAGTAAAAAAATGAAAAAGTAAAGAATCCGTTTATCTACGCAAGGTAAACGGATTCTTTTTTTATGCACTTACAAATATTTTTTGACAGCTACAGCAATTTTATGTGCTGTAGTTGCTAATTCTGCTTCTGTATGGGTTGACATTAAAGCAATACGCAGACGGGCAGTATCTTTGGGTACGGTGGGATAACGGATTGCAGGAATTAACAGACCTTGTGCTAATAATTCATCTGCAACTTTTAAGGCCGTGCCTGCATCACCGATAATAATAGGTATAATAGCGGTTTGAGAATGAGCTGCAATACCTTCTTGATGTAGACAATTTAAAAAATAGGTTACGTTATGTTGTAATTGTTGGCTGCGTTCGGGTTCCGTTTCTAAAATTTCTAAAGCACGCAAGGAGGCTGCGACAGTAGCAGGAGCTTGGGAGGTAGCAAAGATAAAGCTACGAGCTTTATTTTTCAGATATTCGATGAGAACCTTGTTAGCACAGGCAAAACCACCTTCAGCACCGATTGCTTTGCTTAAAGTACCCATAAGAATATCCGGTTTACAGATATTCTTATAATATTCAACGATACCATGACCGGTAGCACCGATAACGCCTGTAGCATGGGCTTCATCTAACATGGTCAGCAGTTGATATTTTTTTCCTAAGGCAACGATTTGCGGTAAATCAGCGATATCACCATCCATACTAAAGACGGCATCGCTGACAATCAAGCCTTTTTTGTAGGAAGTTGCTTTAATTTTTTGCTCCAGATCCTGCATATCATTATGTTTATAAATGATAATGCGAGCCTGACTTAAACGACAGCCGTCGATAATGCTAGCATGGTTATATTCATCGCTGAAAATAACGCTCTCGTTGTTGCAGAGAGCAGAAATAATACCGACGTTAGCCATATAGCCTGTATTGAATAATAACGCTGCCTCAGTGCCTTTAAAGGCGGCTAAGCGGATTTCTAAATTTTCGTGTAAGGTAGTGTTACCGGTTGCCAAACGACTGCCGCCGCTACCGACACCCCATTTTGCAATAGCATTACCGGCAGCTTCTTTGACACGTGAATCATTGGACAAATCAAGGTAGCTGTTAGAGGAAAAGATTAAAATGCTTTTATTATGCATTTGCACGTTTTTGCTTTGGGCACTTGTCAGAGTACGCATAGAGCGGTAAAGATAATTTTTTTGTAGCTGATCTAATTCCTCAGCATAAATTTTTTGCGGATCCTGATTAACAGGTCTTTCAGGAGGCAGTCCGCGGACTAAAACTTTTTGTTCTTCCAGATAAGCGATGGTATCCTGGATATTAGCTTTTCGGCTATCGAAGATGAAGATACGTCCGCCATGCGGGTTACCGACATCTTTTAACGGTGTCAGACGGACATAACCATGCTTTAAAGAGGAGATATAGCCGGTTACATATTCCGGGTCATCTGACATACACAGCTCACTGATAATACCAGGTGCGTGGACTACCTTAGTGGCTAAAACGATAGCTTCGCGGAAGTGGTTTTTATTGCTGCCGGCACAAGAAGCACCTTCAGCATCCATATAGGTAACGCGAATACCACGTTCGTGATCCGGCTCTACTGCTTTCTTGGTAGCAATATCATATAAAACAGCACCACGCATGGGGTGAACGTTACGTAAAAGGTCAATAAGTTCATCAGCCTCGGTAGCTAGATTGAGCTCGCCTAAAATTTCCCGCATAATAGCATAGCTGCCTTCAATAGTATTTGCTGGACGGGTACTGACAGGAAGGACATCTAAGTATTCCAATTCGTCAGGCTTTACTTCTTCCATTTTGATATTAATGAAATCAGCACGGCCTAATCCATGATGTAAGGCTCTTTCGGCTAAAGCAGAAATGTTTTCGGCAATATCAGTTTGTGGAATAATACGTTCTGCACCACTGACATGTTTATTGTTTTTAGAAGCACGCATTTTAATGCTATATAATGACATTTTCATTCCTCCGAAAAATATCGCTCAAGCCATAATGACTTGAGCGATAGTAAAAATCTAAAGTTAATGAACTACGGCAAGACGATGTAATAATTTGGTTGCCGGTTTGTAGAAAAGACCTGCGGTAATAGCTGTAAAAATCATACCAGGTGCAGCTGCAGCAGTTAAGACCATCCAGTTGACACCTGTAATCTGCCACATAACCAAGCGGGCAAAGAATGTACCTAAAGGACCACTGAGGATAACGGTTAAAAGGTTGGTGCCGAAGGCTAACATAGTAGCACCAGTTACCAGACGGAAGGACATTTGAATGATGATACTGAAAATGTTATGTACACCAAGCATCATACCTAATGCACTGGCAATGATACCTGCAATGATATAACGTTTAAACCCAAAGCAGGCACAAATTAAAACTGCTATTGGTGCTGATAACTGAAATTCACCGCCGGCTACGGGAGAAGGAATCTTAAAAGAGCCGGAGATTAAAATTAGCACAGCTAATAAAGAGATGGTAGTCAAATCTTTTAATGGCAAATTTTTCATGATTAACCTAAAATTTCCTCCATGGATTGTTTAGCTAAAGCAACAGCTTTGTCTAAGTCTTCGTCAGCAATATTCAGAGGCGGATTGAAGTAAATCACGTTACCAAGAGGACGCAGAAGCAGACCATGGGTTAAAGCTTTTTTATAGATTTCATAACCTATACGCAGATTGCTGTCAAAGCCGATTTTATTTTCTTTATCGGTAACAAGTTCCATGGCGTTAATAAGGCCGATATGTCTGATTTCACCAATGTTTTTGTGATTAGCAAAAGCTTCGTTTAAAGCAGCATTGAAGTGTTTTGCTTTTACTGCTGCATTTTCTAAAATATTTTCTTCTTTCATGATGTTCAAAACAGCTAAAGCAGCAGAGCAGCCGATGGGGTTGCCGGCATAGGTATGGCTATGCATGAAGGCTTTGCCTTTATTGTAATCATCATAGAAAGCGTCATAGATTTTATCGGTAGTGCAGACAATAGCCATGGGCAGATAACCGCCGGTCAGAGCTTTAGAAATGCACATGATATCAGGAGTGATTTCAGCATGATTGCAAGCAAACATTTTTCCGGTACGACCAAAGCCGGTAGCAATTTCATCGGCAATCAGCAGAACACCGTATTCGTCGCAGAGCTTACGCAGTTTTTTAAGATAAAGAGCAGGATAAATGCGCATGCCGGCACAGCCTTGAACAATAGGCTCTACAATAATTGCTGCAGTTTCTTTAGCATGTTTAGCAAATTCTTCTTCAGCAAATTTGAAACATTCACATTGGCAATGCTCACGATCTTTATGGAAGGGGCAGCGATAGCAATCAGGAGCTTGTACATGGATATTATTCATCATCATCGGTTTGTACATTTGTGCAAACAAATCCATACTGCCGACGGACAGAGCACCGATGGTTTCACCATGATAACCTTCAGACAGGCACATAAAACGTTTCTTTTCCGGATGACCGGTTTGTAATTGATATTGGAAGGCAATTTTCAAAGCGATTTCTACAGAAGAAGAACCGTTATCAGCAAAGTTAAATTTATTTAAGCCTTTCGGTAGAACCTTTACTAATTCTTCGGCTAATTTAATAGCCGGCTCATGGGTGAAGTTAACGAAAATAACGTGCTCCAACTCATCTAATTGTTTTTTGATAGCAGCATTGATTTTCGGATTGCAGTGACCTAACAGGTTGCACCACCAGCTGCTGATGATGTCCAAGTATTTTTTACCGTCGGCAGCATAGAGATAAGAGCCGGCTGCATGATCAACAACAATCGGACGCAGTGTTTCATAGTCTTTCATCTGAGAGCAAGGATGCCAGATATGAGCTAAATCTCTTTGTCCTAATTCTTCCATACGATTCATTTGAGCACACTCCTTTATGTGAAACAGAAAGTTATTTATATAAAGATTTTAAAAGGTTAACATCAATATCTAATTCTTGAGCATCAGGTTTAACACAGGCGATAACAGGAACCTTGGTTAATGCCTCCATCATCAGTTTATTATCCTTTTGCATGAAATCGGTGTCATCATAATTATTGAGGATAATACCGCGAACAGGAATACCATGTTGTTGCAGATAGTAAACAGTAAGTACGCAAGCGTTAATGGAGCCTAATGCTGCATTGGAAATAACCAAAGTACCTAAGCCTAAGGTTTTAATAACATCTTCTAACAAGATGTGTTCTTTTTCATCCCAACGGATCGGGCAGATGATACCACCGCTGCCTTCCATGGTCAGATAATCGTATTTAGCTTGTGCAGCTTTGAAATCAGCTTGAACTTTTTCCATTTCTACAGGGTTGCCTTCGCGCTGCGCAGCCAGATGAGGAGAAACGGCAGTTTTGTAAATATAAGAAACCATATCATCAGGTTTTTCGGGGATGCCTGCAATTTTTCCTACAAAAGCAGCATCACCAGGCAGCCAAGTGCCGTCAGGCTGTTCTTCAGCACCACTAAGTGCAGCTTTATAATAGCCTGCATTTAATTTAGCATCACGCAGTTTTTTGACAATTAAACCGGTAACATATGTTTTACCTACATCAGTACCAATAGCAGTAATAAAAATACCTTTACTCATAATTTTCACCTTCCAGAATTTCTTACGATAGGAATAAGTTTTTTACCGAGTAGTGCGGCGATGATACAAAGAACAATGTCACCGGGGACTGCCAGGATGAAACAATATAAAAACAGCGGCCACAGAGCAATCGGTTGGTTGATAACATAATTACCGATTAAATAGAAGTAAACCATGCCGCAGGAATATACGGCAACTAGACCGCCGAAATTAGCGATTAACAATTTTTTGAAGCTTACAGCACCTTGAGAAAGCATACCTGTAATTCTGGAACCTAAGGCAAAACCGATAAGATAACCGAATGTCGGCTGGAAAACATAACCTGGACCGCCGCCATTGGTAAATACAGGTAAACCTAATAGACCTAGAGCTATATAAACCCATACAGCAGCACTGCCCAATCGTGCACCAAGCAGTAAGCCTGCCATAGTTGTAAATAAAAGCTGCAGCGTAAAGGGACAATAAGGAACCGGAATTTTAATAAAAGCACCTATGGCTGTTAAAGCAGAGAAGAATGCCATAAATACCAATTCTCTTGTTGTAAAACGACTGTGGGCTGCAGAACTGTTAATCATTGTAAACCACCTCTTATAATTACGTTAACGTAGTTTAGTATAGAACAATAACCAAGATAAGTCAACCTAAAAATATTAGTAGTTAACCATAAAATAAATTAAATTTCTGTTAAATAAATGACATTATTAACTTGCACAAGTTAAAATTCTATGTTATTATAATGGCGATAAATTAAGTTAAGCACAGTAGTATTTTTTGTGCACTGAAGCTGATATAACTTTGATTTATTCAAGACATAAAGTCATAATCGCTTGGATCTATTAGACCGGGACGAAGACGCAACACAAGCTTATTGTAATAGCATGCGCATTCTGTCTGGAATGTGCATTTATTTTTTTAGCGTGCTCTTCTTTACGGTGAAGTGCACGCTTTTTTGTTAGCATGGAAAGCGTCTCCCTAAGTCAGAAAGGAGATTTTATGAAAATCGGCATTATCGGTGGCGGGCGTTTAGGTTGCTGTTTAGCAGATTATTTACATCAGCATGATTCTTTAATTGGTATTACAGCTTCTACAAAGGAACATAGTATTGCTTTAGCAGAGCAATTTCAGTTGCCTGTATATGATAATCAGAGTCTTATTAAAGATGCAGAAGTTATTTTATTAACTTTACCGGATAGACTGCTCGCACCGGTTGCTGCTTCTTTAGCTAAGAGCGTCTTTTTAGAAGGAAAAATTTTTTTGCATTGCAGTGGTTCTTTAGGAATAGAAGTTTTAAATCCACTTCAAGAACAAGGAGCACATATAGGCAGTATGCATCCGCTACAAAGTTTTAGTGGCGGTAAAACTAAGCTGACTGGTGTTTATATGGCTGTAGATGGTGATGCTTTAGCAAAAGAGACAGCTGAAACGCTTGTAAATTTCTTTGGTGGTAAAGCTTTTTTTGTACCACCTGCTGAGCGTACGATTTATCATGCAGCTGCTTGTATCTGTTCTAATTATGTAGTTGCTTTAGAGTCTGTAGCACAACAACTCATGGCACGTTGGTTAGGGGATGACAAAAGTGCCTGGGATGCTTTAAAACCTTTGTTTTGTGGCACCGCAACTAATCTTTTGCAGACAGATACTTTAGGGAAAGCGTTGACGGGACCGATTGCTCGTGGCGATGCTAGTACGGTGCAAAAGCATTTAAGTATATTGCCCGGGAAATATCATCCTTTATATAGTTTATTGGGCTTAGAAGCTGTAAAGCTCGTACAAACTCAGCACAATATTGATGATGCTGCTATTCAACAATTGACTGAAATACTGCAAAAACATTGCGGTAATACTAAGGAGGATAAATAAAACCATGAAACCTGTTACTGTAAATACTATTAGAGAAATGAAACAAAAAGGTGAACCTATTACTATGATTACTGCATATGATGTAGCGATGGCTCGCAATGTTAACGAAGCAGAAATCGATATGATTTTAGTTGGCGATTCTTTAGGCAATGTAGTTTTAGGTTATAATTCTACCATCCCTGTAACCATGGATGATATGATTCACCATACTAAAGCTGTTATGCGTGGTAATAATACTGCTCTGGTTATCGGTGATATGCCTTTCATGAGCTATCAAGCAGATATTAAAGATGCAATTTACAACGCTGGTCGTTTCTTAAAAGAAACCGGTTGCACTGCTGTAAAACTGGAGGGTGGCAGCGAGGTTGCTCCCTTAGTAAAACGTCTTGTTGAAGCAGGTATTCCTGTGTGTGCTCATATTGGTTTAACTCCGCAATCCGTTAACCAATTAGGTGGCTATAAAGTGCAAGGTAAAGAAGTAGCAGCTGCTCAAAAATTAGTTGATGATGCTAAAGCTTTGGAAGAAGCTGGTGCATTTGCTTGCGTTCTTGAATGCGTACCTGCTGCTTTAGCTGCTAAAATTACTAAAGAACTGCATACTATGGCTACTATCGGTATTGGTGCCGGTAACGAATGTGATGGCCAAGTACTTGTATGCAATGATTTGTTAGGCGTTTCCACCGGCTTTACTCCGAAATTCGTAAAAAAATATGCTAATCTCCATGATGAAACCGTTAATGCCGTTAAAGCTTATATTGCTGATGTTAAAGCAAGACGTTTCCCTGCTGAAGAACATACTTTTAAAATCGACGATAGTGTTTTAGAAAAATTATATTAATCAATATAAATAAATTTGAAGGTGAAGATATGCAATTAGTACATACAGTTGCCGAATTGCGTCAAGCTGTCGCTGCGGCAAAAAAAGAAAATTTAACTATCGGTTTAGTTCCTACTATGGGAGCTTTACATGAAGGTCATGCTTCCTTAATTAAAGCAGCTGCTGTTGAAAATGATTTTGTTGTAGTCAGTGTTTTCCTGAATCCGACTCAATTTGCACCGAATGAAGATTTAGATGCTTATCCGCGTACCTTGGAAGCTGACTGTGAGTTGGCAGAAAAAATGGGGGCTGCAGTTGTTTTTGCACCGAATCCGCAAGAAATGTATCCTAGCGAGGATGCTACTTGGGTAGAGGTAACAGGTGAAGTTACTAAAGTACTGTGTGGTCGTACTCGTCCTATTCACTTCCGCGGTGTTACCACTGTAGTTAGTAAATTATTCAATCTGGCCCAACCGGATCGTGCGTACTTTGGTCAAAAGGATGCGCAACAGGTTGAAGTTTTAAAACGTATGGTTAAAGATTTATTCTTTAATGTAGAACTGCGTATTATGCCGATTATCCGTGAAGCTGATGGTTTGGCAAAAAGCTCTCGCAATACTTATTTAAGTGAAGAAGAGCATCAAGCTGCTTTAGTTTTGAATCGTAGTTTAAAGCATGTTGCAGAAACTTTTGCTAACGGTGAACGTAATGCTGAAAAATTAATTGCTCAAGTTCGTGAAGAAATTACCCAAGAGCCTATGGCAGTGATTGATTACGTAGAAATTTATGCATTACCTGAATTACAAGATGCAGGTAATGAATTACATGGCAGCAATCTGCTGGCTGTAGCTGTAAAATTTGGTACTACTCGTTTAATTGATAATGTTGTATTGGAGGAAAAATAATGCTTTATAATATGTTTCATGGTAAAATTCATCGTGCTACTGTAACCGAGGCTAATTTAGAATATATGGGCAGCATCACCATTGATAGCGAGCTGTTGGAATTATCCGGTATTCTGCCTGGTGAACGCGTACAAATCGTTGATAATAATAACGGCAATCGTTTGGAAACTTATGTTATTGCAGGTGAACGTGGAAGCGGTGTTATCTGCTTAAATGGTGCTGCTGCACGTAAAGTTGTTGTTGGTGATACTGTTATCATCATTGCTTACAGCATGATGGAAGAAGAAGAAGCTAAAAACTTCGTACCCAAAGTAGTTATGGTTGACGAACATAATCGTCCGTTGAAAGTTCGCGGTACTGAACTGGAAGGCGAAATCGGTTAATTTAACTGCTAAAGATTTTTCATTCTTTATAATAAAAGCCTATCTGTTTCTAACATTGAAAATTAGAGCAGATCGGCTTTTTCTGATTATATTTTCTAAACCTAAATTGCAATAAGAAGTTGCACACTTTTAAAAAATCAAGATGCATAAATCTTATCAAGTTAATTCTAGAATAAATCATCTGGTGTTTTGTAACCAAGTATTTTTCTAGGCAAAAAATTACGTCAGTCAGCTGTAAATAGAATCTCATCAGAAGTGTACTTGTCTTTCCTGTTTTCTTGGCAATAAATATTCTGAATTTCTTTAATACTGTTCATATGCATTTTGTGCATATCTAGCTACATATATTCCAGTATTATGATGAGTACCACGCTTCAACTCATTACAGATAGTATTGGGAGCACAATTAAAATGTCTAGCCAACTGACGAAGAGAATAACGTACAGATTTATTAGATAACATACCCTGTAATTCTCTGCGGTCACCATAAGAAAAATGTTTACCGTTTGTGTGTTTTGTGGTATCTTGAGTATAGTCCATTGTGATTGCCTCCTTGTAAGTTTTGTTTCGCAGCTTAATTTTAACATGAAGAGGTCACAATGGACTATTTTTATTCTGTTTTCAAGGTGTGCAATTTCATTTTACAATGAACCGAAAATCTTTTTTTTGAAATTGATAATCTTATTACAGTTACAGCAATTTACTAATAATAACCATATTTGAATAAACAGCCCCCAAAAGCTAGACTTAAATTCTAACGATTAGGGGCTTTTTACTGTGTTTAATTTTGGGATATTTTACTTTCCTTGCATACGCAAATTTTTTACGAGCACGAAGGAACAATAAATAAAGGCAATTATACCGACGGTGCCGCCTGCGTAACCGATATAAGCTAAAGAACTATAGGTGCAGACCATACCGCCTAAGAAGCTGCCTGTGCCGATGCCTAAATTAAAGATGCCGGAGAAAATAGACATGGCAACGGCAGTAGCACTACCTGTAACACAAGTTAAAAGCTCTGCTTGAAATGATACACAGAAAGCGGTAATGGTAATGCCCCAGAAGGCACAAAGAGCAATTAAGGTATTGTAGCTGCCGGATAAGGGATAAAGCAGCAGTAAGGCTACGGCAATACTCAAGCTGACAATACGTAAGAATAAATAGGGAGCACGGTTGTAGCACAAGGAGAAAAGCAGACTGCCGACTAAACCGAAAGCTCCGAAAATGATTAAAGTAATAGTAACCATACTATCAGGCATATTCGCAATTTGCTTTAAAAATGGTTCAATATAGCTGTAAGTAGTATAGTATGCGGTGGGAATAAGGAAAACCATGAAATAAATACCTTGTAAAAGGGGATTATGTAATAATTCCGGTAATTGACTATAAGTAAAAGGCTTATTAGCAGGAACTTTAGGGAAGACGTAAGCTAAATAAAGCAAAATCAGCAGGGAAATAACAGCGATAAACATAAAGGCCATACGCCAACCGAAGTGGAGACCGATAATACGGCCAAAAGGTAACCCGAAAATGATAGCTATAGATGTGCCCGTAGCTAGCATACTTAAAGCTAAAGAGTGAAATTTTTCTGCTACTACTTTTACTGCTAAGGGTGAGGCAATAGACCAGAAAATAGAGTGGGCAAAGGCGACACCGATACGGGAAAAAAGTAAAGACCAATAATTAGTCGCAATAGCAGAGAAAACGTGGCTGACGCAGAATACGGCTACAGTACCTAATAATAGCTTGCGGAATTCAAATTTAGAGGCCCATATCATCAAAGGCAAAGATAAAAGCATAACAATCCACGCATAAATGGTAATAATGGAGCCGGTTTGTGCTTCACTCATCTGAAAATCAGCGGCAATATCTGTTAATAAACCAATGGGCATAAATTCAGAAGTATTAAAAATAAAGGCGGAAAATGTTAACCCGATTAAAGGTAATAATTCTTTCAACGTGATTCCTTTTAACATAAATGTTCCTACTTTCTAAAAATAAAACTATATGAAATGCTTTTTTAGTATCAAATAATCTAGCAGAAATGTCAAGGTTACCGTAGCTAAAAATAAGTAAAGTTTTACTTTGGTAGTTGTTACTGAAGTGTTTGTAGCAAAACGTTAAACTTACACTGTTCTGCTTTATTTATGTAAAGCATTGTGTTAAAATAATATTATTATGGATAAGACTGCACAAAATCAATATTTATAGGACATTGTGGTCTAAGAAATGCCAATATTATTGGAGGCGAGGCTGTGACAATAGAAGTAAATACATATGGAACTCTTTATTTGTGTGCGACGCCTATTGGCAATTTGGAGGATATGACACCGCGTGCGATAAGAATGCTGCAAGAGGCAGATTTAATCGCGGCTGAAGATACACGTCATACTTTACAGCTATTAAATCATTTCGGTATTAAAGGTCACTTAATTCGTTATGATGAACATAGTAAGGAAAAACAAGGTGCTTATTTATTACAGCAGTTATTGGACGGCAAAAATATTGCTTTAGTCAGTGATGCCGGTTTCCCTGGTATTGCCGACCCTGGTGAAGCTTTAGCTAAGGATGCTATTGCTGCTGGTATACGCGTAGTGCCTGTGCCAGGTGCTAATGCTGCTTTATGTGCTTTGATTGCTTCAGGTTTGACTGCTTATCCGTTCTTTTTCGGTGGATTTCTGCCTAAAAGCAGACGCAATCGTAAAGAACAGCTGGAGCTGTGGCGTTATGTGCCGGCGACGATGATTTTATATGAAGCACCGCACCGCATTGAAGAAGTTTTAAAAGATATTTTAGAATGCTGGGGCGATAGACAGATAGCAGCAGCTAGAGAGCTAACTAAGCTGCATGAAGAATTTTATCGTGGTACTGTTAGTAGTTGTTTAGCGTGGTTGGCTGAAAATTCTCCTCGTGGTGAATTTTGTCTGGTAATCGCACCTGGTAATGAACAGCAGCCATCTGCTGAAGAAGAATTAGAACCGTTAGAAGAAGTTAAACAGCTTATTTCCAGCGGTACTGATAAGAAAATTGCCTTAGCACAGGTGGCTAAAAAAAGGAAAATTCCCAAGCGGGAGCTATATAATCAATTAATATCTGAAGGAGAAGGGATTAGCAAATGACAAAACCAACTTTTTATATTACTACTCCAATTTATTATCCTAGTGATAATCTGCATATAGGCCATGCTTATTGCACCACTATTGCCGACAGCATTGCACGTTTCCATCGTTTAAAGGGTGAAGATGTATTTTTTCTGACCGGTAGTGATGAACATGGTCTGAAAATTCAACGTAAAGCTAAAGAAAAAGGCGTAACTCCTATTCAATATGTTGATGCTATTATTGCTAACTTCAAATTATTATGGGAACGTCTGCATATTTCCAATAATGACTTTATCCGTACTAGTCAAAAACGTCATGAAAAAGTAGTACAAGATACTCTGCAAAAAATTTATGACCAAGGCGATATTTATAAGAAAAATTATAAAGGCTTATACTGCGTTCCGTGTGAATCCTATTGGCTGGAGCGCCAATTAGATGAAAATGGCTGCTGCCCTGATTGCCATCGTCCTGTAGAAGAAATGGAAGAAGAAAGTTATTTCTTCAAAATGTCTAAATACCAAGAATGGTGGCTGCAATTTATTGAAGAAAACCCTGATTTCATTCAACCGGCAAGCCGTCGTAACGAAATGATTAACTTCGTAAAACAAGGTTTGGAAGATTTGTGCATTACTCGTACTACCTTCGATTGGGGTATTCAAGTTCCGTTCGATAAAAAACATGTTGTTTATGTATGGTTTGATGCTCTGCTTAACTATTTGACCGGTATTAAATATGGTGTTGATGATGAATTCTTCTATAAATTCTGGCCGGCAAACTTGCATTTAGTTGGTAAAGAAATCGTACGTTTCCATAGCATTATCTGGCCGATTATGCTGCACGCTATGGGATTGGAAATGCCTAAAGAAGTGTACGGTCATGGCTGGTTAGTTGTTGATGGCGATAAAATGTCCAAATCTAAAGGCAATGTTATCGATCCGTTGGGCTTGATTGACGAATTCGGTGCTGATGCTATCCGCTATTTCCTGCTACGCGAAATCAATTTAGGCAGCGATGGTAATTTCTCCCGCGATGCATTGATTAGTCGTGTAAATGCTGATTTAGCTAATGACTTGGGTAATTTGCTGCATCGTACTGTCAGCATGATTGAAAAATATCATGGTGGTATTGTAGAAGATATTGGTGCGAGTGAACCTATCGATGATGAATTGAAAGCTTTGGTTAATGAAACTGTAGCTAATTATGTAAAAGCTATGGATGCTATGGAAATCAATAATGCTATTAAAGGCGTTTGGGCAATGATTAGCCGTGCTAATAAATATATTGATGAAACTGCTCCTTGGATTTTGGCTAAAGATGAAACGAAAGCAGATCGTTTAAAAACTGTTATGTATAATTTAGCAGAAACTTTGCGTATTACTGCTATTCTCATCAGCCCGTACATTCCGATGACCAGTCCGAAGATTTATGCTCAATTAGGTCTGACTGCACCTGAACAATTCTTGCTGGAAGATGCTGTTTGGGGCAAGATGCCTAACGGTACTAAGGTTTGCAAAGGTGAACCGCTGTATCCGCGTATCGAAGTTACCGAAGATGGTGCTACTATTATAGGCGGAAAACGCTATGAACATAAAGCTCCTGAAGCACCGAAAGCAGAAGAAGCAAAACCTGCTATGGAACCGATTAAACCGGAAATCTCCATTGATGACTTCGGTAAAATCGACTTGCGTGTAGGTAAGGTTTTAGAAGCGGAAAAAGTAAAAAAATCTAAGAAACTGATGAAACTGCAAGTTGAAGTTGGTAACGAAGTACGTACTATTGTTAGTGGTATTGCTCAATATTATGAAGCAGATCAATTAATCGGCCGTAATGTTGTAGTTGTTGCTAACCTGGCTCCTGCCAAGCTGTTCGGTATCGAATCCTTTGGCATGCTTTTAGCTGCATCCGATGGTAATGGTAATTTAGTTTTGGCTGATGCTCCTAATATGGCAAGCGGCAGTCGTGTTAAATAATTTTTAAACTGTTGTATTTCTGCGGCGTGCTTAGTGCAAGTACGCCGCAGTTATTTTCCTTATGCGTTTTAAAGGAGGACTACTATGTCCGAAAAATTATTTTCCCGTTTATATTGGCGTCCCTATATGTTTATTGGTTTAAGTATTTTACTAGTATTTATCAGTAGTCTTATTCCTTATGTACTGCCTCATGCTTGGTTAGCACAACGTTATCCAGGTTATGACTTATATATGTTTAAGGGGATGGCTTGGCTAATTAAATTATCCATGTTACTTTATATTTTTTGCATTTATCAAGCTGTGACAAAAAATTATTTTCCGAAGCTACCCAAACTATGTAGCGAAGAAACACGTGCTGTGATTACAGGTTATAAAAAAACTTGGTCCCGTGGTAGCCAATTATGCCCTATTTTTACCTATAATGTAGATGGAACGGAATATAGTGAAGCTTTAAATGAATCTAAAGGTAGTCGTACTAAAACTGAAGAAACTATTGATAGAGGATTTACTTTAAAATTACCACGTAAGATTTTTTATAATCCTAAAAATCCTAAGCAATTTTTTGTTCCTGGGGAAGAGTATTATTCTCGTAAAGCGGCAATTTTCCGTTTTGT
The DNA here is from genome assembly GCA_900544885.1 of uncultured Phascolarctobacterium sp. Taxonomy (GTDB): domain Bacteria; phylum Bacillota; class Negativicutes; order Acidaminococcales; family Acidaminococcaceae; genus Phascolarctobacterium_A. The sequence goes on along the minus strand of UQWU01000008.1, from coordinate 1,033 downwards.
AATTTTTAGTGCGTTATTTTTTCTGCAATTATATTTAAATGTCTTTATTTATGTGAGGTAAATTATGAGTAGAACTGGTTTATGGGATTCTCATGCCCATTTAGATGATGAAGCTTTTGATACAGACCGTGAAGCCTTGATTGCTGAATTACAGGAATCTCTTGATGGTATTGTTAATCCTGGTTGTGATGCTGTAAGCTCTGCTAAAGCTGTAGAACTGGCTGAAAAATATGATTTTATTTATGCTGCTGTAGGTTATCATCCGGAAAATTTAGCTGGTATTCCGAAGGATTATCTCTATCAACTAGCTGATTGGGCTAAGCTTCCGAAGGTTGTTGCTATCGGTGAAATAGGTCTAGATTATTATTGGAAGGAAAATGAGCCGAAGGAAGTACAGAAACGTATTTTTTTAGAACAGATTGATTTAGCTAAACAGTTCGATCTGCCGATTATTATTCATGAACGTGAAGCTCATGGTGATACCATGGAATTGTTCCAAAAAGAAGTTCATGGTGTGCAGGCTGTATTCCATTGCTTCAGCGGTAGCTTGGAAATGGCGAAGGAATTAGCTAAGCGTGGATATTATTTTGGCTTTGGCGGTACATCCACCTATAAGAATTCTCAAAAAGTCCGTGAGGTTATGCAATACATTCCTAAAGAGCTGATGCTTTTTGAAACAGACTGTCCTTATTTAACTCCGGTACCGTTCCGCGGTAAGCGTAATAATCCTGCTTATGTAGAATATACAGCGAAAAATGCGGCGGAAGTTTTACAAATTGATTTTGCGGAATTGGCTGCTATTACAGCTGCTAATACTAAGCGTTTATTCCAAAAAATTAAATAAGTTTTTCCTGGTTCATTGTAAAATGAAATTGCACACCTTGAAAACAGAATAAAAATAGTCCATTGTGACCTCTTCATGTTAAAATTAAGCTACTACACAAAACTTACAAGGAGGCAATCACAATGGACTATACTCAAGATACCACAAAACACATAAAAGGTAAACATTTTTCTTATGGTGACCGCAGAG
>UQWU01000007.1 GCA_900544885.1 uncultured Phascolarctobacterium sp. | reverse complement strand
ATCTTGAGTATAGTCCATTGTGATTGCCTCCTTGTAAGTTTTGTGTAGTAGCTTAATTTTAACATGAAGAGGTCACAATGGACTATTTTTATTCTGTTTTCAAGGTGTGCAATTTCATTTTACAATGAACCGTTTTTTTATTTTACTTGACTTTAACAAGTGGATAATATTCCCTTAACAAATATTGTCTATACTAATCTCAGAAACCATGAGAGATGGTTGAAGGAGGAAAATAATAATGAAATTTAACAAAATTGCTTGTTTAGGTTTAGCTGCTATCGTTGCTCTTGGTGCTCTTGGTTGCGGTAGCGACAACAAAGCTGCTGATAAAAAAGCTGGTGCAAAAGTAACTGGTCAAATCACTGGCAGCGGTTCTTCTGCTTTACTGCCGCTGGCTAAAGACGCTGCTGCAAAATTCAAAGCTATTAACCCTGAAGTTTCCATCACCTTAAACGGTGGCGGTTCCGGTACTGGCTTGAAACAAGTTGCTGACGGTTCTGTAATGATTGGTAACTCTGACGTTGCTGCAGAAACCAAACTGAAACCGGAAGTTGCTAAACAATTGGTAGATCACAAAGTATGTGTTGTTACCATGGCTCCTGTAATCAACAAAGACATTGCTGGCAAAGTTAAATCCTTAACTAAAGCTCAATTAAAAGATATTTTCACCGCTAAAGTAACCAACTGGAAAGAAGTTGGCGGTCCGGATGAACCGATTGTTCTGATTACTCGTCCTGCTACTAGCGGTACTCGCGCTCTGTTCCAAGAATTCGCTTTGGGCGGTGCTAAAGAAGCTTCCAATAAATCTCTGGAAACCGATGACTCCGGTACCTTACTGCAAAGCGTAAAAGACAACAAAGGTGCTATCGGTTATGTTGCTCTGTCCTATCTGGTTAATAACAAAGACGTTGCAACTGTTGCTATCGATGGTGTAGAACCTACTCTGGAAAATACCTACAACGGTAAATATCCTGTATGGGGTTATGAACATATGTATACCAAAGGAGAAGCTAAAGATGCTGTTAAAGCATTCCTCGACTTCATCATGTCTGCTGAATATGGTAAGAGCATGGAATCCCAAGGTTATGGTGTAACCTCCAAAATGCAAGTTAAAAGATAATTAAGTCCCGTAAAGTGAGATAGGAATAAAATAGCGGACGCTGTATATTACCGATTTTCTCAACCACTCTTTTTCTTAATATGCAAAACTAACAAGGCTGTGCGGAAATAGAGCTGACTTAACTGCAGCTATCATTTCTGGCACAGCCTTACTTATTAGATAATCAATTGTTATTTTCTTGTTTCCAATAATATAAACATAGACGATAAAATTAAGGAGTAAAGTTATGCAACGTATTACAACAAATGCTTATAGACAAGATACGTTTTGGCGTTATCTTATCACTGGCTGCGGTATACTGCTGATCGTGCTGACTTTAGCCATAGGTATATTCTTGTTCTATAAAGGTATGGGTACCTTTACTACTTATGGTCATAGCCTCAGCGAATTTTTATTTTCATCTCAATGGGCACCTAGTGATGATGTAAACGGTGGCGGTAAAGTTGGTGCTGCTATTTATATTTTCGGTTCTATAAGCACTTGTGCTTTAGCTTTGCTGATTGCAACACCGTTCAGCTTGGCAACCGCAATTTTTATGACTGAAATTTCTCCGAGATTGGGTAAACGCTTTGTACAGCCGGCAGTAGAAATCTTTGTAGGTATTCCTTCTGTTGTTTATGGTTGGATTGGCTTGACCATCTTGGTTCCCTTTATAAAGAATTTGTTTGATTTGCGTTTTGGTTTCTCTGTACTGGCAGCAGGTATCGTACTTGCGATTATGATTTTCCCGACTATTACTAGCCTTACTGCCGACGCGCTGCGTAGTATTCCCAAAAGCTTCCGTGCAGCAGCTTATGGCTTAGGTGCTACTCGTTGGCAAAGTATTTCTACCGTCGTAGTTCCGGCAGCTAAAAACGGTATTATGACAGCAGTTATCTTGGGCTTGGCTCGTGCTTTTGGTGAAGCATTGGCTGTAGCAATGGTTATCGGTAAAACACGTGCTTTCCCGTCATCCATTCTGGAGCCTACAAACAATCTTACTGCAGCCATCGCTGCTGATATGGGCGGTGCTATGGAGGGCAGTGAATATAATATTGCTTTGTGGACCATGGCTTTATTGTTGTTCTTGATTTCTTTAGGATTTATCTTCCTCATTCATCATATTAATGCAAAAGGAGAGAAAGCGGCATGAGTAGCAATAATAACTGTATCAAACATGCAAAGTTTATGGATAAATTAATGACTGCAGTTTTCTATTGTGTAGCCGGATTCTTTATCCTCTTATTGGTAGCCTTTGCTTTATATGTAATCTTAAACGGCTTTAAAGGTTTTACCTGGGATTTGATTTCCTTCCATGGTGATGGTATCGGCAATATGATTTTCAATACTGTTTATCTGGTATTCTTATCCTTGCTGGTCAGCGTTCCTCTAGGTGTAGCGGCTGGTATTTATATGGCGGAATATGCTACTCCTGGTAAATTTACACGCTTTTTGAGAATGTGTATTGAAACCATGAGCTCCCTGCCTTCCATCGTAGTCGGCTTGTTTGGTTATTTAGTATTCATTGTTATGACCGGTGCACAATGGAACCTGTTCTCTGGTGCGTTAGCCGTATCTATTTTAAGTATTCCGTTGATTATGACCGTAACTGAAGATGCTTTCAAATCTTTGCCTATCGGTTATAAACGTGGTAGCTTGGCCATGGGTGCAACCTTATGGCAGACTATTTATAAGGTATTATTGCCGGCTTGTTTCCCCCGTATTATGACAGGTATTATCTTGGCTGCAGGCCGTGGCTTTGGTGAAGCTGCTGCATTGCTGTATACAGCAGGTATGAGCACTGATATCAACTGGAGCGTTTGGAATTTAGCTTCACCTGTATGTCCGCTAAATCCGTTCCGTCCAGGCGAAACACTGGCACTGCATATTTGGGCAAGCCGTACTGAAGCATTAGCTGCGAATGCTGCTCAAATGGCCAACTTGTCTTCTGCAATTTTGATGTTGATGGTTTTAACCTTTAGTTTGGGTGCACGTTCCTTGAGTGCATATTTGGATAGTAAAAGTGGAGGAAGCAATAAATGAGTACTGCTGAAACTAAGTTTTTAGTAAAAGATTTGGATTTATATTATGGTCAATTCCAAGCTCTGAAAAAAATCAATCTGGATATCAAGACTAATGAAATTACTGCTTTAATCGGACCTTCCGGTTGTGGTAAATCTACTTTCTTGAAAACTTTGAACCGTATGAATGATTTAGAAGAGAGTGTTCGTATTGAAGGTAAAATTGAATTGGACGGACAGGATATTTTTGCCGATATCGACCCCATCAGCCTGCGTCATCGTGTAGGTATGGTTTTCCAACAGCCGAACCCGTTCCCGAAAAGCATTTATGATAATGTTGCTTATGGTCCGCGTATCCATGGCATCACTCAAAAATCTGTTCTTGATGAAATTGTCGAACGTAGTCTGCGTCAGGCAGCTATTTGGGATGAATTGAAAGACCGTTTAAATAAAAGTGCTTTAGGACTTAGCGGTGGTCAGCAGCAACGTCTGTGCATTGCTCGTACCTTAGCGGTAGAACCGGAAGTAATCCTGATGGACGAACCTACTTCCGCATTAGACCCGATTTCTACAATGAAAATCGAAGATCTGGCTTTGGAACTCAAGAAAGATTATACTATCGTAATCGTTACCCATAATATGCAGCAGGCTGCTCGTATCAGCGACAAAACTGCCTTCTTCCTCTTGGGCGAGCTGATTGAATTCAATAATACTAAAGAGTTGTTTGCTAATCCGCATAATCCGAAAACCGAAGAATATATCACTGGTCGTTTTGGTTAATGTGCTGATAATAAACTCTGAACTAATTGGGAGGCCGAAAAATGACAAGAGAAAAATTTCAACAAGATTTGGCAAAGCTTTTGAACAGTGTTCGTATTATGGGCACTAACTTAGAAGATACCTTGGATAAGGTTATTAAAAATCTGGCAGAAAAAGATGTTTCTGTTGCAGAAGCGATTATTGGTGCTGATGATAATTTTGATAACAGTGAAGTTGATATTGAAAAACAATGCTTGGAATTGGTATTGATTCAAACTCCTGTTGCAGGTGACTGGCGTGAAATTGCCAGCTGCTTAAAATTAGTAGGCGATATGGAACGTATTGCCGACCATTGCAGTGATATCAGCCAATATACTTTGCGTTTGGCAAAAAGAGATAACGTACCTCTGCCTGATAACTTTATGAAAATGCTTGGCGTTATGCGTGAAATGGTTTACGATGCCATCACTGCTATCAGTGAAAATGATGTTGAGCTGGCTAAAAAAGTTATTGCAACCGATGACGTTGTGGATAAATACTTCCATGAAATGCGTCAAGAACTGACTAGTATGATGCAAAAATATCCGCAATATGTACCGCAATATGTTGATTATCTGATGATTTCTAAATACGTTGAACGTATTGCCGATCATTCCACTAACATTGCTCAATGGGTACTGTTTGTAGTTAAAAATGAATTGTCCAACTAAGCTTGGAGTTAAAGAGGGCGGCTGTTATAAAAACAGCCGCTTTTTTGTGGATATGTGGATACAAAAAGGTGCTCTTAAAATTCAGCCAATACCCTATTGCAAGAACTGCAACAGCTATACCTTGAATAAAGGCTAGCCAGTTATTGTAATTTACAGTTGCTAGCGTTAACACTAATAAAATAATTGTTGTTTTCATCGTGTTTTTATGGTATAATAGTTGGCAGAGGTGGGACATAAGTCCCAACCTCCTTTTAGCCTTTATCTATGCCTACGTTGACCGCGTGCATGATACAAGGCTTTTACTTTTTTATGTAACCATTCAAAACCTTGTAATAAGGGTTCTATATTTTTATAAAAAAAGCTTAACATATGACAAGTCATGTTTTGCAATGAATACAACGAGAACGCTCGTGATTTTATTTATGGGATGCATTGGTTCACTAAATAAAAATCCCCTTCCTTACTTTGATTTAGTAAGAAAGGGGATTAAAAGATAATTTAAATTTATAGATTATAATCTGTTGGAGCTGTTGAGTACGTCACGCATTTTGTGAGCAACCATATCTTGAATTGCTTGACGTGCCGGTTTCAGATATTGACGCGGGTCGAATTCTTCCGGATGTTCAACTAAATGTTTACGAACGGAAGCGGTCATTGCCAGACGCAGGTCGGTATCGATGTTGATTTTGCAAACGCCGAATTTACCTGCACGTAGCAGCATATCTTCCGGAACACCTTGAGCACCGTCTAATTTACCACCATATTTGTTGCATTCTTCAACGAAAGCAGGGATAACGGTAGAAGCACCATGGAGAACCAGAGGATAGTTCGGCAGCATATTGGTGATTTTTTCCAGACGAGCAAAGTCCAGTTCCGGTTTGCCTTTGAATTTGTAAGCACCGTGGCTGGTGCCGATAGCGATTGCTAAAGAGTCACAACCGGTACGTTCTACGAATTCTACAGCTTGATCAGGATCGGTATAAGTAGCGTCTTTAGCGTTAACTTTAACAGCGTCTTCTACGCCTGCCAGCTTACCTAATTCTGCTTCTACAACAACGCCTTTGTTATGAGCATAATCAACAACACGACGGGTAAGTTCGATATTTTCTTCAAAAGAATATTTGGAACCGTCAATCATAACGGAAGTGAAACCGCCATCAACGCAAGCTTTGCAGATTTCAAAGTCAGCGCCGTGATCCAGATGCAGGCAGATAGGCAGGCCGGTTTCTTCGATAGCTGCTTCTACCAGTTTCATCAGATAAACGTGGCTGGCATATTTACGAGCACCTGCGGATACTTGCAGAATCAACGGAGATTTTTCTTGTTGGGCTGCAGCAACGATACCTTGGATGATTTCCATGTTGTTAACGTTGAATGCACCAACTGCATAGTGACCTTCGTAAGCTTTTTTAAACATTTCAGTAGATGTTACTAATGGCATTTACAAATTCCTCCTTAGAATCAGACAGTGAGAATATTTCTGTTTGTCCGATTTTTCGTTTAACTTAATTAAATTATAGCATACTATTTATTTTTTTAGTATAGTATTTTTCGCAAATCATCAGGTAATGTGCGTGTAATTTCCAATGGTGTATCGCCAACAGGATGTAAAAAAGCCAGTCTATAGGCGTGTAAGGCGTGCCTGGATTGTGGTCCGGGAATGCCGTAAAGATTATCATCAACCAAAGGATGACCTATATAAGCCATGTGAACACGTATCTGATGGGTGCGTCCGGTAAAAAGGCGGACTTTAATCAAAGTGTTTTGGCCATAATAGCCTAGAACCTCATACGCAGTTTTGGCGTATTTACCGCGTTCATAATCGACGCAGCGTTCAATGATGCTGCCTTCTTTGCGGGCAATGGGTGCCTCGATAATACCTGTTTTATTCGCCAATCTGCCTTGTGCAATAGCTAAATATTCTTTGACGACTTCTTGTTTACTAAGCCAAAATTGTACTATGGGCTCTTTAGCAAAAATTACAAGACCGGAGGTATTCCTATCCAGTCGGGAAACAGGGTGAATATCGGCAGCAATATTTTTAGCTAGATAATAATTTTTCACATAGTCATAGAGTGTACAGCCACGTTCATTGACGGTAGGATGTACCAGCATTCCTGCAGGCTTATCAATGACCAAGAGATAATCATCCTCAAAAGCAATCATGCCCGGCGTAAGGCAGGGCATGGAAGAAGAGGTAATCAATTCATTTCGCCAGGTTTTTTATCCACAACTTCGATGTTATCCAGTTGTGCTTTGACCTGCTCACGGATATTGCCTAAATAACGTTTGTAAAGTTCTTTTTGTTCTTCTAATTCAACAGGGGTCAGGCCTACGGTTCTTTTCTTTTTCGCCAGTTCGTTAATACGGTCAATCATATCATTAATACGCATTATTTCTTCACTCCTTTGATGTAATTATAACAAAGAGGAATGCTGTGAGCAAGGGTGGTTTTATTGACTATATCGGCTTTTTGTGCTATTATGAGAATAGTGTTAATAAGAATATTTACTAGAGTGCTTTTGGTACGGTACACGTTATCCAAAAGCATATTTTCTATTATGAGGTGATAATATGCGGTTGTATAAATTACTCAGTTTACTACTGTGTCTTTCCATGCTTTTGGTAGGCGGCTGCGGCGACGATAATGCTAAGACTAAGGCTGATGGTTCAGGAGCGTATCTGACCATGACTGATGCTGCCGGACGCCAGGTAGTATTGCCGAAAAAGCCTGAGCGTGTAGTAAGCCTGAGCCCATCTTATCTTAGTTTAATTGAAGCTGTCGACGGTAAAATAATTGGTCGTGCGACATCTAAAACAGGTACAATTCCGGAATCTATGAAGTCTGTGGCCGAAGTTGGTTTTGTATATAATGTTAATACAGAGAGCGTTGTCGGCTTAAAGCCTGATCTTGTTCTGGCAAGTAAGAGTCAGCATGAAAAATTAATTCCGCTTTTGGAATCCAATAAAATCAATGTAGTAGAGTTTAATGCCAAAACTTATGATGAGGTGAAGAAAACTATTACTATGTTAGGTGATATTTATGGTACTGCTGATAAAGCTAAGGCTGAAAATGCTGCTTTAGATAATCAGATTAACGAAATCACTAAAAAATTACCGAAAGATAAAAAGAAAATCGTTATTATGCACGCTACTGCTAGCAGCGTAACTGTTGAAGGTAGTCGTAGCATTGCAGGTTGTGTCAGCGATATCTTAGGCTTTGATAATGTAGCGGCTGCATCCTTAAAGGGTAAATCCGATAAAACTCCTTATAGCATGGAAAGCCTTGTTGGTCAGGATCCAGAGGTTATTTTTATCACCTCCATGGGTAAGGCAGATGAAATCGAAAACCGTCTGCGTGCCGATTTTAAAAATAATCCTGCGTGGAACAGTCTGAAAGCAGTGCGTGAAGGTCATGTGTATGTTCTGCCGGAAAACTTATTCTTGATTAATCCTGGTCTGCAATATCCAGAGGCTGTGAAATTTATGGCTCAACAAGTATATCCCGAGGTTTTTGTAAATGAATGATAAACAAACAGATGCGTCTAAAAATGTAGAGCATTTTGGTATTAGCCGCACAGCGTGGCGTGTGCTGATCATGGTGTTCTTTTTGTTCCTAGCGTTATTAGGTTCATTTTTAAGCTTGACTAAAGGTTCCAGTGTTATTACGATGGAACAGATTATTACTATTTTATTAAATCCTGGCAATGACCCCCAAAGTCAAATTATCTGGAATATACGTATGCCGCGTACAATCGTAGCTGCTTTGGTAGGCATTAACTTATCTTTGTCCGGTGCAATCTTGCAGGCTATTATGCGTAACCCTTTGGCAGATCCTCATATTATCGGTATCTCCTCCGGTGCAGGTCTGGCCGGTGTTGTTATTATGATTTTATTCCCTGCCATGGAATACCTGATTACGCCTGTAGCTTTTATTGGTGCTATGCTGGCGGCAGTCTGCATTTATATTCTGGCATGGAAAAATGGTATTAAGCCTGTACGTATTATTTTGGCAGGTGTAGCAGTATCTGCTTTTTTAAGTGCAGGTATCAGCGGCTTGATGATTTTTTACAGCGACCGTGTTCATGGTGCTTTAATGTGGATGGTCGGCGGTTTGGCAGCTCGTAGTTGGCCACATGTAAGCATTATTCTGCCTTACGCTATTATCGGTTTGATTTTGGCGTTGTTAAGTGCTGCTTATCTGAACATCTTGCAGTTGGGCGACGAAATGGCACGCGGTTTGGGCATTAATGTTGAGATTACTCGTATCGTAATGACTGCTATTGCAGCTTTACTGGCAGCCAGTGCAGTCAGCGTTGTCGGACTTTTAGGCTTCGTCGGCCTAGTAGTTCCTCATGCGGCGCGACTATTAATCGGTAGTGACTATCGTTATTTATTACCTGCGGCCGCTCTTTTAGGCATTGCTACTGTAACACTTAGCGATACCTTTGCCCGTGTAGTCTTTGCACCTATTGAACTGCCTGTAGGCATTATTATGGCCTTCTTGGGTGCTCCCTTCTTCTTATTCTTGTTAAGGAGGGAAATCTGATGAACGCTATTTTAGAAGCACAAAATATCGATATTGCTATTAATAAAAAAGTTATTGTCCGTGATTTATCCTTAAAGATTCCTGAAGGTAAGATTACTGCGATTATCGGTCCTAACGGTTGTGGTAAATCTACGACTTTAAAAGCGATTTCCTGTATTCTGCCCTGTGCCAAAGGCAGCATTACCTTTAAAGGTAAGGATATTCATAAATTTAATCATCGTGAATTTGCTCAATGTCTGGCGATTTTAACTCAATCACCGCAGGCACCTACCGATTTAACAGTTCAGGACTTAGTAGAAATGGGGCGTTTTCCGCATCGCGGTTTCTTAGGCCGTGGGGACAAGGATGATTATAAGCATGTAGAATGGGCTTTGGAACAGACTAATATGACTTTCATGCGTCAGCGTCTGCTGCACACATTAAGCGGTGGTGAACGTCAACGTGCCTGGATTGCAATGGCCTTGGCACAACGTCCGCAGGTACTGCTTTTAGATGAACCGACTACATATCTTGATATCTGTCATCAGCTGGAGGTTATGCAGCTTTTAGACAAACTGAACAAGGAGCTGGGACTAACAGTAGTTATGGTTATTCACGACTTGAACCATGCTATTCAATATGCTGATTATGTAGCAGTTATCAAAGCAGGTCGTCTTGTGACAAGTGGCGCACCAAAAGAAATTGTTACTTCTCAACTATTAGCAGATGTATTCCGTGTTAAAGCGGATGAATTTACTTGTAGTAATGAATTACGTGCTTTAGTTCCTATTGATTTATGTAAATAAATATTTTTTATAATTAAGAATCAAAGCTGTATAGTAAAAGAAGATTTTGCTATACAGCTTTATTTTTCGGGAAAATATTTATGTATTATCCTAGCTATTTTAATGGTAATAGTGTATACTATAAATATATTATTAGATTCTAATGCGGAAAGGGTGTGAAGATCATATCTTTAAGTAACAGGCAAAAGCAAATAGCTGAGATAGTACGTTTAGATGGACCTATTACAGGTGAGCATATTGCTGAAAGATTGAATGTTACTAGAGCAGCTTTACGCAGCGATTTAGCAATCCTTGTTATGGGCGGTATTCTTGATGCACGTCCCAAGGTAGGTTATTTTTACACCGGAAAAAATACTTTGGGTATGTTGATGGAAGAAATCTCTGCTATCGAGGTTAAGGACCTGCAGTCCGTACCGGTAGCCATTACTCATGATAAAAGTGCGTATGAAGCAATAGTAACAATGTTTTTGGAAGACGTAGGTACGGTCTTTGTTTTAGACGAATCAGGTTATCTGACAGGCGTTGTTTCCCGTAAAGATTTACTGAAGGCTGCTATTAATAACAGCGATTTGCGTGATATTCCGGTAGTCATGGTTATGACTCCTATTTCTAAGATTATCGTTTCATCTCCTGATGAGCCGGCTGCCGCTGCTGCACGCAGACTGATTGATAACGAAATCGACTGTCTGCCGGTAGTGAAGACTGTTGACGAAAGCAAACGTCAATACAAAGTTGTCGGACGTATTACTAAAACCAATTTTACACGTCTGTTAGTTGATTTAGCAGAGGGCAAGGGGGGTAATTATCATACTAGCGAAATCTAACCCGATTATTTATGCCGTATCTGACTCTATTGGCGAAACTGCGGAATCCGTAGTAAAAGCCACTACTAGTCAGTTTGTAGAAGAAAAATTTGACGTTATCCGCATTCCTTATGTTAAGGATAAGGAGCAAATTGATAAAATTATCGAGGAAGCATCTGCACATAAAGCAGTTGTCTGCTATACCATCGTTTCTCCGCAGCTGCGTGAGCATATGGCAGACCGTGCTTTGGCTATGGATGTAGAGGTAGTGGATGTTTTAGGACCTATGCTGAAATCTATCGAAAAAACCACCGGTATGATTCCGCGTAATCAAGCAGGCCTGATTCATTCTCTGGATCATGAATATTTCAAACGTGTAGAAGCGGTAGAATTTGCAGTTAAATACGATGACGGTAAAAATCCGTTAGGTCTGTTAAAGGCCGATGTAGTTATTATCGGTGTTTCCCGTACTTCTAAAACTCCGCTTTCCATGTATTTGGCACATAAGCAAATTAAAGTTGCTAACGTACCTCTGGTGCCGGAATTACCGCCTCCCGAGGAATTGTTTAAGGTTCCACCTTATAAAATCATCGGTTTGTTAATCGATCCGTTTAAACTGAATGAGATTCGCAGTGAACGTTTAAAAACCATGGGCTTGTCCGATACTGCTGTATATGCTGATATGCAACGTATCAATGACGAATTAACCTATGCTAAAGGTATTATGCGTCGTCTGCATTGCCAAATTATCAACGTGTCCAACCGTGCAATCGAAGAAACTGCAGGTATTATTATGGAATACGTAAGAAAGAACAAAGAACGTCATCACGAATTTTAAGTAAAGAATAAAAACCTCTCTATGCGTTGGTATAGAGAGGTTTTTGTAGTATTAGTAGATAAAATCAATATAATACTTATAAAAAAAAGCCGACAGCATTAAACTGTCGGCTTAATTTTGTAGAAATTATTTGTTTAGTTGAAGCCCAGCATCAAACCGATGTTGCGGACGATAAAGGCTACAATCCAGGCTACAGCAAGCTCATAGCAGATAAGGGTAAATGTGCTGGTTGCAGAATCGATTTCGCGTCGGATAGTTGCCAAAGCTGCTACGCAGGGTGGATACAGCAGGCAGAATACTAAGAAGGTATAGGCAGTGAGCGGAGTGAAGAATTGGGAAAGTGTAACACCGCCATCGCCGCCGGAAAGCACGCTTAAAGTACTGATAACAACTTCTTTAGCAGTAATACCCGTTACTAAAGAGGTTGCAGCTTGCCAGCTGCCGAAGCCGAGAGGAGCAAAGACAGGGGCAATTAGTTTACCGATTTGAGCGATAATACTATCACCGGCATCTACCAGATAGAAGCGGATATCAAAGTTTTGCAGGAACCAGATAACGATGCTGGCCATAAAGATAATAGTAAAAGCTTTATGCAGGAAGTCTTTAGCTTTTTCCCACATATGCATGAGGATGTTACGGGCAGTAGGCAGACGGTAAGCAGGCAGTTCCATAACGAAGGGAACAGGTTTACCGCGGAACACCAGACTATTTAAAAGCAAACCGGAGATAATTGCTACTAAAATACCTAGCAGGTATAAGGAAAGCATAATTAGACCACCGTTCTGTGGGAAGAAGGCCGCAATAAACATGCCATAAATCGGCAGTTTGGCACTACAGCTCATGAACGGAGTTAAGATAATGGTCATTTTACGGTCGCGTTCACTGGCTAAGGTACGGGACGCCATAATTGCAGGTACGCTGCAACCGAAGCCGATAATCATCGGTACGAAGGAAGAACCTGATAAACCGATTTTACGCAGCAGTTTATCCATAACAAAGGCTACGCGAGCCATATAACCGCTGTCTTCTAGCATGGAAAGGAAGAAGAACAGAGTAACGATTGTCGGGATGAAGGAAAGTACGCTGCCTACACCACCAAAGACACCATTGATAATCAAGGAATGCATTGGGGGACTGATGTTGAAGTCGGTCAAGGCAGCATCAGCACCGGCGGTAATTGCATCAATGATGACACTCAGCATATCGCTTAAAAAAGCACCGATGACGTCAAATGTAAGCCAAAATACCATTCCCATAATCAGGATGAACATGGGGATGCTGTAATATTTGTGGGTAAGATAATAGTCGATTTTAACGGAGCGTTTCTGCGCTTCTGTATGCTGAGGTTTTTGTACGGTGTGGGCACATAATTCTTCAATATAAGCATAACGCATATCAGCAAGGGCAGCTTCTTTATCGGTTTTCAGGGACATTTCCATTTCTTCGACAAAGTGACCGATAATATCACGTTCATTATTGGACAGCTGCAACTCGTGTTCAAATTCCTTGTCGCCTTCAATTAACTTCGTAGAAGTGAAGCGTAAGGGAAGACCTTGACGGCGGGCTTTGTTTTCAATTAAATGGGCGATGGCGTGAATAGCAGTATGCACAGGACCGGTGCAGAAGTCGAGACGCTTAGGCAGAATTTTATTACTGCCGACGTCGATTGCCCGTTTAATTAATTCACCGACACCTTCGCCGGTATTGGCACTGATGGGAACAACAGGAATAGTCAGTTGTTCTTCCATGGCTTTGATATCGATACTGCCGCCGCTGTTAGTCAGTTCGTCCATCATGTTCAAGGCGATGACCATTGGTACATTCAGTTCGATTAACTGTAAGGAAAGATATAAGCTGCGTTCAATATTAGTAGCATCAATAACGTTGATAATAGCGTCAGGCTTATTATACAATAGCAAATCGCGAGTAACTATTTCTTCAGATGTATAAGGGGAGAGGGAATAGATACCTGGCAGGTCAATAACGCCGGCATCAGGCATAGCCAAGAGAGCACCCTCTTTCTTTTGTACAGTAACGCCGGGAAAATTACCGACGTGCTGATTACTGCCTGTCAAATAGTTGAACAAGGTGCTTTTACCGCAGTTTTGGTTGCCTACCAGGGCAAAGTGTAAGTTCATTATTTATCTGCCTCCGGTTCTACGGTGATTTTTGCAGCCTCTTCAGCACGAAGAGTTAATTCATAACCACGTAGAAAAATTTCCAACGGATCGCCGAGAGGTGCACGTTTACGTACCATAACACGGGTACGTGGTGTTAAACCCATATCTAAAAGACGGCGGCGCAGGATACCTTCGCCACCAACTTTGTGAATAATTCCTTCCTGCCCCAAGGGCAGTTTATCTAAAGTAATCTGTGTCATTTCTTTATCCTTTCATATTGGATTACTAGGTTTATTATATATTTCTCAGTACTTAAAGTCAATTAGTGCATTAGTAAAAACTATTAGGAATAAACAAAAATTATTTATTTCTAACAGTTTCATTCAAAAAATAATTTAATGTATTTTTTATTTAAATTTACAGATTCGGAGCTCAGAAAAGTATTTTTGGTATTGGAGAATTTTTTAGTGATATTATTGCGAATCTAATACTATTAAAAAATTACTAAAATAAGAATTTATCCATAAGTTAAGGCAATGTTATTAAAAATTATTAGCATTATTTGTGATTTCTTTGTATATTGCACTAAAAAACACTTGCATTTTTTCGTGTTGGTAGTATAATTCTAGATAAGAATTATTTTTGA
The DNA here is from genome assembly GCA_900544885.1 of uncultured Phascolarctobacterium sp. Classification (GTDB taxonomy): domain Bacteria; phylum Bacillota; class Negativicutes; order Acidaminococcales; family Acidaminococcaceae; genus Phascolarctobacterium_A. The sequence continues at coordinate 30,669 of UQWU01000007.1, read as the reverse complement.
TAAAGGATGATGAGAATGGCTAAAAGAAATACAATTCAAAGACAACTTGTTATTGCAGCCGTACGTTTTTTAGCAGATCACCCTACTGCTGAAGAAGTGTATGACCGTATTACTATGGAATATCCTGATATCAGTAAAGGTACTGTATATCGTAATTTAAACAGCTTAGTTGAAAGCGGTTTGTTAGGTAAGGTTTCCGTACCTAACGGTGCAGACCGTTTTGACCATATTTTGGCTCGACACTACCATATCAAATGCACTGAATGTGGTAAATTTATGAATGTCGATAATTTTGATTACATCCCGGATATTGATGAAAAAGTAGCTGCTGTTACCGGCTACAAAATGAATCATCATGATATCGTATTTAGCGGTATCTGCCCCGACTGCCAAAAAAAGGCAGAAGTTGAAGGCGTCAAAGAGGATGAATTAGGCGACGACAAAAACTAAAAAAGCGCAGCAACTTTTTTTCTAATGTGCAATCGTCTTTCGGGTGTTATGTTAAGGAGGATTTACAATGGAATTAAAAGGCAGCAAAACAGAGAAAAACTTACAAACTGCATTTGCCGGTGAAGCTCAAGCACATACTAAATATCAATATTATGCAAGTGCTGCTAAAAAAGAAGGTTATAACCAAATCGGTGATATCTTCAATGAAACTGCTGGCAATGAAAAAGAACATGCTAAATTGTGGTTTAAAGCATTACATGACGGCGGTATTCCGCAAACCATCGCTAATCTGAAAGATGCAGCTGCTGGTGAAAATTACGAATGGACTGAAATGTATGCTGATTTTGCTAAAACTGCTAAAGAAGAAGGCTTTGATAAAATTGCTTTCCTGTTCAACGAAGTAGGCAAAATCGAAAAATCCCACGAAGAACGTTATCGTGCTTTACTGGCTAATATCGAAAATGACCGCGTATTCCAACGTGATGAAAAGAAAGTTTGGATTTGCACTAACTGCGGTAAAATCGTTATTGCTGATAAGGCTCCGCAAAAATGCCCGGTTTGTGACCATCCGCAAGGATACTTCGTTCTGAAAGTAGATAACTACTAATTTAGTTTTCTGCGTTTGAAGTTAGACAAACTCGCAAATTAAAATTAAACCGACTACTAATAGTTAGATGTAATTTTTGACTATTGGCGGTCGGTTTTTTGTATATGAAAGACATCTTCTAATAAGGGGAGCTGTCACCGAAAGGTGACTGAGAGGTTAACACGCAAGAAGTGTGGAAGAACGCTTACCGCTGAGGTGTGTTATGAGCAATTTCTAGACAACAGGAAAGAAAAGTTGTATAATAAAAACAACGTGTACAACACAAGGATTTAAATGATGAAGATAAATTATTGGTAAAAATAATGCGTTTTCATTGTGGATTTTTGCAAAAAATCGAAAAAGGGTTCTAAAAAATAGCAAAAAATTCATTTTTTTGTAATTAGAAAATGGCTGAAAGCCAGACAGAGCAAGGTTTTACACCAGGTCTCTTATACTACACCCCGAAATAACAGGGGACGGAAACTAATCATATTGCCGCAAAATACGTCAATCTGCTTATACTACACCCCGAAATAACAGGGGACGATGAACCTCTCCGCCTCGTTGAACTCGGCACCTCTTCTTACAAGGAGAGGCAAGCTCGTTGAGCTAAAGTTAGAAGTTCTAATTTAGTACGGAAGAAGTAGTTAGTGTAGAGTACAAGAGAACGCATTAGTAACTACATTCACTGAAGAAAATTAGTAGTTTTCACCGTAAGGTGACTGAGAGGTCAACACGCATACGTAAACAAAAAAATAGCGTAGTAGTTACGAAAACTACTACGCTATTTCTATTTCTTTTGTTTTTTAGTCGAATTTCAAGCTGTTAGCTCTGTCTAAGAAGCCACGCAGGATGTCGCAGGATTCTTGGAATTTAGCTTGTTCTTCTGGTGCCAGTTCAACTTCGAGAATTTCTTCAACACCGTTTTTGCCGATAACGCAGGGTACGCCGGCAGCAACGTCGTGTTGACCGTATTGTCCGTTCAAAGCAGTGGAGCAGGGCCAAATGAGTTTTTGGTCATGGAAGATGGCACTGATGAGCATTAAAGCTGCATTGGCAATACCGAATTCGGTGCAGCCTTTGCCGTCAACTTCAATATCACCGGCTCTTTTTACTTGAGTTTGCAGGTCGTCTAAGTCGAGATCAGACAGTTTTTTATTTTGAGCACGCATTTCTAAGAATGGTCTGGTGCCTACGAGAATACGGGACCAAACAACGAAGCTGGAGTTACCATGTTCACCCATGCAGAAGGCTTGGATGGATTTGCGGCTGTAGCCGGTAACGCGGCTGATAACACGCAGCAGACGATATGTTTCTAGGCTGGTACCGGTGCAGAAGCAGCGGTTCGGTTCCCAGTTCATTTGACGACGGATATATTCACAGATAATGTCGGCAGGGTTGGAGATGCTGAGCATGATGCCTTGGAAGTTAACGGTTTTCAGATGAGAGATAACTTCATTAGCCATTTTAATGGAGTCATCAAACATATCCAGACGGGTTTCACCGGGACGACGGCTGCGACCGAAGGCCATAACCAAGATATCAGCATCGTTTAATTCTTCGTAGCCGCCTGCACGGATAACAATATCACGATGGCTGACAAGACCGCTGACAGCATCATCAAGGTCTAGTGCTTGGGCAGCAGCTTTTTCTTGTAGAATATCAATAAGTACAATATCATCGGCTTCGCCTGCTTGCATTAAGGACAGTGCTACGTGAGAGCCTACATGACCAGCACCGACAATTACAACTTTACGTGTGTTGAACATTAAATAATCCCCCTTAAAATAATCATATCTAAGTCAGAAGTAAAAAAGTTTTACTCTATTGGATAATAGTATACGCTATTTTATCAATTAAGACAAATACTTATTGTAACTAATGTGTAAAATCGGTTCAAAAAATTTCCTTTTTGACATCATTATGCGTTTCGTGTATATTATTCACATAGATTTTTGTCGTGTGAGAATATAATTTTCCAGATATTATCAGGATAAGAAAAGAGGTTATTTATGTTACATATAGGTTGTCATTTATCTTCTTCTAAGGGCTTTTTGGCTATGGGCAAAACTGCTTTGTCTATTAAGGCTGATACTTTTCAGTTTTTTACCCGCAATCCCCGCGGAGGAAAGGCTAAAGCGGTCAATCCTGAGGATGCAGCTGCTTTAGTGGCTTTATGTCAAGAGCACAATTTTGCTCCGCTTTTAGCTCATGCTCCTTATACTATGAATCCTTGCGCCGCAGATGCGAAGTTATTGGATTTTGCTCAAATGGTTATGGAGGGAGATTTAGAAATGCTTGAATATGTCCCGGGAAATATGTATAATTTTCATCCCGGTAGTCATGTAAAGCAGGGCGTAGAGGTTGGTGTAGAGAAAATTGCTGCCTTATTAAATAAGGTACTGCATAAGGATTTACATACTACTGTGCTTTTAGAAACTATGGCTGGCAAGGGTACAGAGGTGGGCCGTACTTTTGAGGAGCTGGCTGCTATAATTGATAAAGTGCAATTAGGCGATAATGTGGGTATCTGTATGGATACCTGTCATATTTTTGACGGTGGTTATGATATCGTTAATGATTTGGATGGGGTACTGGAGCAGTTTGATAAAATTTTAGGCTTACAGCGTCTGCGTGCCATTCATTTGAATGACAGCCTGAATGTTTTAGGCAGTCATAAAGACCGTCATGCCTGCATCGGTGCCGGTAATATCGGTTTAGAGGCTTTGTCGGCGGTGACTAATCATCCTGCACTACGCAGGTTACCGTTTTATTTGGAAACTCCTAATGAGCTGACTGGCTATGCAGCAGAAATTCAATTATTGCGTGAGCATTATCGTGAAATTTAATATTAATATAAAATAAAAAAGACGTCTGCAATTATTATGCAGACGTCTTTTGTCGTCGTTAAGCTAATTATTTATTTGCTTCAGCTTCAGCGATAACTTTGTTGATATCTTCGATTAAAGCGTCAACGTCGATGCCGTGAGCACCTGCGCCTTGACCGATGGTTTCAAAATGAGCAGCCATGCAGCCGATGCAGCCCAGACCGTATTCAGCGAAAACTTCTACGATTTCAGGATGATTTTGTACTGCTTCGATAATACCAGTATCTTTAGTAATCATTGTTTTGAACTCCTTTGTATTTAGATTTTTTACTTATCTAAGTATATCATTATTATAACATTTTAATTAGTAAATTCCAAATGTAGTGCAGAAAAAATTTTGCAACTAATATGCAAACAAATTTTGTAAAACTAAAGCTAATACTATTGCACTCTCCGGGAAATAACGATATAATGGAGGAAAGTGGCATAAAGTGGGTAAAAAGGGGGCATTACTGTTGCTGTTAGGTGAATATCAACATACCTTAGATGCAAAGGGACGCTTAGCGATGCCTGCGAAAATGCGTGAAAATCTTGGTGAGAAATTTATCATTACCAAAGGCTTGGATGGCTGTTTGTTTGTCTACGATTTACAGGAATGGCAGAAGTTAGAAGAAAAACTTGCTTCTTTGCCTATGAGCCGTAAAACAGCCCGCGATTTCAGTCGTTTCTTATTCGGCGGTGCTTATGAGGGCGAGTGTGATAAACAGGGACGTGTGCTGGTGCCGCAGAATCTACGTACCTATGCCGGACTGAATAAAGATGCAGTGATTGTCGGTGTGGGCAATAGAGCAGAAATCTGGGGTCTTGCCAAATGGAACGAATATAATGAAAGCAGTGCCGAAGATGTTAATGAGCTGGCAGAACAGCTGGCCGATTTAGGCATTTAAGGTATGGTGGAGTAAATGGAATTTAAACATACTAGTATCCTGCTTAATGAAAGTGTGGATTTTTTAATAACAGATAAAAATGGTATTTATGTGGATTGCACCATGGGCGGTGCCGGTCACAGCAGAGGTTTTGCTTCTCAATTGGAAGCAGATGGTATGCTCATTGGTATCGATCAGGATGATGATGCTATTGCTGTAGCGAGTGAACGTTTATTAAATAAATTTACCTGCAAAACAGTAGTGGCGAAATCTAATTTTAAAAATTTTGCTCAAGTTTTAGATAACATGGGCATTGAAAAAATAGATGGTATCTTTTTCGATTTAGGTGTTTCCAGTTATCAGCTAGACTGCCCTGAACGCGGTTTCAGCTATATGCATGACGGACCTCTGGATATGCGTATGAACCAAGAGGCCAAGTTGGATGCAGCTTATATTGTCAACCATTATAAGGAAGAGGAACTGGCAGATATTATCCATCGTTATGGTGAAGAACGTTGGAGTAAACGTATTGCACAGTTTATCGTAGCTGCCCGTAAGGAAAAACCGTTAACTACTACTTTTGAATTAGTAGATGTAATCAAGAAGGCTATTCCTAAAGGTGCACGTATGGATGGTCCTCATCCTGCTAAGCGTACCTTTCAGGCTATCCGCATAGAAGTAAATAATGAATTAGGAATTTTAGCCGACACTATGGAAACGGCAGTTAACCGCTTAAAATCCGGTGGCCGTATCGGCGTTATTACTTTCCACTCACTAGAGGACAGAATTATTAAGCAGACCTTTGCTAAACTGGCTAAGGGATGTACCTGTCCACCTCAGTTGCCAGTGTGCGTATGTGGCAAAAAGCCTTTATTAAAGAAAACAGGCAATATCGTACCGTCTAAAGAGGAAGTGGAGGAAAATCCCCGTTCCCGCAGTGCACGGTTAAGATATGCCATTAAAATCTGAATTTAGTTTATTTTAATATATAGGGCGAAGGACGTGTAAAGATGTTAGCGAGAAAATATGATAATTACGCTTGGGAAGAACAAGTAGAAACAAAACAGGAAACCCCAAGGACCGCCTATCAGTTGCGTAGAGAGGCGGAACCTCACTCTTTACTCCGTAGAAGAATTGCTGCTGTGTTAGTAGTATTGCTGTTTACGTATTTATTTTCTGTAATCCGTTCTCAGGCACAAGCAGAATATGCTCATGAGTTGGTAATGATGCAGAAACAAGAAACACAGTTGATTAATAAAAATAATGAACTGAAAATTGAAGTAGAACAACTTAAAGGTCCTGATAGAATTATAGGCTTAGCAGAGCAACGTCTTGGTATGAGTGTTGCCCGTAGCAATATCTATGTCAAAAACGGCCCTAAACAATAAAAAAGAAAAATAAAGCTAAGGCATTTGCAAATAATTTTACATAGCCAGATGCCTTATTTTATGGTATAATTTTAACGAATGTGATAAATTTTTAGGGAGGCAGCCTTTGGGCTGCCATTTCAATTTAGGAGGTTAGTTTTCATGGAAAAGCAATTAGCTTCTCTGGTAAATTTGCTGTCGCAGGCCAAGGTTTTCGGCAGTGTTGATAAAGTGATTTGCGATGTTACCGCTGATTCCCGTACTGTGGAGCAAGGTAGCTTGTTTATCTGCTTAAAAGGTGCTACTGTAGACGGACACCGCTTCTTACAAATGGCTGCTGAAAAAGGCGCTGTTGCTGCTTTGGTTGAGGATATGCCGGAAAGCATTCCTGAGGGTATGACTTTGGTTCAGGTTGCTGATACCCGTGCAGCTATGGAGGCAGTTGCTCCGTTCTTTTTTGATTATCCCGGTAAAGCAATGCGCATGATTGGTGTTACCGGTACTAATGGTAAAACCACTACTACTAATATCATCCGACTGATTCTGCGTAAAGCAGGTTACAAGGTAGGTTTGATCGGTACCATCAACATCATGATTGAAGATGAAGTTACCGAATCCCATAATACTACTCCTGATGTCGTAGATTTACAAAAAGCATTGTATGCAATGCGTTGTGCAGGTTGCGATTACTGTGTTATGGAGGTTTCCAGCCATGCCCTGGCTTTGAACCGTGTAGCAGGTATTGAATATGACTGCGCTGTGCTGACTAATATTACTCAAGATCATCTTGATTTCCATAAAACTATGGAAAACTATCGCGATGCTAAAAGCTTGTTGTTTGAACATCTGGCCGATGGTCAGAAAACTAATAAAAATGCAGTATTCAATATGGATGATCCCAGCAGCCCGATTATTAAAGCACGCACTAAGGTGCATACTTTAACATATGGTAAGGGCAGCGATAATGATATTTATCCTTTGAGCTTTACTGTAGAACCGAAGCATATGCAGCTGAAATTACATACTCCTGTAGGTGAAATGGATTTAGAATTGCATATCACAGGTGAATTTAATGTTTATAATGTTATGAGTGCTGTAGCTGCAATGTTAGCAGAAAATATCAATCGTGAAACTATCTGCTCCGTGTTGGATGGCTTTGCCGGTGTTCCCGGTCGTTTCCAATTGGTAGAAGCAGGTCAGCCGTATACTGTCATTGTTGACTATGCACATACTCCTGACGGCTTAGAAAATGTACTGAACACTGCTCGTGTTATTACTAAAGGCAAGCTGTGGGTTGTCTTTGGCTGCGGTGGTGACCGTGATAACAAAAAACGCCCGATTATGGGTGCTTTAGCTTTAAAATTAGCAGATAATATTGTTGTTACTTCTGATAATCCCCGTACCGAGAATCCAGAGCTGATTATTGATGAAATCTTTACTGCTTTGCAGGATGTTCCTGCTGATAAACATGTAACCCGCCTGTCTGATAGACGTGAGGCTATTGAATATACTTTAGCACATGCTGCTGACAACGATGTTATTTTAATCGCAGGCAAGGGTCACGAAAATTATCAGATTTTAAAAGACCGTACTATTCATTTTGATGACCGTGAAGTAGTTATGGAATATTGGAGTGATAAAAAATGATGAAAGCCAGCGAAATCGTGGAAGCAACCAAGGCTGTGCGCGATGACTATGAATTTACAGGTATTACCACCGACTCCCGTGCCGTAAAGCCGGGCGAATTATTTGTCGCTTTAAAAGGCGGTAATTTCGATGGCCATGATTACTGCGTGAAGGCTGTGGAGCTTGGTGCTGCCGGCGTGGTTATTTCCCACGAAGTAGCAGGTCTGCCTGCAGGTGTTGCCGTATTTATGGTAGAGGATACCTTAAAGGCTTACCAAGAGCTTGCGAATGCTTATCGCAAGAAACAAAAGAATTTAAAGGTTTTTGCTATTACCGGTTCTAATGGCAAAACTTCTACTAAGGATTTACTGGCTGCCTGCTTAGGTGCTAAATATAATGTTGTAAAAACTCAAGGTAATTTCAATAATGAAATCGGTTTACCGAAAACCTTGTTAGATATTAAAGAGGATACTGATATTGCTGTTGTAGAAATGGGCATGCGCGGCTTAGGACAGATTGCGGAGCTGTGCAAAATTGCTGAACCTGATAGCGGTTTAATTACTAATGTGGGTGAAACTCACATGGAACTTTTAGGCAGCATGGAAAATATCGGGAAGGCGAAAAGTGAAATCGTTGAGAATCTACCTAAAGCTGGTTTTGCTGTTTTGAACGGCGATAACAGCTATGTTTTAAAGGCTGCTGATAAAACTCAGGCGAAGGTTGTTTTTTTTGGCTTAGGTGAAAACTGCGATTATCGTGGCAGTGAAATTGAAACCTCTGCTTTGGGTACTACCTTTATCTGTACGGAAAAAGCCAGCGGTAAAAGCGTGAAGGTACATTTGCAATTAATCGGTGAGCATAACGTTTATAATGCTTTGTCCGCTATTGCCGGTGCTGCCTGCTATGGTGTACCGATGGAGGATAGTGCAAAAGCATTAAGCACTGCCCGTTTAACCGGTAGCCGTCAGGAGATTATCTATATCGGTGAAATCACTTTCATCAATGATGCTTATAATGCTAGTCCTGCTTCTATGGAGGCAGCGTTGAAAACCTTAGCAGAAGCTAAAAAGGCTTCTCATGGTAAAGCACGCACTATTGCTGTTCTGGCAGATATGCTGGAGTTAGGCGCTATTAGTGAAGAAGCACATCGACGTGTCGGTAAATGGGCCGTACAATATGGTGTGGATTATGTGCTGACATATGGAGAAGAAGCTGCTTATATTTCCGATGAGGTTGCTCAAGCAGGTGGTCAAACCTTGCACTGTGCAGACCGTCATGAAGCAGCCAACCATCTGCGCTTATTGGCAGATGCCGGAGATATCATTCTGCTCAAGGGCTCTAATTCCATGCATGTAGATAAAATGCTGGAGCTTTTTAAATAACGAAATAAGCTAAATCCGGGAATATATATTCCTAAGGAGTAATGGGGGAAAAAGATGTTAAAATTAGTTGCTGTGCCGATTACAGCTTTCATTATTTGTGCTGCGATTGGACCTATCCTGATTCCGTTTCTGCACAAATTAAAATTCGGCCAATCCATTCGTGATTGCGGACCTGCTAGTCATATGAAAAAAAGTGGTACACCTACCATGGGTGGCCTGATGATGCTGGTAGCCATTGTTTTGGCTTTGTTCTGGCAATCTTTTTCTCCATATGTATTGATTGCCCTGCTGTTGACTTTAGGTCATGCAGTAATCGGCTTTATCGATGACTATATTAAGGTTGTTATGAAACGTAACTTGGGCTTAACTGCTAAGCAGAAATTTTTATTGCAGTTTATTTTAGCAGGTGCTTATGTGTACTTTGCTGAAACCCATATTCAAAATACCAATCTGTGGATTCCTGGTCTTGATACTGTTATCGACTTGGGCTGGGGTTACTATGTATTGGCTTTCTTGTTGTTAGTAGGTACTACCAATGCTGTTAATCTGACTGATGGTCTGGACGGTTTGGCTTCCTTTGTAACCTTACCTGTAACCTTTGCTTTCGCAGGCATTGCTTTCCTGCAAGGTATGTATGATTTGTGCGGTTTTGCCTTGGCCGTTAATGGTGCCTGCTTAGGCTTTTTACTGTTTAATCGTAATCCTGCACAAGTATTTATGGGCGACACAGGCAGTTTGGCTTTAGGTGGCGGTATTGCTGCACTGGCACTGTTGACTAAAACGGAATTGCTTTTAGTCATCATTGGCGGCGTTTATGTTGCCGAGGCTCTGTCCGTTATCATGCAGGTAACTTATTTCCGTCTGACCGGTGGCAAACGCATTTTCCGTATGTCCCCGCTGCACCATCATTTTGAATTAGGTGGCTGGAATGAGGTTAAGGTTGTGTATGTATTTACCTTTGTCAGCTGTCTGTTATCTGCACTGGGCTTCTGGCTGTGGGTACGTACTATTCTGTAATTTGTTTTCTTCCTGCATGACAGGATAATAATAGAGGAGGCATTCTTGGAATTATGAAGCAAGAAGCTGTAGTTGTTTATGGTGCCGGTATCAGCGGCCGTGGTGCTGTACAGGTATTGGCCAAAAGAGGACAAGAAGTATATTTATATAATGATACTCCATGCCAGCTAGATGATGAAACTACTGAAGCAATGGTTTCCGTCGGCGGCAATTTAGTTATAGGAGCAGAAAAACTACCCATGCTGTTTGCTGCTACTAAGATGATGGTCCTTTCTCCCGGTGTTCCCTGCGATAACCCCAATGTTTTAGCAGCGGAAGCAGCAGGACTGGAGGTAATTAGTGAAGTTGAGTTAGCATATCGTTTATACGCTGGTCATATGGCAGCTATTACCGGTACTAACGGTAAAACGACTACTACCACCATTGTCGGCGAAATGTTGAAACGTCTGCCGGTAAAATCTGCAGTCGGCGGTAATATCGGCTTGGCCTTGTCCAAGGAGGTAGAAAATCTGCCTGCTGATGGTTGGATGGCTGCTGAGCTGAGCAGCTTTCAATTGGAAAAAGCAACTACGTTCGCTCCTGATATCGCAGTTGTTTTAAACTTAACTCCGGATCATCTGGAGCGTCACTATACTATGGAAGCTTATGGTGAAGCGAAAAAGCATATTTTCTATCACCAGACCAAGGAGCAGGTTACTGTTTTGAATTATGATGATCCTGTTGTCCGCACCTGGGCTGCTGACAGCAAAGCTCAAATCTGCTATTTCAGCAGAAAGACTGCTTTGGCACAAGGCGTTTTTATGCAAAACGGTGATTTTGTGATAAAATGGAATAATACAACAGAGGTTGTCTGCAATATTAAAGACCTACATTTATTTGGTGGTCATAATGAAGAAAATGTATTAGCAGCAATTGCCTGCGGTTATTTTGCCGGCGTATCCGTTGCTGATATGGCTGACGTGCTGCGCAATTTCCGCAGCATTGAACATCGTCTGGAATATGTTGCTACTATTAAAGGTGTACCGTATTATAACGATTCTAAGGCTACTAATACTGATTCTACTATTAAAGCTTTAGAGGCTTTCCCGGAAGGTCATATTATCCTTCTGGCAGGTGGTCATGATAAAATGACCGAATTGGAGCCGATGATGAATTTGATTAAAGAAAAGGTAGACGTATTGATTTTGCTGGGTGCAGCTAAAGAACGTTTCTACAAAGCAGCTGTTGCTTGTGGTGTACCGAACATCGTTAAAGTAGACACTTTTGCCGATGCTGTACATAAAGCTTACGAATTAGCACATGAGCCACAGGTTGTTCTGCTTTCTCCTGCCTGCTCTTCTTTCGATATGTTCAAGAACTATCCTGAGCGTGGCAGATGCTTTAAAGAGTTAGTAAAATCTCTCATTTAATGGAGGAGAAGACAAGTGAAGGTCATACTTTCCGGTGGTGGTACCGGCGGTCATATTTATCCTGCCCTGACTATTGCCGACCAAATTAAAAAATTACACCCCGAGGCAGAAATCTGCTTTGTCGGTACTAAACAAGGTTTGGAAAAGGATATTATTCCCCGTTACGGTTACCCACTGAAATTTATTGAGGTTGCCGGTTTTAAACGCAGTTTGAGCTTGGACACCTTACGCAGCGGTGTTAAGCTGCTCAGCGGTTTATGGGATGCTTATCGCATTATCGGCAAGGAGGAGCCTGATTTAGTTATCGGCACCGGCGGTTATGTCTGTGGTCCGATTGTTTTCATGGCTGCTCTTCACGGTATTCCTACCTGTATTCAGGAACAGAATGCTATGCCGGGTGTTACCAATAAGATTTTATCGCATTATGTGAAAAAGGTATTTTTAGGCTATAAAGAAGCAAAGCAATTCTTTAAAGGAAAAGCAGAGGTACAATATACCGGTAATCCTATTCGCAGCGAAATTTTAGAGCATACACGTGCTGAAGCACTCCAGGAGCTTGGTTTGGATCCGAAGAAGAAAACTGTTCTTGTTTCCGGTGGTAGTCGTGGTGCCCGTAGCATTAATGAAGCGATGCTAGAAGCAGAAATCGCTCTTTCCGGACGTCATGATGTACAGGTTTTGCACGCAACAGGCGACGTCAATTATAAAAAGTATATGGAAGAAATCAAGAAACGCGGCGGTGTTGAAGATAACATCATCATCAAGCCTTACCTGCATAATATGCCTGTAGCTCTTGCTGCTGCCGACCTTGCAGTCTTCCGTGCCGGTGCTATCGGCTTAGCTGAGCTGATGGCTAAAGGCGTTCCCTCTGTATTAGTTCCTTATCCTTATGCTACTGCTAACCATCAGGAGTTTAATGCTCGTGCCGTGGAAAGCAGTGGAGCAGCGAAAGTAATTCTTGATAAAGAACTGACGGGCGAAGTTATTTTAGAGGCGATTGAGCATTTCATACTGCATGAAAGCGAATTGCAGAAAATGCAGACAGCTGCTCAAGCCTTAGGTCGTCCGCAAGCCGCAGAGGTTATTGCACGTGAGGCACTTGCCTTAATCAAAAAATAAGGGAGGCTATTTTGTGACTGAAAATAAATTGGCAAATTTGCATAATATACATTTTATCGGTATCGGCGGAGCAGGCATGAGCGCAATTGCTTATGTATTGCTGAAACGCGGCTATGATGTTACAGGCTCTGATCTTAATGCAGGTCATATGTCCGCACATCTGGCTGAAGAAGGTGCAATGGTATTCATGGGTCATGATGCTTGTCAGGTTGACGGTGCTGATGCTGTTGTTATTTCTACTGCTATTCATGAGAATAATCCTGAGCTGGCAGCTGCTAGAGCTCAAGGTATTCCGGTGCTGCATCGCAGTGATGTGCTGGCAGCAATTTTAAATGCTGCTGATGGTGTAGCCGTAGCAGGTGCTCATGGTAAAACCACTACCAGTGCTATGATTTCCTGCATTTCCGCAGAGGGAGATATCGATCCGACCATTATTATCGGCGGCGAGGTTAGCAGCTTAGGCGGTAATGCACGTAACGGTTTAGGTCGTTTTGTAGTAGCGGAAGCTGATGAAAGTGATGGTTCTTTCCTGAAATTCCATCCGTATTTGGCTGTTGTAACTAATATCGAAGATGACCATCTGGACCATTATGGTACTGAAGAAAATATTTATCAAGCTTTCAAACAATTTTTGAGTAATATTAAAGCCGGCGGTAAAGCTGTGTTGTGTGTCGATAACGCTAAAGTACGTCGTCTGGCAGAAGAAACCGACCAAACTGTAATTACCTATGGTATGGAAGGTGAAGATGCTGATTATACTGCTCGTGATATTGTTTATGGTGTTGACGGCACTAGTTATAAGCTGTATTATCATGGTGAGTTTTTAACCGATGTGCACCTGATTGTTCCAGGCAGACACAATGTTCTTAACTCCATGGGTGCTTTTGCGGCTGCTCGTGAAATGGGTATTGCTACTGACTCTATTTTAGCCTCTTTGAGTAAATTCGGCGGTGCAAAACGTCGTTTTGAAACTAAAGGTAAGGTTAAAGGTGTTTGGGTAGTTGATGACTATGCACATCATCCCACAGAAATCGGCGTAACCTTAAAGGCTGCCTGCCAAACTAAACCTAATCGTCTTTTGTGCGTATTCCAGCCCCATCGTTATACTCGCACCCAGCTTTTATTTGATGAATTCTGTCAATGCTTTACAGGCTGTGATGAGCTTATTTTGACCGATATTTATTCTGCAGGTGAAGCACCTATTGAAGGCATCTCTAGTGAAAAGTTAGCTGAAGGCGTGCAAGCGGCTTTGGGTTTGAATGTTAAATATATTCCTAAGCTGAGCAAGGTTGAAGAATATTTAGAAACTCATGTTCAAAGCGGCGATTTGGTAATGACCATCGGTGCAGGTGACGTCTTTAAAGTAGGCGAAGAATTAGTTAGAGAATTGGAGAGGGATTAATCATGAAAAAAAATGATGTAGTTGCTGTTGTTTTAGGCGGTCCGTCCTCTGAAGCGGATATTTCCCGTGTAACCGGTGCTGCAATTGCCGCTGCACTGCGTGAAAAAGGCTATGATGCTAAAGAACTGGAATTGGTTCCTGAACATTTACTGCAACTGCTGCATGCTATGAATGCTAAAGTTGTTTTCAATGCAGTACATGGTAAATATGGCGAAGACGGCAGAATGCAGAGCTTGTTAGAAGCAGCAGGTATTCCTTACACCGGTAGCGGCGTATTGGCAAGTGCTGTCGGCATGGATAAATCTGCTACTAAACGTTTCCTGTTATCCGCAGGTATTTCTACTCCGCGTTCCTTGATTATCAATAAACGTGAGGCAGGAGATTTAGTTGAGCTGCAAAAGAAAATCGTTGCTGAATTCGGTCTGCCTGTTGTTATCAAAGCTGCAACCCAAGGTTCCAGCATTGGTGTAGTTATTCCGAAAACTGAAGAAGAAATCGTTCCTGCTCTGGAAGATGCTTTCAGCTATTCCGAAAATGTTTTAGTTGAAGAATGTATCAAAGGCAAAGAACTGACTGTTGCTATGATGGAAGAAAACGGCGAACCGAAGCCGCTGCCCGTTATCTGGATTGCTCCTCATTCCGGTGCTTACGATTTCCACTCCAAATACACCAAGGGTGCTACTGATTATCATTGCCCGGCACCTCTTGATGAAAAAATCACTGAGCATGTACAAGATTTGGCTAAGAAAACCTATAAGGTTCTGGGCCTGAGAGGTGTTGCCCGCGTAGATATTATGTTGGATGAAAACGGCCAAGGTTATGTTTTGGAGGCTAATACCGTTCCTGGCATGACTGCTACTAGCTTGGTGCCGAAGGCTGCTGCAGCTGTAGGCATCAGCTTCCCTGATTTGTGCGAAAAGATTTTGCTGAGTGCAAAATAATTTAGTTGACGGAGGTGTAGCAGCATGGCGACTTTACGGGAGCGTTTACGTGCGCATCGTAGGCAAAAACGCATGCGTCTGCTGCGCCTTATTGTCACGCTGGCAGTTGTATGCACGGGTGCGGTTAAGGGATGGGAATATATCCATCAGCCGGGCTTTGCTTTTGGTTCTATTAATATTTCCGGCAGCCAGCAGCTGACACAGGCAGATATTATCCGCCTATCCGGAAGTCCTGAGCCATTTAATCTTTTTAATGCTTCGTTAAGTAGAGTACAGGAAGCACTTTCTCATGATATTCGTTTTCAGAATGCTGCAGTACGCTATAGCTTTCCGGCCACTGTTAATGTATCGGTAGAGGAACGTGTGCCGGCCTTATATGTAGCTAATTCCTATCGCAGTTATCTGCAGGTTGATTACGATGGTCTGGTAATGAAGGTAACGACAGGCATTCCTGATTCGCAGGCTCCCTTAGTTACAGGCTTGAAATGCGGTAATGTTTATTTAGGCGATAAAATCAGTAGTTCCGGCGTTATGCACATACTATTTTTTTTACATAAGCTGGATGGAGATGCTAGAAACCGTATTTCGGAAATAGCCGTTGATGATAAGCAGCAGGTAACTTTGCGAATGCGTAGCAGTTTACCGGTATTGCTTGGTACAGTCAGCGAGCTTCCTGATAAGGCTCACTTATTTATGACAGTCTTTAATGAAATAAAAAATAAAAATATTAAGGCTGAATACATTAATTTGAAATTTGCCAAACCATATATTAAATTAAAACAATAATATATGTTAGAAATTATGAGGGAATAAAATGAATCAAATATTTACTATGGATGTCAAAGGCAAGATTTTGGTAGGCGTTGTCTTCATGGTCTTGGGGTTTATGTTGTCCGTACAGTATAAAAGTACTGAACAGCAAAGAACTATCCGTATGGATAGGGTTGAAGACTTATCTGAACGCTTGAAAATCATGCAGGCCGAAAACAAACAGCTGTTAGATGAAATTGAAGCACTCCGTAAGCATGGTGCCGGTGCAGCCACCGACTCCGGTATGGAAAGACTCAATATTTTGGCCGGTAGTACTGATGTGGAAGGCGAAGGTGTGGAAATCGTTTTAGATGATAGCAATTTGGCACGCTCCGCTAATGAAAATCCGAATTTGTATATCATCCATGATGAAGATTTGCTGCGTGTGCTGAATGAACTTTGTGCAGCAGGTGCAGAGGCTATTTCAATTAATGATCAGCGTATCGTTGCTACTACCGAGGTACGTTGTGCGGGACCGACTGTTTCCGTAAATAATGTGCGTAGTGCTCCTCCCTATGTAATTAAAGCTATCGGTAATCCTAAAAATTTGACCAGCGCTCTGCGTCTGCGTGGCGGCGTTGTCGAAACCTTTGAATTTTGGGGAATTCAGGTTAAAATTAAGACAAACGATAAAGTTCATATTCCTGCACTTAATAGCCCACGTAATTTTGAATATGCTAAGGTTGTCAAAGCGAAGGAGGGACAGAAATAATGATTGCTTATGCAGCAGTTGGTCTGCTTATCGGTGTTTTAGCCGGTATCTATTGTCCCTTTAGCTTGCCACCGCAATATGCACGTCTTTTGGCTGTAGCTGTTATGGCCGGCCTTGATGCTGTGCTTGGTGGTGTCCGTGCTTCTATGGATGGCAATTATGATACTGAAATCTTTATTTCCGGTTTTTTTATCAATGGTATTTTAGCCGCGTTCTTATGTTATGCCGGTAATATGTTGGGCATAGATCTTTATATGGTTGCTATTTTGATTTTCGGTATGCGTGTTTTCCAAAATCTGGCAATCGTCAGAAGATTATATATGAAAAAATAATATATATATAAGTAAAAACAATTAAATAGTATAATTTTTGAAGTAAAAACATAGAAATTTTTCTCGTTTAGCAGGAAAATTATACTAGTGTGTTGAACACTACAAAAATAACTTATTTTATTTACTAAAGATACCCAGCAGTAAGGGGGACGTGCAATAATGGCAAATATGTTTGACGATGTAGAAACAAGATTTGATAATCTTGCCAATATCAAGGTTATCGGTGTTGGCGGCGGCGGCAATAACGCTGTTAACAGAATGATTACCGCAGATGTACGCGGTGTAGAATTTATTGCTGTAAACTGTGATGCTCAAGCATTACTGCTTTCTAAAGCAGAGACTAAAATCCAAATCGGCGAGAAGCTGACTAAAGGTCTAGGCGCAGGTGCTAATCCTGAAATCGGCGAAAAAGCTGCGGAAGAAACCCGTGACTTAATCGTAGAAGCACTGAAAGGTGCCGATATGGTTTTCGTAACTGCCGGCATGGGCGGTGGTACCGGTACCGGTGCTGCACACGTTGTTGCCGAATGTGCGAAAGAGGTTGGCGCACTGACTGTCGGTGTAGTAACCAAACCGTTTATGTTTGAAGGCAGACGACGTTTAAACCAAGCAGAAAATGGTATTGTTAATCTGAAAGAAAAAGTAGATACTTTAATTACTATTCCTAATGATCGCTTACTGCAAGTTATAGATCGCCGCACTTCTATGTTAGAAGCCTTCCGTATTGCCGATGACGTACTGCGTCAAGGTGTACAAGGTATTTCTGATTTGATTGGTGTTCCTGGTTTGATTAATGCCGACTTTGCCGACGTAAAAACCATTATGTCTAATGCAGGCAGCGCTCTCATGGGTATCGGTACTGCTAAAGGCGAGGGTGGCGCTAAGGCAGCTGCGGAAATGGCTATTAAGAGTCCGTTACTGGAAGCATCCATCGAAGGTGCTCAAGGTGTTCTCTTTAATATCACAGGTGGTAAGGAATTATCTTTGTTCGATGTTACTGAAGCTTCTCAAATCATTACTGATGCTGCAGATCCTAACGCTAACATAATCTTTGGTGCAGTAATCGATGAATCTTTGGAAGACGAAATCCGCGTAACTGTTATCGCAACCGGTTTCGAAAAGAAGAATCCTGCTACTGAAAGACCTGCTTATGCTACTAATTATCCGCCGAAACAATCTGCTCAAAGTGAAGATGTTCCGAGGGCTAGAACCTCTTTTTCTCCGGGCACCGACATTCCGCCATGGTTGAGAAACAGATAATCTCTATTTAAATGCATAATTTAACCGTCATACTTAGGTGTGGCGGTTTTTGCTTTTTTATGCACTTTGCATAAAACTTATGCCATATTTATCTAAAAGATTACACTTTGACCATAATTTTAGCAAGGAGTTTACATTGCTGATGTAGAATTATATATCTAGAAAATAAGCGGTAACTATTTAGTATGGTTGATTATATAATCTTAAATGAATGGGGGCTTGCTTTATGAAAATTACATTTTTGGGTGCTGCTCGTACCGTCACCGGTTCCTGCTATCTTATGGAAACAGGTGGGCACAAAATTTTGGTAGACTGCGGTATGTTCCAAGGTTCTAAGCTAGTCAAGGCTTTTAACGAAAAGGAATTTTTGTTTAATCCTGGTGATATTGAAGCTGTAGTTCTGACTCATGCCCATGTGGACCATAGCGGTTTATTGCCGAAGCTTGTGAAAGAGGGCTTCCAAGGACCAATTCATGCGACTAAATCGACGCAGGAATTATGTAGTATTTTACTTCCTGATAGTGCACATATCCAAGAAGGGGATGCCGAGCTGGCAAACCGTAAGGGTATGCGTGCAGGTAAAAAATGGGTAGAGCCGTTATTTACAGTAGATGATGCGGCGAGAACGATGACCCATTTACGCATTCATGATTTTAATCAGGAGTTTCAGGTAGTACCCGGTATTAATGTTATTTTTAAGGTGGCAGGTCATATCCTCGGTTCTGCTTTTGTGGAAGTAACAGTGAAGGAAACAGATAAAACTACAAGGTTATTATTTACCGGCGATATTGGTCAGCCTAATCAGCCGATTATCGAAGATCCTGCTAATCTAGGCGCTGTCGACTTTGTAATCACTGAATCAACATATGGGAATCGCATTCATGAAGTTTACGATAAGGAAGCAGAATTAGCGAAAATAATTAACAGTACTGTGGAAAAGGGAGGCAATGTAATCATTCCTGCTTTTGCTGTCGGGCGTACTCAAGTACTGCTGTATTATTTCCAAAAACTGCAGGCAGAAGGTAAGATTCCGGAAATTCCTATTTATGTAGATAGTCCGATGGCCAACAAGGCTACGCAGATTACTATGACTAATCCTGCTGAATATGATGAGGAAGCACGTGCTTTATACGAAATGCAGGGTAGACGCTTAGTATCAATGAGCAATCTGCATTTTACAGCTACACCGCAGGAATCCATGGCGATTAACGATACTCCCGGTAGTAAGATTATCCTTTCTGCCAGCGGTATGGCGGATGCAGGACGTATCTTGCACCATTTGAAGCATAATCTGTGGCGAGAGGATAGTGCTGTTGTTTTTGCCGGTTATCAGGCTGAAGGCTCTATGGGACGTCAGATTATCGAAGGTGCCCGTAAGGTTAAAATCATGGGTGAAACTATTAGCGTTAACGCTACTATCTATAATATGAAGGGCTTTTCCGCCCATGCGGATAAACAGCAGTTGTTAGCTTGGTTTGGCGGTATGCCTAAAGTTCCTCGTGCATTTTTCGTAACTCATGGTGAGATTGACGCCTCCATGGCCTTGGCAGATTCCCTGGGACGTAACCTGGGTACGGCGACTTATATTCCGCATTTCGGCGATTGTGTTGAAATTAGTGGCAATAATTGGCAGATTCACGAATCCGATGTTGTTACTGCTGAACCTGCGGCATTGGAGTTGCGTGCTTATTTGAAATCTGTCGAAAACGATTATCTGCAGCAGCGTGCAAAAATCGAGCAGATTGTGGCTCGCGATGGTCTCAAGGCTGTACAGATTCGCAAGAAGGTCGAGAAGCTGCGTAAGTATATGTATGAAATGTTTAAAGATTTGTAAATGGGTAAAATTTAGATATAAAGATTGTTAATTATAAAAGAAATTTTTATCGGCTTAAACTTTTTGAGGGAAAGGTTTAGGCCGATTTTTCTTGATTTGAGCCGTAATTTGCATAATTTTGATAAAAAATCAATGTTTTTGTAAAGCTTAATACAATATGTCATTGACATAGAAAACGAAAAAGAATATAATGTTTTAGTAATACTATAGAAGGATGCATTTGACAAGCATCCTTTTTCTTGTCTTTAAAGTGAGTATAAGTGAGGAGAGAATAATAATAATGATTAGAAACGATATTCGTAATATAGCGATTATTGCCCACGTTGACCATGGTAAAACTACTCTGGTTGATGCAATGCTGAAACAAAGCGGTGTTTTCCGTGCTAATGAACGTGTTGAAGAACGTGTCATGGACTCCAATGCACTGGAACGTGAACGTGGTATCACCATTTTGTCCAAGAACACTGCTGTAATGCATGATGGCGTAAAAATCAACATTCTGGATACTCCTGGCCATGCTGACTTTGGTGGCGAAGTTGAACGTGTATTGACCATGGTTGATGGCGTATTGCTGCTGGTTGACGCTTATGAAGGACCGATGCCGCAAACAAAATACGTTCTGCGTAAAGCTCTGGAACAACATCTGAAACCGATTGTTGTTATCAATAAAATCGACCGTCCTGACCAACGTGTTGATGAAGTAATCGACGAAGTTCTGGATCTGTTCATCGAATTGGATGCAGACGAAGAACAATTAGAATTCCCGGTAGTTCTGGCTTCTGCTCGTAATGGTATTGCTAAACTGTCCATGGACGAAGAAAGCACTACTCTGGAACCGCTGTTCAAAGTAATTCTGGAAAACATTCCTGCTCCTGAAGTAGATACTGAAGCACCGTTGCAAATGCTGGTAAATACCCTGGATTATGATGATTATGTAGGCCGTATCGTTGTAGGTCGCGTTGTTCGTGGTACTATCCATAACGGCGAAAACATCACTTTGATGGACGAATCCGGTAACCGTGCAGGTAAAATCGGTCGTCTGTACACATATCAAGGCTTGAAACGTGTAGAAGTTGATGAAGTTGCTGCCGGCGATATCGTTGCTCTGATCGGTCTGCAAGATGCTAATATCGGTGATACCATTGCTGATAAAGAAAATCCGGAAGCTCTGAAGGGTATCAAAATCGACGAACCGACTCTGTCCATGCTGTTCTATGTTAACAACAGTCCTTTTGCAGGTCGTGAAGGCGAATTCGTAACCAGCCGTCATCTGCGTGACCGTCTGTTTAAAGAAGTAAAAACTAACGTTTCCATGCGTGTTGAAGAAACTGAAAGCCCTGATGCTTACAAGGTTTCTGGTCGTGGCGAACTGCATTTGTCCGTATTGATTGAAACCATGCGTCGTGAAGGCTTTGAACTGCAAGTTGGTAAACCGAAAGTAATCATGCATCGTGATGAAACCGGTACCTTGCTCGAACCTATGGAAGCATTGACTGTAGACGTACCGCAAGATTTCATGGGTCCTGTAATGGAAGCTTTGGGTCTGCGTAAAGCTGAACTGCAAAATATGACTGAAATGGCCGGCTATCTGCGTATGGAATTCAAGATTCCTGCTCGTGGATTGATTGGCTTCCGTAACCAATTCCTGACCGATACTAAAGGTAACGGTATCATGAACCATGTATTTGCAGGTTATGAAGATTATAAAGGCGAAATTCCCGGACGTACTCGTGGCAGCTTGGTTGCTTTTGAAACCGGTGAAACCACTTCCTACGGTATCGGTAATGCTCAAGAACGTGGTACCATGTTCGTTGTTCCTGCGGAAAAAATCTATGAAGGCCAATTGGTTGGTGAAAACAGCCGTGAAGATGATATGGACGTTAACCCGTGCAAAAAGAAACATGTCAGCAACATGCGTGCTTCCGGCAGTGATGACGCTATCCGCCTGATTCCGCCTCGTACCTTCTCTCTGGAACAAGCTCTGGAACACATCAACGACGACGAACTGGTAGAGGTTACTCCGAAATCTATTCGTATGCGTAAGAAAATCCTTGACCGTCTGGAACGCGGTAAAATGCGTGGCCGTATGAAAAACGCTACTATGTAATTAGTCATAATTTGTAATTTGTGTGAATAATTTTAATTTCTTTGACATGTTTGTCAAAGTTTGTTAAAATATGCGTAATAGGCAGGAGAAATGCTTATTAGTGACGAATATAGGCTTTATTACAGTTTTTTGAGTTTGGAGGCAGAAGCCATGGATTTAAATGTAATGAGATTTTTTACAGATGCTTCTGAAGAAGCAAGGGAAGAAGAATATGTTGGCCCGCGTTTGCTGAAAACCGGTCATTTAAATATTATCGTTCGCACTCCGAAAAGCTTTATGGATGTACGTGAATATGCAGATTCCTTGTTACAGGGAAGTGCTGTCATGATTTCTTTTGAAGCAGTGGATGTTGAAGTGAAAAATCGCATTTTTGATTATCTCAATGGCGTAGCTTACATTGCTGAAGCTCATGTTTCCGTCATTAATGATGAGTTACTGCTTTATACTCCGGAGACTGTCGAGGTAAGCAAGGAGCAAGCTGTGACACGTCGCAGCAACCTTGGTTCTTGGATCGGTTAACAGCATAAATTATTGAATTTTAGAGCCATTATTGGCAGCAAAGTCTGCCGTAATGGCTCTTTTCTTTTTGTTTGTTTTCTTCTATAATCTGTCGTTATTGCTTTTACTAAAGTTTTTACGTCAAGTTTATGCTATGGCTAACATAAATATGATATAATATCACAATAATGGCGAAAATGTGAATAAGCTGCAACAATTATGTGTAAGTGTAGGTGATGAAATGGAAATGTTTTTAATGGCTATACTTTGTTATAGCATAGGCGTACTGACCCTGCTGTTTCCGCATAGCTTACAACGTTCTGCTCATTGGTTGGCCAATGGGGCAACAGGCGTGGGCTCGGCGATTATAGCGTACGCTGCCGGTTTACAGCTGTGGAATGCTGTAGAGCCTTCTTTCTTAGTATGGGGTTCTTATTCCTTGGCATGTGATAATTGGAGTGCGATTTTCCTTTTGTTAACAGGTATCGCCGGTACTATTGCCAGTATTTATGCTCTTGGTTATGCTAAAAGCTATGAGGGCAGCCGTCTGCGTCTATTAGGCGGTATGTGGAGCCTTTTTATTCTCTCTATGGTGTTGGTGCTTTTAGCAGGAGATGGCTTTAGCTTTTTGTTGTTCTGGGAAATCATGGCTGTATCCTCCTTTATGCTGGTAAATCATGAATGTGAAAAGCGTTCTACCTGGTCTGCCGCTTATCAGTATCTAGTTATGACTTCTTTGGGAACAGCAGCGATTATGATTGCTTTTCTGCTCCTCGGTGCAGGAAGCACTTCCTTTGCCTTTGCTGATTTAGCTAATAATACTTTAGATAGCAGTTGGCAACATTTAGTCTTTGCCTGTGCCTTTATCGGTTTTGCCTTAAAGGCAGGTTTGGTACCGCTGCACGTTTGGCTGCCGAAAGCGCATCCTGCTGCACCAAGTCATGTTTCAGCAGTAATGAGTGGTGTGATGCTGAAAATCGCTTTGTACGGCTTCGGTCGTTTTATGTTCAGCTTTTTGCCTGACTGGAATTATTGGTGGTGCATCATTGTGATGATGGTGGGTGTAGTATCTGCGTTCCTAGGTGTTTTATATGCCCAAATGGAAACAGATATTAAACGTATTTTGGCTTATTCTTCTGTGGAAAATATGGGCGTTATTTTTGCTGCTTTCGGCTGCGGTATGCTGTTACATTTGACTGTTGACGGCAATTGGTATTTTTTGGGCTTTGTGGCGGCCTTAGTACACGCCTTTAACCATAGCATTATGAAGGTGCTGATGTTCATGAGTGCCGGCAGTATCATGCATGGTACGGGCAGTAAAAATATCGAGCTTTTCGGCGGTCTGGCTAAGAAAATGCCTTATACGGCTGCTTTTACCTTTGTCGGTTCCTTGGCTTTGGCAGCAGTGCCTCTGACTAATGGCTTTGTCGGTGAATGGTTTGTTTTGCAAAGCTTTATTACTCTGGCGAAAAGCTGTATAGCACAGGATATCCGCTTGTGGACTGCCTTGTCTTTTATCTTCTTAGGCTTTACCGGTGCGTTGGCCTTGGGTTGTTTTGTGCGTTTCTTCGGTATTACCTTCTTGGGACGTGCTCGCAGTGAGCTGATTGAGCAAGCACATGAAGCTGATTTCTTCATGCTTTTGGCAATGGGACTTTCTAGTATTTTAGTATTAGTGTGCGGCATTTATCCTTTGCCTGTGGTTCAGGTTGTTTGTACAGCCTTGAAGCTGCCGTCTGATTTTGTTGTAAGCAATGGTGCCTTGGCGTGGAATTTAAGTGGCAATATGGCAGGCTTTAATCCTCTTTTGCTGTTGTTGTTAGTAGTTGTTGTCGGGGGATTGGTTTATCTGTGTACTGCAGGTAGCTGTGTTGAAAAGGATGTTACTTGGAACTGTGGTACTTATCCGACTGCTCGTCAGCAGTATTCTGCTACCGGTTTTAGTAAGCCTGTCCGCCGTGCTTTTGACTATATGCTCAAGCCCAAACGTCAGGTAAGCTATATGCGTAAGGACCATGCATATTTCGGTCGTTTATTATCTTATCGTCTGGAGATTCCTGATATGATTACCGAAAAGCTTTACGTACCGTTCCAACAGCATTTTGTAAAAATCTCTGCCTTCCTGCGCCGTATGCAGCAGGGCAGTGTGCGTTTGTATGTAGCCTATGTTATGGCGGCAATGATTATCGTGTTAGTGTGGGGGGCGTTGTATAAATGAGCGAATTGCAGAATCAATTATTAAATTTAGGCTTCTGCTTCCTGCAAGCAATATTATTGTTATTGATTGCTCCCTGTATCAGCGGTATTATCAAAAAGCTGAAAGCTCTGTTACAAAATAGAGTGGGCTCCAGTATTTGGCAGGAGTATTATGATATTTATAAATGGTGGCGTAAGCCGACTATTATTACACCGTATACCAGTGGGATTTTTCGTTTAGCACCATGTGTATACTTTGTAACTACCTTGATTGCGGCAGTGATGTTGCCAAGTTTTTTCTCTGCCTCTGCCGGCATTGGCGATGTTTTCGTATTCGTCTATATTTTGGCTTTAGGCCGTTTCTTTATGGCCGTATCTTCTATGGATGCAGCTACTGCTTTTGGTGGTATGGGTGGTAGCCGTGAAGTGTATGTAGCAGCCTTCGTTGAGCCGGTGATTATGCTGGCGATTATGTCCAACTTTCTGCATACAGGTAGTACTTCTTTAAATGGCATGAGTCTGCGTTTTGATGAAGTTAATTTAACTGTAGCCGGTGTATTGACCTGTATCGCTTTCTTTTTGGTGCTGTTGGCCGAAAATAGTCGTATTCCTGTGGATAATCCTGATACACATTTGGAATTAACCATGATTCACGAATGTATGACATTGGAATACTCCGGTCGTCTGCTGGCTTTGATTCATTGGGCGAGTCAATTGAAACTGTTGATTTTTTTAGTTTTATTTTCCATGCTGTATCTGCCCTTAGATTTGCCTGTGGTACTGAAACTATTATTAAGTGCTGCAGCTGTTAGCGTGGTAGAAACTTTGAATAATAAAATGCGTTTATTTAAAGTGCGTGTGTATTTGGCGGCTGCCGGCTTAATGCTTTTATTGGCAGTGGTAGCACAGTAAGGAGGTAACGATGGAATATTTAGTAGTAAGTTTAATGTTTATCGTCTTCTTACAGACACGCTTTAGCGAATTACGTCGTGCTACTTTGTGCCTTAGCGTACAGTCTGCCTTGATTGCTGCAGCCTGTCTTGTTGTGGGTTTAAGTCATGGTGGTGGCTTACATGGCTGGCTACCAGGACTTTTGACCATCGGGGTTAAGGTAATCTTTATTCCTTATGCTATTTTACGTGTGGTACGTCAATTGCGTGATGAACGCGAAATTGTCAGCGACAGTAATGTTAACTATTCCACTGCTTTTTCTGCAGGTAGTCTGGCTTTAAGCTATATGGTGCTGGATGGCTTGCTTCCCCAAGCTTTGGGACGCGATATTTTGGCAACATCTATGTTTATGATTATGACCGGACTGACTTTGATTGTAATGCGCAGCCGTGCCATTATGCAGATGATAGGTTTGATTACCATGGAAAACGGTATCTATCTTTTGGGTCTGATTATGACAGAAGGATTGCCGCTGATTATTGAACTGGGTATCTTTTTGGATGTGCTTATTGCCGTGGTTATTTTGGTAATCTTAACCTCCAGACTGCGTCTTTCCTTTAAGACTACCGATACCAATGTTTTGGATAAGCTGAAAGGTTAAGGTGAATTATGCTGACATATATCTTGATTTTACTGTGTCTGCCGCCATTGTGTGCGGTATTGGCATTAGTGTGCGGCTTTTCCAATAATATTCTGCATTGGCTCCATCGTCTGACTGCGACAGCTGTAGGTGTCAGCGTTGGTTTGTTAGTAGCAAATTTTGAACCGTCCGCACCTTATGTTGATGATTATTTTTATATTGATGCGTTAAGCTGTTGGGTTTTGCTTATCATTACTACATTGTATTTAGCAGCCAGCTGGACAGCGCGCTCTTATCTGACAAGGGAAGAACGCTGCGGTGTTTTAAAGGGTGAGCAGTTGCAGACAGGTCGTTATTTTGCCTTGATGCAGCTTTTCTGCTGGACCATGTTTATTGTCCTTTTGGTTAAAAATCTTGGCTTGATGTGGGTTGCAATTGAAGCTACAACTTTAATTTCAGCTTTGCTCATCTCCTTTAAATTTACCCGTGCCGCTTTAGAGGCTACTTGGAAATATATTATGGTCTGCACTGTCGGCATCTGCCTGGCTCTTTTAGGTACTTTGATTTTGTATTATGCACAGATTGATGCGTTGGGTATGGAAAAACCCTTGAGCTGGCTTTATCTGCACCAAAATGCAGCCTTATTAGATCCGGCCTTGACACGTCTGGCACTTTTCTTTATCGTTATCGGCTACGGTACGAAGGCAGGTATGGCTCCTATGCATACTTGGCTTCCGGATGCTTATGCTGAAGCACCGTCCTTAACTAGCGGTATGCTTAGCGGTGCTTTATGCAGTTGTGCGATTTATGTTTTATTCCGTAATCTGGTTATCCTGCTACCTACAGCAGGTAGTGCTTTAATCGGTAATATGTTGCTGTTCTTTGCTGTACTGACTGTTGCTATTGCTGTGCCTTTCGTTGTTGTACAGCGTGACGTGAAGCGTCTTTTGGCTTATTCCTCTATGGAGAACATAGGTATTATGGTTGCCGGCATCGGTGCCTTTTCCGCACTCTCCTTAAAAGCAGTAATGCTGCATATGTATAGCCATGCGATGATTAAATTCGTCCTTTTCTATATTGCAGGTACAATTATTCAGGAATATCAGACCCGTAATATGATGCGTATTCACGGCATGATTACTGATGTACCCCATACAGCCACCTTTTGGCTGACAGGTATGCTAGGTATCTTAGGCTTGCCGCCCATGGGCTTATTCTTTAGTAAGTTTTATATTCTCTCTGCCTTATTTAAAGAGGGACATTGGCTGGCAGGTGCTCTGTTGATTATTCTTTTAGCCGGCGTGCTTTTAGGTATTCTTTACCATGGTATGCGTATGCTGTGCGATAAAGCTAAACGTCAGCCTTTGGGTGATATTTTAGGTGTAATAGATATTCCTGTACTGGCAGTATTGCTTGTGGCAACCTGCGTCGTTGGTGCAGGATTTGAACAAATTCCGTGGATTAATAATCTGCTGAATTCTGCTGTACGTGTAATAGGAGGCTGAGAAAATGCTGGTAAAACCTGAAAATCTACGTGGTGCTGCCAATATTTACAGCGACGGCGGCAAACATCCTTTGGCAGCGATGTTCGGTGCCGATGAAACCTTGCGTGGCGGAGGACTGGCAATTTACTGCTTATTTTATAATAAAGAAAAACGTGATCTGGACGTCTTGAAAGCAGAATTTCCTGCGGACGGTCCTTTGAATTATCCCTGTCTGACTACGATTTTACCTGCTGCGGCTTGGTATGAGCGTGAGCTACACGATATGTTCGGCTTTCTTCCGGAAGGTCATCCTGATTTGCGTCCACTAGTTTTACACGAGGGCTTTCCGCAAGATTTTCATCCCCTGCGGAAAAATGTGCCTGTGGATATGCAGGTGCATGGTCATCAGGAATACGAAATGCTTACCTCTAAAGGCGAGGGATTGTTTGAAGTACCTGTCGGACCTATCCATGCAGGTATTATCGAACCTGGTCATTTTCGTTTTAGTCAGGCAGGTGAGGCCATTTTGCAATTAGATGCAAAGCTGTTTTTTACTCATCGTGGTATTGAAAAAAGTGTGGAAGGACGCACGCCTATGGAGGCTCTGCCCATTGTAGAACGCATCTGCGGTGCTTGTAGTGTTGCTAATACCTTGAGCTATTGTCAGGCTGTAGAAAAGCTTTCAGAGGCTAAGGTGCCGTATCGTGCTTGGCTGATTCGTACTTTAATATTAGAAATGGAGCGTTTATATAACCATATCGGCGATACAGGTAATATCTGTGCCGGTGTTGGTTTTTCGCCCGTCATCAGCATGGGTACACGTCTGAAGGAATATTTAATGCAGCTTAACGAATTATTAACCGGTAGTCGTTTTCTGCGTGGTATGATTATCCCTGGTGGTGTACGCATGGATGCAGAAGATACAGCGTTGGAAGAAGTCGAAGAAGTCTTAAAAGAAGTCGAAAATGTTTATGCTGATATGGTGCATATTATGTGGGAGCAGGCCAACTTTGTAAACCGTATTCGTACTACAGGTCATATCCGCGAAAATACAGCCTTTGATTTAGCAATGGTAGGAGTTGGTGCTCGTGCCAGCGGTTCTAATCGCGACAGCCGTAAGGATATGGGCTTCGGTATTTATGATGAGCTTGATTTTAATGTAGTGACCGAAACAGCAGGTGATGTCGAAGCACGCATCAAGGTACGTGTCGGTGAAGTAAAAGAAAGCTTGAGCTTAGTACGTCAGCTGATGCGTAAGCTGCGTCGTAATGCCGAAACTGAGCTTAGTGTCGACCTAGGCGAATTACGTACCTTGGAAGGCAGTTGGGGTATTAGTGAATCTGCTCGTGGTGACAATCTCCATTGGCTGATGCTGGATGCAGAGGGACGCATTGACCGTTTATTTATCCGTTCTGCCTCGTATCCTAACTGGCCGGCACTGACCATTGCGGTACAGGGGGATATTATCCCTGATTTCCCGTTAATCAACAAAAGCTTTGAATTATGCTATGCTTGCATAGATAGATAAGGGGGTAAGCAGATGTTACGCTTAATAGAAGCAATTTTTGCAGGTAAAATCGCCACAGAAAAAATTGATGTCAACGGACATCCGAGAATGCGTGGTGAACTGCATTGCGTAGGCAGCTGCGACGGCTGTGCCAAATGTGCCGTGGCTTGCCCTGTACAAGCTTTGGCTATGGAAAACGGTGCTCCTGTGATTGATTACAGTAAATGCATTTTTTGCGGTCGTTGTGTTGATGCCTGCACCGAGAAAACCTTGCAACATAAGAATAGCGATAAATTACCGGAGATTGTCAGTGAAAGTGCTGTACGTGTCAGCGAAGTAATCCGTGCAAAATTAGGACGCTCTTTGCATATCCGTCATCTTGATGCAGGTAGCTGTAATGCCTGTGATTTTGAAATGGGTGCTACCAGTAATCCTGTTTACGATTTGCACCGCTTCGGTATCGCCTTTGTCGCTTCTCCACGTCATGCGGATATGCTGATGATAACAGGAGTTGTTACCCGTAATTTGCAGCAGGCTTTAGAAATGACCTATGCTGCTATGCCTGAACCAAAATTAGTTATGGCTTGCGGTGCTTGTGCTTGTGGTGGTGCAACCTATGGTGTAACATACGCTATTGCAGGTAAGGCCAGTGACTTCGTGCCTGTGGACATCAATGTTTATGGCTGTCCGCCAAGGCCTAGTGCTATGATTGTTGCCATGTGTGCTGCTGCGGATATGTTGAAAGAAAAATTATAAAAGAAAGTGTAACTCCCGTTTTAGTTTTGTCTGAAGCGGGAGTTTTTTGCTGTGGAGTGCAAGACCTCTCCGTCAGCTCGCTAACGCTCGGCACTGCTTCTTGCGAAGTGGGGAAGAGAGGCGAAGTAGGACCTCTCCGTCAGTTCGCTAACGCTCACTGCCACTTTGCCTTATGCTATAAATAAAAAGCGTTATTTAGACTACACGTGAAGACTGTAATGGTTTTTGAGTGTAGTTTTTTTTGCTTTGTTTTATAAAAAATACGGTTAAATTCAATAATAAATTCAGATTGATTACTTCCGAGGTTGTCTAAAATATCACAAAAGGTTTTTATGATGATGTTACATTCTCCATGTTCTATTTCTGAAATACGTGGCTGTGAGATATTAGTGCGGAGGCTAAGTTCTGTTTGACTAATACCATGCCTAATCCTGATATGGGCAATAGCCGTTCCGATAGCTTGACATAGTTGCTTACGAATATGTTTATTGTTTTGGCTTATCGACATTGTTGGACTTACGGTGTAGATTTTCATAAAATTACTCCTTTGTAAAAAATATATTTAAGTTTGCACTAAAAAGTGTAACTT
>UQWU01000006.1 GCA_900544885.1 uncultured Phascolarctobacterium sp. | reverse complement strand
CGGCAATGGCGGTTGCGGTGTAGTTTCTTTCAATTTAAAAGGTGGTCGTGCGGCTGCTG
Source organism: uncultured Phascolarctobacterium sp. (assembly GCA_900544885.1). GTDB lineage: Bacteria > Bacillota > Negativicutes > Acidaminococcales > Acidaminococcaceae > Phascolarctobacterium_A. The sequence goes on along the minus strand of UQWU01000006.1, from coordinate 45,886 downwards.
AAAAATTTATGAAAAAATTACGTGTAGCAGCTATTGAAACTCATGTTGCTGATGCTCGTACTTGTTGTTTGAATCCTGCGACTAGTACTCATCGCCAGCTGACTGATGAACAATTGCTGGAAGCTGGTATTCCTGCTGGGTTGGTACGTATTTCCTGTGGCTTAGAGGATAAAGAAGATTTGATAAACGATTTGAAACAAGCTCTTGCTGAAATCTAACAAGCATTTCAATGCCTTTTATTACGCTCTGCTATATTTTATGGCAGAGCTTTTCTTTGTATATTTTGTAGATGAAAATAGTAAAAAGAAAATATTTTGACAGAAGAGCTGATTATTTACAAGTAGATTGATACAGTGTACAATAAAATTATCTAAGTATATGTAAAATTGGGTCCTGTTAACCTAAAGAGGGGCGATTTGAAATGAATCTACATGATGTGCAAAGGCTGCTCGGTGCTGATGTGCTGACAGGTAAAGAATATCTGGATAGGCAGATTGAAACTTGTTGTGGCAGTGATATGATGAGTGATGTGCTGGCGTTTACTAAACGAAATACTTTGCTATGCACAGGTCTGACTAATATGCAGGTAGTACGTACTGCTGATATGACAGAGCTGAGTGCTTTGGTTTTTGTACGCGGCAAGGTTCCTGATCTGGATATTTTGGAAGCTGCGGAGGATAATATGTTGCCGGTATTGGTAACAGATCATACTTTATTTGAAGCCTGTGGTATTTTATATCAGGCAGGTATCAAGGGCTGTAGCAAAAGGGGTAAATAAGATGGGCGAAAATAAATCTGTAAAATTAGATTTTGATTGCATTGGCGGTGATTTTGAGCGTGCCGGAGAAGCATCATCTAAAATAAAAAAAATGTTACAACGTTTGGGGATTCCTGCTGATGTTGTACGTCGTATTGCTATCGGTACGTATGAAGCCGAAATGAATGTTATTATTCATGCAGGCGGCGGTCATGTAGTTGCAGAGGTTTTTCCTGATTCCACGGTAATAACCGTGTCTGATGAAGGTCCGGGTATTCCGGATATTAATAAGGCTTTGCAGGAGGGCTGGTCCACAGCACCTGATTATGTACGTCAGATGGGCTTTGGTGCAGGTATGGGTCTGCCGAATATGCAGAAATGTTCCGATAAATTTGACATTCAGTCTACAGTAGATGTTGGTACTACTATTGTTATGGTGTTTAACAATACCAGTGAGGATTTATAAAAATTAACTTACTAACAGAGTGGATTATGAATAAGAGAGTGAGGTGATACGCAATGGCTCCGACAAAATACTTTCATTCTGTACAGTTGCAGCAGGATAAATGTCAGGGCTGCGTATCCTGTGTCAAGCTATGTCCGACAGAAGCGATTCGAGTGCGTAACGGTAAAGCAGAAATTTTAGGTGACAGATGTATTGACTGCGGTGCTTGTGCTTCAGGTTGTCCTTATCATGCCTTTACTGTAAAAACAGATACTTTGGAGGGCTTATCTAAATATGCTTATAATATAGTGCTTCCTGCACCATCTTTATATGCACAATTTCCTGCTAATATTCCTTTGGAGGATATTTGGCAGGGATTACAAAATCTAGGCTTTGATGAAATTTTTGATGTTTCTCTGGCATCTGAATATATTGCCTGCGAAATAGAAAAATATTTACAAGAGTACACGGGAGGACGTAAACCGCTGATTTCTAGCACCTGTCCTGCTGTACTGCGCCTGATTCAGGTTAAATTTCCAGAACTGATTAAACAAATTATGCCTGTTTTGGCACCTGTAGAAGCAGCGGCTATTTATGTAAAAAAAGAAGCTGCTGAGCGTCGTCATTTGCCGAAGGAATTAATCGGTGTCTGGTTTATTTCTCCATGTCCTTCTAAGCAGACGAACATTCGTCAATCAGTTGATGTTAAGCAGACTGAGCTTAGTGGCAGCTTTAATTTATCCGAGATTTATGGCTTGCTGCTGAAGAATTTAGGCGGCGAAAAAAAACTGCACGTTCGCACAGGTTCTTCTTATGGCTTGGCCTGGGGGGCGTATGGTGGAGAAATTGCTTCTGCAGGTATTCAAGAGGCTTTGTCTGTTCACGGAATCAAAAATGTTTATGAAATATTAGAACAGATTTCCATGAATAAAATGCCTCAATTGGACTATGTAGAATGTCATGCCTGCAAAGGAGGATGCTTAGGTGGTATTCTGGCGGCAGAAAATAAATTTGTAGCTGAAAGTAATCTGCGTAAGCGCATCCACAATTTACATGCGACAGAACCTGATAGTCGTAAAGAAACTATGGCTCAGACTATGGTTTTAGAGGATTTTCCTAAATCTGAACAATATAGAAAGAAGCTTGTGCCTCGTCCGATGATGCAATTGGACGATGATATTATGGAAGCAATGAAAAAATTTGAACGTATGGAAGAGGTTCTGTGCGATCTTCCTGGTTTGGATTGTGGCGCCTGTGGTGCACCTAGCTGTCAGGGTTTGGCAGAGGATATAGTTCAAGGAAAAGCCCACGAAATAGATTGTATTTTTAAATTACGTGCACAAGTACATAAGCTTTCACAGGGTATGTTGGAGTTGGCTCGCCAGATTCCGATTTACCATGAACCTAAATTTTTGAATAATACGGAGGATGATAATCAATGAAAGTAAAAGATATGATTGAACAGTTGCATTTAAACTTGTTAACAAAGGATGTTTCTGAGGATGCTTTATATGCTGATGTGGAAGGTGGTTATGCTTCTGACTTATTGAGTAATGCGATGGGTCAGGCACAGCAGGGAATGGTATGGGTAACTATGCAGGGACATCAAAACGTAGCAGCTGTAGCTTCATTGATTGGGTTATCCTGCGTAATTGTAGCCGGTGATGGTCCGGTGGCAGACGATACTTTGCGTAAAGCCAATATGAATGATGTAGTTATTACCGCTACTACTGAATCTGCTTTTTCTGTTATCGGTAAATTATATGAATTGGGTGTAGGCAAAGAGGCATAAGGTTATGCAAAGGGTATTGGCGGATTTTCATGTACACACATTGTTGTCGCCGTGCGCTGAAGTAGAAATGACACCGCATCATATTGTAATGCGGGCTGCAGAATTTGGCATTGGTGCTGTGGCTATTACAGATCACAACGCCAGTGCAAATGTTGTTGCTGCCATTAAGGCCGGTGAACGGTATGGTGTAAAGATTTTTCCTGGAATGGAAGTAGAATCTATAGAAGAAGCACATATAGTGACATTATTTGATACTATGGAACAGCTGGATGAGTGGCAGAAAATTATTGATGCGCATATGAATGGTTTGCCTAATAATGTTGAAAAGTTGGGAGCTCAATTTGTCGTTGATGACGATGATGAATTTATCCGTGAAGAAGAGCGTATGTTGCATGGTCCGATAAATCTTACGGTAGCGGAGGTCGTTGCAAGGGTTAACGACTTAGGCGGACTAACGATTGCGGCACATGTTGATAGACCTGCGTACAGTATCCTAGGTCAGCTTGGGTTTATTGAGCCTGATTTTGGCTTTACAGCAGCAGAAATTTCTTTACATGGTTGGAAGAAAGGCGTACATTCAAAATTACAGCGTTTAACTGGATTTTTACCTTTTGTTACTGATTCTGATGGACATACAATGCTTGATTTTTTACAAGGGCCTAAAAATTTATTACAAGTTGAAAAACTAACTTTGGAAGAAGTTAAGTTAGCCTTATTACATAAAAATGAACGTTTTTTAGAACCAGGTAAATTTTCAGATTTCTATGAAGAATTACACAAATAGTATATACTGATGCTTAAATTTAACACTAATAGTATTGAACAAATAACAATTTAATGCTATACTAATCCTAATGTTGTAAGCTGAAGGAGGAGGGATACTATGAGTACCAATGAAAATAGATTAGAACGTCAATGTGCGTGCTGCGGCGGGGATAATCCGGAAAAAATTCGCATTGATGCTATCCTAGAAAAATATAAAGATGTCAAGGGGCCATTGATTCCTATTTTGCAGGAGGTACAAAATCTTTATAATTATTTACCGAAAGATGTTTTAGAATATATTGCTAAGAAAACTGATACACCCATTTCTGAAATTTATGGTGTAGTAACTTTCTATTCTTTATTTCATCTTAATCCTCGTGGACGTAATATTATCCGTGTGTGTCAAGGTACAGCTTGCCATGTACGCGGCGGTAAGACTATTTTGCAGGCTTTGGAAAAACAGTTGGGTATTAAAGCAGGTCATACTACAGAAGATTTACGTTTTACTTTAGAAACTGTTGCTTGTATTGGTGCTTGTGGTTTAGCGCCGGTTATGCAGATTAATGATGATACACATGGACGTCTGACTACTGATAAATTAGCAGGTATTTTGGAAAGGTATAAATAATGCGTGAGTTATCCCTGCATATTTTAGATATTGCACAAAACTCTATTGCTGCCGGAGCTAAGCATATTCAGATTGTCGTTAATGAAAATGAAAACGGTTTTTTTGTTTTTAAAATTACTGATGATGGTTGTGGTATGAGTGAGAAAATGCTGCAGAAGGTGCGGGATCCCTTTATTACTACACGCAAGACGCGAAAAATAGGAATGGGAATTCCGTTTATGGATATGGTCACCCAGCAATGTGGCGGACACTTGGATATTACCTCAAAATTAGGCGAGGGTACGTGCTTAAAGGCATATTTCGCTAAGGATAATATTGATAGGCCGCCTTTAGGTGATATCGTAGATAGTATCCGTGTATTGCTGGCAGGAGCACCGCAGATTGAGTTGCTGTTTACTTATATTTGTGATGGCGGTAAAATGGAATTTTCTACTGCGGCGGTACGAGAAATTTTAGGTGAGGCTTGTGATTTTGCTAATCCGGAATTATATGAATGGGTTGGCAAATATCTCAGACAAAATCTTGCAGAAATAAAAAAGGAGGCGTAAACAGTGAAAACATTAGCTGATTTACATGCTTTACGTGATAAATTAAAAGCAGATATCAAGCTGCGCAAAAGCTCCGGTACTAAAATTATTGTTGGTATGGGTACTTGTGGTATTGCTGCCGGTGCTAGAGAGGTTATGACAGCTATTTTAGATGAATTAGGTAAACGTCATTTAATGGATGTACAAGTACAACAAACAGGCTGCATTGGTATGTGTGAAAAAGAGGTTTTAGTGGATGTGCTGCGTCCTGGTGAACCGCGTATAACTTATGGTAAAGTAAAGCCTTCCGATGTGCCGAAAATTATTGCTGAGCATGTGGTAAACGGTCGGATTGTCCAAGAACTTGTTGTGGGCAAAATCGAAGAGGACGAAAACGAATAAAGGCAGTTAGTCTTTTGCTGACGAACTGCTACATGATAGAGTATTGTGGAGGAGAAATATTATGCAGCATATCAGAGCCCATGTTTTAGTTTGCGGCGGAACAGGTTGCAAAGCTAATGGTTCTAAAGAAATCCAATTAAGCTTAGCTAGAGAATTAAAGGCTAAAGGCTTGCAGGATGAAGTTATGGTTGTCGAAACAGGTTGCCACGGCTTCTGCGAAAATGGTCCTTTGGTTATCGTATATCCTGAAGGTACTTTCTACTGCGGTGTAAAACCGGAAGATGCTAAAGAAATCGTTGAAGAGCATTTATATAAGGGACGTATTGTTGACCGTTTATTATATAAAGAACCGATGAGCCATGAACAGGTACCTAAGTACTCTGAAATCGGTTTTTATAAAAAACAACATCGTCTTGTTTTAGCGAACTGCGGTGCTATTAATCCTGAGGTTATCGATGAATATATTGCGGTAGGTGGTTATGAAGCTTTGGTTAAGGCTGTTACCACTATGACTCCGGAGGCTGTTGTCGATGAAGTCAAAAAATCCGGCTTACGCGGCCGTGGCGGCGGTGGTTTTCCTACAGGCTTGAAATGGCAATTTGCTCAGGCTTCTGTAAGTGATAAAAAATATGTTATCTGCAATGCTGACGAAGGTGACCCTGGTGCCTTTATGGACCGCAGTGTTTTAGAGGGTGATCCTCACCGCGTATTAGAGGGTATGGCAATTTGCGGCTATGCAATCGGTGCTGATGAGGGTTATATTTACGTACGTGCAGAATATCCGTTGGCTATCAAACGTCTGCGTATTGCGATTCAGCAAGCAGAGGCAATGGGTTTATTAGGTGATAATATTTTTGCTACAGGATTTAGTTTCCATATCCACATTAAAGAGGGTGCAGGTGCGTTTGTTTGCGGTGAAGAAACTGCTTTGATGGCTTCTATCGAAGGTAAACGTGGTATGCCGCGTCCGCGTCCGCCGTTTCCTGCTGTTTCCGGATTATGGGGTAAACCGACTAATATTAATAACGTAGAAACTTTTGCTAATGTGGCGCAGATTATCGTAAATGGTGCTGATTGGTATTGTCAGTTTGGTACCGAAAAATCTAAAGGTACCAAAGTATTTGCCCTGACTGGCAAAATTAATAATACTGGCTTGGCTGAAGTGCCTATGGGTATTACTATGCGCGAAATTATTTATGATATCGGCGGTGGCATCACTAATGGTAAAAAATTCAAAGCAGTACAAATCGGTGGTCCGTCCGGTGGCTGTCTGCCAGAAGAGATGTTAGATCTGCCGGTGGATTACGATTCCTTGATTGCTGCAGGTGCTATGATGGGTAGCGGCGGCTTAGTTGTCATGGATGAAGATACTTGCATGGTCGATGTAGCGAAGTTTTTCTTAAACTTTACTCAATCAGAATCATGTGGCAAATGTACTCCTTGCCGTGAAGGCACTAAGCGTATGCTGGAAATTTTGACTCGCATCACAGAAGGTCAGGGTCGCGAGGGAGATATCGAGCTTTTGGAAAGCTTGGCTAAAAATATTAAAGAAACAGCTTTATGTGGTTTGGGTCAAACTGCACCTAATCCTGTTCTTTCTACTTTGAAATATTTCCGTCATGAATACGAGGCACATATTAAAGAAAAACGTTGTCCTGCAGGTGTTTGTGAAAAAATGCTGCAATATACTATTACAGATGCTTGCCGCGGCTGTACCTTATGTGCAAAAAATTGTCCTGTACAAGCTATCAGCGGTACTGTAAAACAAAAACATGTTATTGATCAAGAAAAATGCATTAAATGCGGTGTTTGTATGAATACTTGTCCGTTTAAAGCTATTAGTAAGAACTAAAGGAGGCCTGAATTATGACTATGGTAAACTTAACTATTGACGGAAGACGGATTCAGGCTCCGGCAGGAAGTACTGTTCTGGAAGCTGCTCGTGCAGCAGGAATTTACATTCCTACCTTATGCTATCATCCTGATTTACGTCCTGAAGGTGCTTGTCGCCTGTGTATGGTAGAAGCTAGTGGTGCACGCACTCTTGTTGCTTCATGTGTATATCCTGTAAGTGAAGGTATGGTAGTAAAAACTAATACCAATAAAGTGCGTGAAGCACGCAAAACTGTTATCGAACTTTTACTGACTAACCATCCTAAGGATTGCTTATGTTGTCAGAAAAATGGTGACTGTGAATTACAGAAAATAGCTGCAGATTTAGGTGTTCGCAAAATGCGCTTTGAGGGTGGCGAAACTAAAACTCATACTATTGATAACAGTAATCCAACTTTGGTACGCGATCAGGAAAAATGTATTTTATGCGGGCGTTGTATCCGTGTCTGCCGTGATGTACAAGGTATGAATGTTTATAGTTTTGCAGGTCGTGGTTTTAACACTATTGTTTCTACTGCTTTTGAACAGGATTTACTGCATGCTGAATGTAGTTATTGTGGTCAATGTGCTAATGTATGTCCCACTGCTGCGATTGTAGAAAAGGACGACACAGATCAAGTTTGGAATGCTATTAATGATGAAGAAAAAGTTGTTATTGTGCAGACTGCACCTTCTGTTCGTGTTGCCCTTGGTGAAGAATTAGGTATTCCTGCAGGCGAAATCGTAACCGGTAAAATGGTTCAGGCATTGCGTCAATTAGGCTTTGATAAAGTATTTGATACTAATTTTTCTGCAGATTTAACAATCATGGAAGAAGGCTACGAATTCTTAGACCGACTGCAAAACGGCGGCGTACTGCCGATGATTACATCCTGTAGCCCTGGCTGGGTTAATATGATTGAAATGAAATATCCTGAGCTTTTGCCGCATCTTTCTACTGCTAAATCACCACAGCAGATGTTCGGTGCAGTAGCTAAGACTTATTTTGCTGAAAAAGCAGGTATCGATCCAGCTAAAATCGTCAGCGTTTCTGTAATGCCGTGTACTGCGAAAAAAGCAGAAGCTGCTCGTGAAGAAATGTGTGACAGCGGTTACCGTGATGTTGATATAGTTATTACTACTAGAGAATTAGGGCGTATGATTCGTGAAGCAGGGATTGATTTTGCTTCTTTACCGGAAGGAGAGTTTGATTCTCCTTTAGGTACAGGTACCGGTGCAGCTGTTATCTTTGGTATTACAGGAGGCGTTATGGAGGCTGCTTTACGCACAGTAGCTGATGTGGCAACAGGTGAGAGTCTGCCGAAGGTTGACTATAGTGAAGTACGTGGTATGGCAGAAACTAGAGAAGCCGTGCTTAATATCGCAGGCAAAGATATTAAAGTTGCAGTCTGCAATACCTTGAAATCTGCGAAAGAGATGCTGAAGAAGATTAAGGATGGTAAGGCAGATTATCAATTCATTGAGGTAATGGCTTGTCCCGGAGGCTGCATCGGTGGCGGCGGACAACCTATTCCTACTGATAGCGATATTAGAAAAAAACGTCGTGAAGCGTTATTAAGTTGTGACCGTACAAGTGAATTACGAAAATCACATGAAAATCCTGAAATAAAAACCCTTTATGCTACTTGGCTTGGCGAACCTCTCGGGGAAAAAGCACATCGTCTATTGCACACGCACTATAAAGCGCAAATTCGCTAAGTGTCCTAGTCAAACACTACAATCCCTTGTCTGGAAAAAGAAATCAGACAAGGGATTTTAAAATTTTGTAAACAAAACACTTGCTATGTTACAATTTTATTGGTATTATATAAGACGTTGAGTATTTTATTGAGGTATAATAAATTTACACTTTCTTTATGTAAAAAAATTTACAAAGAAAAATATTACTTAATGTATAAAAAGTGAAATTTATCCTAAAATGTGTTATAATCATATTAGAATATAAGTTATAAAAATTTATTAAAAATTTTTCACAGACTAGCAGGAGTTTTCAAGGCTATGTCGAAACATTAATATAGTCAAGTATGAAAGTTTTGTGAAATGCTTGGCGAAGGTAATATCTTATCAAGCACTATTACAGTGCAGCTGATGAGTTATACGAAGGGTTAATCCCTATAAACAATGTCCTAACTATAAGGAGGAAGGTAAAAATGATCGACATTAAAGATCGCATTTGTGACGCAGTAGCTGGCAAAGTTATGTCTGCTGAAGCTGCTACAGAATTTGTACATGATGGTGACAACGTAGGTACCAGTGGTTTTACTCCGTCTGGCTATCCTAAAGCTGTGCCTCTGGCTCTTGCTGAAAAAGGCAAAAAAACTCCTTTCAAAATCAACGTTTGGACCGGCGCATCCGTAGGTCCTGAAATTGATACCGCAATGACTCAAGCTGGTATCGTTGACCGTCGTATGCCGTATCAAACCAACGGCGATATGCGTAAAGCTATCAACGCTGGCCAAGTTAAATACACCGACCTGCATCTGAGCCATGTTGCTCAAATGACTCGTTATGGCTTCATGGCTAACCGTCGCGACGTTGATGTTGCAATCGTTGAAGTTTGCAAAATCATCGACCTGGGCGAAGGTAAAGTTGGTCTGATTCCGACCACTTCCATGGGTAACACTTCTTCTTATGTTCAAAGCGCTAAAAAAGTTATCGTTGAAGTAAACGTAACTCAACCGGTTGCTCTGGAAGGTATGCATGACTCCTATGTTCCTCTGGATCCTCCGAACCGTCAACCTATTCCGGTTTGCGCTCCTGAAGACATCATCGGCACTACCTACATTCCTTGTGAAGTAGAAAAAATCGTTGCTGTAGTTGGCTGCGACATTACCGATAAAGTTCGTACTTTAGGCGCTATCGATGAAGACGCTCAAAAAATGGGCAAAAACCTGGTGGACTTCTTCAAAGCTGAAGTTGCTGCTGGCCGTCTGCCGAAAAACCTGCTGCCGTTGCAATCCGGCGTAGGCTCCGTTGCTAACGCAGTTATCAATGGTCTGGTTAACTCCGATTTCGAAGACCTGACTGTTTACACTGAAGTTATTCAAGATGGTATGTTCGATCTGATCGATGCTGGTAAACTCCGTGTTTGCTCCGGTACCGCTCTGAGCCCGTCTCCTGAATGCCTGAAAAAATTCTATGATAATGTAGAAAAATACAAAAAATACATCATCCTGCGTCCACAAGAAGTTGCTAACAGCCCTGAAGTTGCACGTCGTATCGGCGTAATTGCAATGAACACTGCTATCGAAGTAGATATCTATGGTAACGTTAACTCCACTCATATCTGCGGCACCAAACTGATGAATGGTATCGGTGGTTCCGGCGACTATGCTCGTAACGGCTTCCTGACCGTATTCTTCACCACTTCCTTAGCTAAAGGCGGCAAAATTTCTTCCGTAGTTCCGTTCTGCAGCCATGTTGACCACACTGAACATGATGTTGACGTTATCGTTTCCGAACGTGGCGTAGCTGACCTGCGTGGCCTGTCTCCGAAAGAACGTGCTCTGGTTATCATCGACAAGATTGCTAACCCGAAATACCAACCGATGCTTCTGGATTACTTCCATCGTGCATGCGAAGCTTGTGGCAACAGCCAAACTCCGCACATCCTGTCCGAAGCTTTTTCCTTCCATACTCGTTTCAACGAAACCGGTACCATGGAAAAATAATTTAAAAACTTGCAAGTTACCCCTTGAGAAGTTTTTAAAAATAGGTTAAACTATGTAGTGTGCTTGCCGGTAGGTGTGAGTCCTATCGGCAAGTATATATAAAACTGTTGACGAGGCCTAAAGGCTTTGCCATATATACCGTCAAAGACGGACACTCTCACCATTATTTCGGATCCGTCCAATCCGGAATATGCAAACCAAATATTTTAAGGAGGATTTGAGAATGGCATTTGAAAAAATTAAAGCTGGTTTAGAAAAATATCATGCTGATGTTGAAGCTAAACTCGCAAAATTCCCTGAACGCGCAAACTTGGTTCCTAACAGACTGTACACCCCGGTAGATCTTGGTGAAAACTTCGACTACATGGAAAAACTGGGTTTCCCTGGTGAATATCCTTACACTCGTGGTGTTCAACCTACTATGTATCGTGGTCGTTTCTGGACCATGCGTATGTATGCTGGTTTCTCCACCGCTGAAGAATCCAACAAACGTTATCGTTACCTGTTAGCAAACGGTGGTTCCGGCCTGTCTTGCGCATTTGACCTGCCGACCCAAATCGGTTATGACTCCACCGACGCTATGGCTGAAGGCGAAGTTGGTAAAGTAGGCGTAGCTATCGACTCCTTGGCTGATATGGAAATCCTGTTCGACCAAATCGCTCTCGATAAAGTTTCTACTTCCATGACCATCAACGCTCCTGCTTCCGTACTGCTCTGCATGTACATCGCAGTTGCTAAAAAACAAGGCGTTTCCGCAGACAAACTGCGTGGCACCATCCAAAACGATATCCTGAAAGAATACGCAGCTCGCGGCACTTACATTTTCCCGCCGAAACCGTCCATGCGTTTGATCACCAACATTTTTGAATATTGCTCCAAAAATGTACCTCTGTGGAACACCATCTCCATTTCTGGTTACCACATCCGTGAAGCTGGTTCCACCGCTTCTCAAGAAATCGCATTCACCATTGCTGATGGTATCGCTTATGTAGAAGCTGCTATCAAAGCTGGTCTGGACGTTGATGCTTTCGCTGGTCGTCTGTCCTTCTTCTGGAATGCTCATAACAACGTACTCGAAGAAGTTGCTAAATTCCGTGCTTCCCGTCGTGTATGGGCTAAAGTTATGAAAGAACGTTTTGGTGCTAAAAAAGCTAAATCCATGATGCTGCGTGTACATACCCAAACCGCTGGCTCCATGCTGACTGCTCAACAACCGAACAACAACATCGTTCGTGTAGCTCTGCAAACTGCTGCTGCTGTAATGGGTGGTACTCAATCCCTGCACACCAACTCCAAAGACGAAGCTTTGGCTCTGCCGACCACTGAATCCGTAACCATCGCTCTGCGTACTCAACAAATCGTTGCTTACGAATCCGGCCTGGCTGACACCATCGACCCGTTGGGCGGTTCCTACTATGTAGAAGCTCTGACCGACAAGATCGAAAAAGAAGCTTGGGAATACATTGAAAAAATCGACGAAATCGGTGGCGCTCCGGTAGCAATCGAAAAAGGCTACATCCAAAAAGAAATTCAAGATTCTGCTTACAAATGGCAAATGGAAATTGAAAAAGGCGACCGCATCATCGTTGGCGTTAACAAATTCACCCAAGAAGAAGAAGCTCCGAAAAACCTGCTTCGCGTAGACGGCTCTGTAGGCAAACTGCAAGCTGAAAAAATTGCTGCTCTGAAAGCTCGCCGTGACAATGCTAAAGTTGAAGAAACTCTGGCTGCACTGGAGAAAGCTTGTGCTGACGAATCTGTAAACCTGATGCCTTTCATTCTGGAAGCAGTAGAAGCATATGCTACCGAAGGTGAAATCTGCGGCGTTATGAGAAAAGTATTCGGCGAATACAAACCTCATACTGCTCTCTAATTTCTAAACACAAACAATCTACGGAGGTATCTTATAATGGCTAACGTTAAAGTTTTAGTTGCTAAACCGGGTCTGGATGGTCATGACCGCGGTGCTAAAGTTGTAGCTCGTGCATTGCGCGACGCTGGTTTTGAAGTTATTTATACCGGTATTCGTCTGACTCCGGAACAAATCGCTGAAGCTGCTCTGCAAGACGACGTAAACGTTGTTGCTCTGTCCTTGCTGTCTGGCGCTCACAACACCCTGTTCCCGAAAGTTGTTGAATTACTGAAAGGAAAAGGCCTGACCGACGTTCTGGTTATCGGCGGCGGCGTTATTCCTGACGCTGACATCCCTGGCCTGAAAGCTGCTGGCATTGCTGAAGTATTCACTCCGGGCACCCCGACCAGCAAAATTGTTGATTTCATCAACGCTAACGTTAAATAATTTTATCCCTTAAAATAAGTTGCAAGCCGGGCTTGACCCGGCTTGCCTTATAAAATATTCACAATCAGACAAGGCGGTGTGAATTATGGAAATAGTAGATAAATTATTAAATCATTCTCGTCTTGCATTATCTAAGGCAATCACTGCTGTTGAAAATGAATACGATGACGCTGTCAAAATTATGACAGAAATCTATCCTCATACTGGTAATGCTTATGTAATTGGTATCACTGGCCCTCCGGGTGCTGGTAAAAGTACTATGACTGATAAACTCGCTAAAGAATACCGTAAACGTGGTAAAACCGTTGGTATCGTAGCGATTGACCCTACTAGCCCGTATTCTGGCGGTGCAATTCTTGGTGACCGCATTAGAATGATGGATCTGACCGCAGACGAAGGTATTTTCGTACGCTCTATGGCGACTCGCGGCAGTCTTGGCGGCCTGTCTCAAAAAGCAGGTGACGCTGTCAAATTGATGGATGCTTACGGCATGGATGTTATTATTGTTGAAACCGTAGGTGTAGGACAATCTGAAGTTGATATTGTTAAAACTGCAGATACTACTATGGTTGTTGTCATTCCTGGTATGGGTGACGATATCCAAGCTATTAAAGCAGGTATACTTGAAATCGGTGACCTTTTCACGATTAACAAAGCTGACCGTGAAGGTACAGACAAGCTCAACATTGAGATTGAAATGATGTTAGAATTAAATCCCGAACATGTTGGCTGGCGTCCTCCGATTAACAGGACCATTGCCAGCAAGGGTGAAGGCATAGAGGCTGTTGTGGATTCTATTGAAGCCCACAAAGCATATTTGATTGAAACCGGTAAATTAAGCGAAATCCGCAAGAAACGCATTAAGAGCGAAGTAACTGCAATGCTTAATGACCAAGTAAATCGCTACATCGACAAAAATGTAGTTCAAACTGAAGACTTTGATAACCTCGTTGTTAAAATGCAAAGTCGTGAAATTGAACCGTACTCTGTCGTTGATGATATTGTTGGTAAAGTTTTAAAATAAAACTACCATATAAAACAAATAATTTTTAGGAGGAAATTATTATGGCATTCAAAACTATTTGTGTTGACCATGTAGGTATCGCTTGCGCTGGTACTCTGGAAGAAGCTGCTAAAATTTATACTGAGGTTCTGGGCTTAAAAGCTACCGGTACTGAAGAAGTTAAAGAACAAGGTGTTGCTACCGTATTCGTTCCCTGCGGCGAAACCCTGATCGAACTCCTCGTTGATATCACTGAAAACAATGACGGTCCTATCGGCAAATACATTGCTAAAAACGGCCCTGGCATCCAACATATGGCTCTGCGCGTTGATGACATCAAAGCTGCTATCGCTGACCTGACTGAAGCTGGCGTTCGTATGATCGACAAAGCTCCTCGCAATGGCGCTGGTCAAATGAAAATCGCTTTCGTTCATCCGAAATCTGCTGGTCTGCTGCTCGAACTGTGCCAACCGGCTGCAACCTACCAAGACTAATTAATAGCTTCGGCTGTTGTTAAGTCCTAGTAACTTTTATTTATGATACATGATACTGAAGGCATACATGTGATATGCCTTCAGTGTATGTATATAAAAATTTGTTCTCCCAATAATGATGGAGGTGTAAGATTTGTCTACTCAAGAAAAAATTGAGAAAATGCTCAAAAAGTCCGAAGTAATTCTGGCTGCTGGTGGCGAAAAACGTGTTGCTAAACAACATGAATCCGGCAAAATGACTGCTCGTGAAAGAATCGCTGCTCTCCTCGACGAAGGTTCCTTCGTAGAATTGGATCGTTTTGTACGTCATCGTTGCTACAACTTCGGTCAAGAAAAGAAAGAACTGCCTGGTGAAGGCGTAACCACTGGTTACGGCACCATCGATGGCCGTCTGGTTTATGTATTCGCACAAGACTTCACTGTTGAAGGTGGTTCTCTGGGCGAAATGCATGCTGCAAAAATCGTTAAAGTTCAACGCCTGGCTATGAAAATGGGTGCTCCGTTAGTAGGTCTGAATGACTCCGGCGGTGCTCGTATTCAAGAAGCTATCGACGCTCTGGCTGGCTATGGTAAAATCTTCTTCGAAAACACCATTGCTTCTGGCGTTATTCCTCAAATCTCTGCAATCATGGGTCCTTCCGCTGGCGGCGCTGTATACAGCCCGGCACTGACCGACTTCATCTACATGGTAAAGAACACTTCTAAAATGTTCATTACCGGTCCTGCAGTAGTTAAATCCGTTACCGGCGAAGATGTAACTCAAGAACAACTGGGTGGTGCTATGACTCATAACTCCACTTCCGGTGTTGCTCACTTTGCTGCTGAAAACGACGAAGACTGCCTGCAACAAATCCGTTACCTGCTTTCCTTCCTGCCTTCCAACAACATGGAAACCGCTCCGATTGTTGAAACTGGTGACGATCCGATGCGTATCGACGAAAGCCTGAACACCTTACTGCCGGATAACTCTAACCAAGCTTACGACATGTATGATGTAATTCGTTCTATCGTTGATAATGGCGAATTCTATGAAAACCAAAAATACTGGGCACAAAACATCATCACTTGCTTTGCTCGTATGGATGGTCAAACCATCGGTATCATTGCTAACCAACCGAAAGTTATGGCTGGTTGCTTAGACATCAATGCTTCCGATAAATCTTCTCGTTTCATCCGCTTCTGCGATGCATTCAACATTCCTCTGCTGAACCTGGTTGACGTTCCTGGCTTCCTGCCTGGCTGCAACCAAGAATATGGCGGCATCATCCGTCACGGCGCTAAAATGCTGTATGCTTACTCCGAAGCAACTGTTCCTAAAATCACTCTGGTAACCCGTAAAGCTTACGGCGGTTCCTACCTGGCAATGTGCTCTCAAGATTTGGGCGCTGACCAAGTTATTGCATGGCCGACCGCTGAAATCGCTGTAATGGGTCCTGCTGGTGCAGCTAACATCATTTTCCGTAAAGATCCTGATGTTGAAGCTAAAACCAAAGAATACATCGACAACTTCGCTACTCCGTACCAAGCAGCAATGCGCGGCATGGTTGACATGGTTATCGAACCGAAAAACACTCGTCCCACCATCATCAACGCTCTGCAAATGCTGGAAAGCAAACGCGAAACCCGTCCGGCAAAACGCCACGGCAACATTCCTTTGTAATTTACAAGCAATTGCTTAGTGCTTAACCTATTTTAAGATAAGATGAGGTGAAATAAATGGGTCCTGTTACTACTAATCCTTGGTTGATTGCTATCATCAATATGACCATCGTATTCGGTGTTCTGATTGCTTTGGGTGTACTGATGAGCTTAATCCAAGTTGTCGATCCCACTAAAAAAAAAGTTGCTAAACCGGCAGTAGCTCCTACCCCGGCAGCAGCTCCCGCAGCAGCTCCGGCTGCTGTTCAAGATGATAGCGAAGTTATCGCTGTTATCGCTGCAGCAGTTGCAGCATGTGGTGTTTCCGCAGACCAAATCGCTTGCGTACGTCGTCTGCCGAACGCTAGCTGGACTGTAAATGCACGTGTTGAAGCTATTAGCACTCGTAAAGAATGCTTCTAATGTCATAAGAGTTTAGACTTTTAATTAAAAACGAGATTTTAAGGAGGATTATATCCATGAAAAAGTATACTATCACCGTTAATGGTACCGCATACGAAGTTGAAGTTGAAGAAGCAGGCGTAGTTGCTTCTGCTCCGAAAGCTGCTGCTGCTCCGGCTCCGAAAGCTGCTGCTCCGGCTCCGAAAGCTGCTCCGGCTCCGGCTCCGAAAGCTGCTGCTCCGGTTGCTGCTGGTGCAACCACCGTTTCCGCTCCGATGCCTGGTAAAGTTCTGGAAATTAAAGTTAAAGCTGGCGACGCTGTTAAATCCGGCGACGTTCTGATGATTCTGGAAGCTATGAAAATGCAAAACGAAATCATGGCTCCGGCTGACGGCACCGTTTCCGACGTTCGCGTTTCCGCTGGTCAAACTGTTTCCACTGGCGACGTTATGATCGTTCTCTAATTCTTACACGATAGTTCGCAATATCTGTAAGTTTTAACCCTAGATCCTTGGAGAGTCTCCTTCGCAAGAGGCTCTCCACAAATTGAAAATTGGGAGGATATTAAATGGAAGCATTTCTCGTTGCTTTGTCTTCCGTATGGGCAGATTCTGGTTTCGCAGCTTTAACCGGCGGTCATGTTATCATGATTATCGTTGGTCTGATTCTGCTTTATATGGCTATTGGTAAAGGTTTCGAACCTTTGCTGCTTTCTCCAATCGCATTTGGTTGCGTATTGGCTAACATTCCTAAAAACGGTTTTGACGCTCCTGGCGTTATGTCCGTTATTATGTACGGTATTCACCACGAAGTATTCCCGCCGTTGATTTTCTTGGGCGTAGGTGCTATGACTGACTTTGGTCCGTTGATTGCTAACCCGAAAACTCTGTTGCTGGGTGCTGCTGCTCAAGGTGGTGTATTCGTAGCTCTGCTGGGTGCTATGTTGCTCGGTTTCTCCGTACAAGAAGCTGCTGCTATCGGTATCATCGGTGGTGCTGACGGCCCGACTTCCATTTACCTGGCTGCTAAAATGGCTCCTCAACTGTTAGGTGCAATCGCAGTTGCTGCTTACTCCTACATGTCTTTGGTTCCTTTGATTCAGCCTCCTATCATGAAACTGTTCACTACTGAAGCTGATCGTAAAATTGTTATGCAACAATTACGTCCGGTTACCAGATTTGAAAAAATCGTATTCCCGATCATGTGCACCATCGTTATTTCTCTGCTGTTACCTTCCGTAACTGCATTGATTGGTATGCTGATGCTTGGTAACCTGTTCAAAGAAGCTGGTTGCTTGGATCGTCTGTCCGATACCGCTCAAAATGCTTTGATGAACACCGTAACCATCATGCTGGCAACTGGTACTGGTTTAACCATGAGTGCTGAACACTTCCTGAACTATCAAACCATCTTGATTATCTTCTTAGGTCTGGTAGCATTCATCGGTGGTACTGCTGCAGGCGTAATCTTCGGTAAAATCATGTGCATGGTTGACGGTGGTAAAACCAACCCGTTGATCGGTTCCGCTGGTGTATCCGCAGTTCCTATGGCTGCTCGTGTATCTCAAAAAGTTGGTCAACAATGCAACCCTGCTAACTTCTTGCTGATGCATGCTATGGGTCCTAACGTAGCAGGCGTAATCGGTACTGCAGTTGCTGCAGGTACCATGTTAGCTATGATTGGTCCTATCGCTAAATAATTTAGCTTAATTAAGAACCCACTATTTAGTGGGTTCTTTTTTATTGTCCAAAAGTTAAGAAATTGAAAACTTTACTGCTTTTCTTGAGAAAATAATTTAATATGTTGTATAATTAAATATATATTCATGTATATTAGTTATAAGGTTATCAACTTTCTAAAGGAGCAGTTTAATGCAGAATTTTAGTTTATCTAGACAGTTTTTTAAAGATGTTTGGTTACTGACAAAAAGTTATTGGCAGTCAGAAGAAAAAAAGAAAGCTTGCTTTTTATTAGCCTGTATTTTAGCCCTAACACTAGGCATAGTTTATATGCTGGTTCTCCTAAATCAGTGGAATAATAGTTTTTATAGTGCACTGCAAAATTATGAAACAGAGAAAATTTTTGATGAATTAATTCATTTTTCCTGGTTAGCAGCTATCTATATTGTTTTAGCTGTATATTCATATTATCTACAGCAGATGTTGATATTAAATTGGCGACGTTGGTTGACAGTTAGATTTTTAGATATTTGGTTAAAAAATAAGACTTATTATAATCTGCAAATGTTTGGTAAAGATACTGATAATCCTGACCAACGTATCAGTGAAGATGTGCGTCTTTTTGTAGAAATGACTTTAAGCTTTACGATTGGCATAATCAAATCATTATGTACCTTTGCTTCTTTTGTCTTTATCTTATATAAAATGTCCGGTCCGTTAAGCTTTACTGTTTTTGGTACAACTTTGACTATTCAGGGATACCTGTTCTGGGCAGCACTTATTTATTCTATTATCGGCACCTATATTACACACCTTGTCGGGCGCAAATTGGTACAACTTAACTTTGTACAGCAACGTTATGAGGCGGATTTTCGTTTTAGTATGATCCGGTTACGTGAAAATGCGGAAAGCGTGGCCTTTTATCGTGGTGAGCAACAGGAAGCAGGAGTATTTAAAAATCGCTTTAAATTGCTGTTAGATAATTTTTGGCGTCTTGTTAATAAACAAAAACAATTAGTTTGGTTAAATTCAGGTTATTCCCAAATTGCTATTATATTTCCTTTTGTAGCCGCTATGAATCGTTATTTAAATAGAGAATTTACTTTAGGTGGTTTGATGCAGGTTTCTAATGCATTTGGTTATGTGCAAAGCTCTTTGTCTTATTTTATTGATATGTACACAGCAATTGCTCAATGGCAAGCAGTTGTAATGCGTCTGACTTATTTCGGTAACCATATGCAGGAAGTTGCACAGGATGCAGATCGTTTTCATTTGGAACGTTTTGCGACTTCTAAAAAGGTAAGTGCGGATGCTATGCAGGTTAATCTGCCAGATGGAACACCATTATTAGAAAAAATTACTTTCAGCTTAAATCAAGGTGAAAATGTTTTAATTAAAGGTATCAGCGGTAGCGGCAAGAGTACTTTATTGAGAGCTATTGCCGGTATATGGCCGTTTGTCGAGGGAAAAATTAATTTACCTGAACGAGACCAGTTAATGTTTATTCCGCAAAAGCCATATATTCCTTTAGGTACTTTGCGCGAGGCTTTGCTTTATCCTGGAAGTAAACCTGTAAGTGATGATGAATTACGCTTATTATTGGTGCGTTGTCAAATCGGTTATCTGCAGGATAAATTAGATTTAACGGCTGATTGGAGTCATGTTTTATCAGTAGGTGAGCAGCAGCGCTTGGCGTTTGTTCGTGCTCATATTCAACAGCCTATTTGGCTTTTCTTGGATGAAGCAACTTCTGCGTTAGACGAAGAAACAGAAGCTAAAATGTATTCTTTACTGGCTGAGTTTTTACCTATGACTACTGTAGTCAGTGTCGGTCACCGTAGTACTTTAAATAAATATCATCAGAAAGTGCTACGTCTAGATAAAACAGAAAAACGTGTTTATCTGGAAAATTTATAAGGAGGCTTTCTTATGCAACAAAAACTTACAGAAATTGCCAAGAATATTTATGATGTAGGCGTGCAGGATTGGGCAGTACGTGATTTTCATGGCTACCAAACAGAAAAAGGTGCAACCTATAATTCTTATTTAATTATGGATAAGAAAATTACCTTGATTGACACTGTCAAAGCTCCGTTTGCTGAAGATTTGTTACATAATATCAGTCAAGTAACTCCGTTGGAAAACATTGCTTATATCGTTATTAATCATGTAGAGCCGGATCATTCCGGTGCAATGCCTGCTTTGGCTAAAGCATGTCCTAATGCTAAATTTATTATTTCTATGGCAGGTAAAAATGAAGCAATCCAACATTATGGTGATATTTTTGATTTTGAAGTTGTAAAAGATGGTCAGACTTTAAATATTGGTGAACATACTTTAACCTTCGCAATGATGACAATGCTGCATTGGCCTGACAACATGGCTACATATTGTGCAGAAGAAAAATTGCTTTTTTCTAATGATGCTTTTGGTCAGCATTATGCAACTAGTAAACGCTTTGATGACCTTGTAGATCAAGGTGCTTTATATTATGAAGCAAAAAAATATTTTGCTAATATTTTGTGGCCTTATGCACGTTTAATCGATAAAGCTATTGCTAAAATTGCAGGCTTCGATATTCGGATAATTGCACCATCACATGGTGTCATTTGGCGTACTAATGCTAGTGAAATTATAGATTTATACAGTAAATGGGGTCGTGGTGTTTGCGATGGTAGCTTAGTTATTGCATATGATAGCATGTGGGGTGGTACGGAGAAAATTGCTCGTGCCATTGCTCGTGGTGCTCAACGCGCAGGTGTGGAAGTTAAAGTATTTAAGATGAGCAATACACCTAACAGTACTGTTAGCACAGAGGTATTTACCTGTTCCGGTCTACTTGTAGGTTCTCCTACCTTAAATAGTGGCATGTTGCCGACAATAGGCTCGTTATTGGTTTATTTAAAAGGATTAAATCCTATAGGTAAAAAAGTAGCTACATTTGGTACCTTTGGCTGGGCTGGTGGTGCACAAAAAGATATGGAAGAAATATTACTTAAGTTTAAAAAAGAAGTAATGCCGCCGTTTCAATGCAAATGGACTCCGCAAGCTGCCAATATTGAGGCGGCTGAACAATATGGCTATGATTTTGCACAGGAGCTTTTAGGTAATGAAAATTGCCCTGCATGTGAAGAAAAATAAAATAGTTATTTCTAACCTTTCACCTAATAAGATGAGTACGTTTATGTTGGTGTAAATAGATAATAATGCATAATTGCAGAAAAAATAAAAGCAGGCTTTGTGCCTGCTTTTTCTTTGTTATTAGTCAAGTATTTTTTGAATTTCTTCAGACATCCATGCAGATATCGAATCTTCTCGGTAATAATCTATATGAAAATGTCCGAAAAACCATTTTTTATATTTCAGCATAGGTTCTAAATCTGAAAGGAGCATGGATGTTTTACAATCTTTGATTCGTTCAACTGCTTCCGGAACGCTATCGACAAATCTTGCAGGAGCGGTATGCGTTATTACATAGTCTACTGCAAAATCTACTTTTTCCAAGTTATTTATTGCATTTTCAAATTCTGTAGAAGAAAAATTTTCTTCTTGCCACCAGGAAACGTGTGCGGTTCTCCAGTCTTTATCTGTTGATGTTGCTCCGCCAAATGTAAAGAATGTTTTGCCTTGTATTTCAAAAATTTCTCCACGCATTAAATGAAAGATATTGTTTTTCAGCTGATGCACTTTGCCACCGAATTTTTCAATTAACGGAAATTGATTAAGCAAATCGAAATTTTCGTGATTACCGTCAATAAAAAGAATGGTAAAAGGTTTTTTCTCAAGCCATTCAAGACAAGATTTTTCTTCTTCTGACCATGGATTATACCAAGGCATACCAAAATCACCACAAATAATTACGACATCATTTGCAGTTATATTCAAATCTTTGCTAAGTAAATTTTTACTATCGAATCTTTTTGGTTCACCATGAATGTCGCCAGTTATATAAATACTCATAATATCACCTCGATATTGAATTTCGTTAATGTCGGTTGGTTTAGGTAACTGTATTATAAATTTGAGTTTGTCATGATAGTAAATTTCACACGGGGCATGATAATCATTGGAGGTGTATTTAAATTGATTTGTTATCTTCATTTATCAACGCTTCCGATATCACTAACTCATTGCCTTATATTTTGTTATTTTGGCAGCTGACAGTTTTGGCTGTAGTTAACTAATCATGAAAATTTTATTTTTTGCTTAGAAGAAGATTATCATAAATTTTTCGAAGATAATTTTCTTAATATAATTATATCAGAAAACTGTTTTCCGAACATGAACTTATTTCTGACCTTTAGAATAAATTATAACAAAATATTATAATTAGTAAGTATTTTTTATAATAAATTCACTATCTAAAAGTGTACTTTTGGTGTATAATTAGAATATAATAAATCGAAAGTGGGGTTATCTCAGTGAATATTAAAGCAGAACAATTTAATAAATTTTTGAATGACAATAATTTAGCTAAAATTTTTCAAACTGAAGAAATCCAAGGTGAAATGCATCCGGTTGTTTATCGTTCCTTTATGGATGTTGATGGCCAAAATCTGCCGACCATGTTGGTTATCGATGACAGCATTTATGTAATGTTGCAAGTTCGTGTAGCTAATGGTGTTGTTAAAGAAAGCAATAAAGTAGCTGTTTTGTCCCACATCAATAAACTGAACGAAATGTATAAAATCTTTAAATATTATGTAACAGACAGCGGTGATATTATTATCGAAAGCTGCATTCCTAGCTCTGATAAAGAATTCCTGCCGGAAATGATTTATACTGCTATTAATATCATTCTAAGTCATTTGAAAGAAGAATATCCTAAAATTATGAAAGCTGTTTGGGCTGAATAATTTATTATTATATCGCTTTGAATAAAGGGAGTAGCTGGCATAGGACGAAGGTTCTATGTTTACATAGTCGTCAATACGGTTGCACAGGCAATCCGGCTTTGTAAGTAAGTAGCGAGACTTTGTTGTAAATATTTTTTTGCAGCAGAGGTCTCGCTATTTTTATTTTTTAGACACTGCTGTAGCTCACAAGGAGGAAGAAAATGAGCAAATTTGGTTTAAAAAAACAACAGGTGGAGGAATCATTGCGTCTGCATGGTTCTAATGCATTATCCCAACCACCAAGAGCAACTTTTTGGGATAAGTTATGGGAGAATTTCCAGGACCCGATTATCCGTATATTGATAGTGGCTTTGCTTGTCAATGTAGCGTTCGTATATATGGGGCATGGGGACTGGATTGAAACCGCAGGTATTTTCTTAGCTATTATTTTAGCAACTTTTGTATCTACTTGGTCTGAATACAGTAATGAAAATGCTTTTCAAAAATTACAAGAGGAAGCAAGCCGTATTCGTTGTAAGGTTTGGCGTGATGGCGAGCCAGTTGAAATCCACATCGATGATATTGTTGTCGGTGATGCTGTTATTTTAGAGGCAGGCGATAAGGTTCCTGCAGATGGTATCTTATTAGATGGCGATGTAAAGTTGGACCAGGCTGCCTTAAACGGTGAAAGTGAAGAGGCACATAAGCTTATTGCTCCTGCTGATTTTACTTGGAACGAAGGTAAGGTCGATTTTCTTGATGAACATAAATTATTCCGTGGCAGCGTAGTCGTTGAAGGCAATGGTGTTATGCAGGCAGTAAAAATCGGCGATGCTTCTATTTACGGTCAGCTGACTCAAGAACTGAAAGACGATGAACGCGATAGCCCGTTAAAACTAAAATTAAAAGGCTTAGCTGATAAAATCAGTCAATTTGGTTATGCTGGCGGTATTTTAATTGCTATTGCAGTTATGTTGCATAAGATGTTTTTAGCTGGTGGTTTTACTGCTTATATGACTAATATGACTAATGTTTTAGGTGATTTAGTCCAAGCAGTAATTTTAGCAATTATTATTATCGTTATGGCAGTGCCTGAAGGTTTACCTCTCATGATTGCGATAGTTTCTTCTTTAAATATGCGTAAAATGCTGAACGATAATGTTTTAGTACGTAAGCTTGTCGGTATCGAAACAGCAGGTAGCTTAAATATGCTGTTTACAGATAAAACAGGTACTATTACTAAAGGTAAATTAGAAGTAGTACGTTTTATTACCGGCAACCGTCAAGAGGTACAGTCTTTTGAAACTTTGCCGGAAAAAATTAAAGAACTGACTTACCAAGAGGTTGTTATCAATACCTCTGCTTCTGTAACTGATGGTAATATTATTGGCGGTAATATGACCGAAACTGCTTTAAATAAATATATTGGCAGTTATCGTATGCATAATATTCCTGAACGCAAGCATTTTGTACCCTTTAACAGTGCTAGTAAATATTCTTGGGCACAAGTAAGCTCTGCTGATGAGGAATATTGCTTAGTAAAAGGTGCTCCAGAAAAACTGCTTTTGCGTACAGCTTATTTCTGGGATGTAGATGGACAAAAGAAACCTTTGACTGATGCTATGAAAAAAGCTTTAGATGAGCGTATGTTAGAATTAGCAGGTCAGGCTATTCGTATGTTAGCCTTGTGTTCCTATGAGGGTCGTGCTTCTGAAGATATTCCTGAAGATGGTTTAACTTTAATCGGCATTGTTGCTATCCGTGATGATGTGCGTCCGGAGGCCGTAGAAGCTATTGCTGCAGTTCAAGCTGCAGGCGTACAGGTAGTAATGATTACTGGTGACCGCAAAGAAACAGCTGTTGCCATTGCAAAAGATGCAGGACTTTTACAGCATCCTGACGAAATAGTATGGACATCGGATGAATTGGCGGAGTTAAGTGATGATGAGGTAAAATTATTATTACCTAAGCTGCGTGTAGTAGCACGTGCTTTGCCTATGGATAAATCTCGATTAGTACGTCTATCTCAAGAATTAAATTTAGTTGTCGGTATGACCGGTGATGGTGTTAATGATTCTCCGGCATTGAAAAAAGCAGATGTTGGTTTTGCAATGGGCAGTGGCACTGAGGTTGCTAAAGAAGCAGGTGATATCGTTATTTTAGACGATAATTTCCTGAGTATAAAAAAAGCCATCCTTTACGGGCGTACCATCTATAATTCCATCTGTAAGTTCATCGTTTTCCAATTAACGATTAACTTCTCAGCTGTAGCAATTAATTTTATTGCTCCGTTTATTGGTATTGATAAACCTTTAACTATTACGCAAATTTTGTGGATTAATTTAGTTATGGATACCTTGGCAGCTTTGGCTTTTGGTGGCGAGCCTGCTTTAGAAAAATATTTACAGGAAACTCCCAAAAAACGCAGTGCACCGATTGTTAGCAAAAAGATGTTGCTCAGTATTGTTACCGGTGGTATGTATATGACTATTATGGCAATAGCTTTCTATAAGAGTGCTTGGGTAGATCATTTGTTCCGTAATGCTCCTGACCATATTTATACTTATACGGGTTTCTTCTGCACCTATATTTTTATGGCAGTTGCTAATGGGTTTAATGTCCGTGTTTCTGGGATGAATTTATTGGAAAATATTAATTTGAATAAAGGTTTTTTACAGGTAATGGCTCTGATTGTGTTAATTCAAGTTGTATTAACATATATTGGCGGTCGTGTGCTGCGTACTACGCCGCTTAATATGCATGAATGGCTGGTAGTAGTTGCCTTTTCTTTATCTATCATTATTATTGACTTATTGCGTAAAGCTGTTAGCGGTAATAATAAGTAATTATCTGGAAGTGAGCGTGAATTTTAATGGACCCTTTTGGGTATCTTGAGGAAATTATTATTGTATTAGCTTTAATTGGAGCCAATGGTATTTTATCTTTACTAGAAATGGCTTTGGTTTCTTCACGTAAAAGTAGATTAGAACAATTAGCTGCTACTGGAAATAAGAAGGCTTCGTATATTTTACAGTTAGCTGATGACCCTACTGATTTCTTTTCTACTGTGCAGATAGGCATTACTTTAGTAGGTATTGGTACTGGTGTTTATAGTGGTGCTGCTTTAGCAGCACCTTTAACCGAAGTATTAAGTTATATTCCTGGCTTAGCTGCTTCTGCATCTGTCATTGCTTATACAATTGTTGTTGCTTTAGTAACTTATCTAAGTATTATTTTAGGTGAATTAACTCCCAAACGTATTGCTATAAGTAATCCGGAAACTATTATTGTTACATGTGCTCCGTTTGTCCGTTTTTTAGTTGTGACTTTTAAACCATTGACACTTCTATTAAGCGTATCGACAAAAATAATCGTTAAGTTTTTAAAAATACGTAATAACGAAGAGCAACCAATCAGTGAGGACGAAGTACGTCTTTTGATTGAGCAGGGTGCTGCTAGTGGTGTTTTTAATACCGAAGAGCAGAAAATTATGATTAATGCTTTAGAATTAGACGATTTGCGTGTTAGTGAGATTATGACTCCGCGTACACAGATTAGTTGGCTAGACATTAAGGATAGTACAGCAGAACACTTGGCAACATTGACGGAAAAGCATTATTCTGCATTTGTTGTAGCCGAGGAAAGCTTGGATAATGTTTTAGGTGTTGTTTATACTAAACGTTTTTTGTTAGACGGTTTAGCACAAAACGACTATGACTTAGCCGCACATATACGTCAGCCTCTCTATATTCCGGAAACTATGCGTATTGATAATCTGTTAAAACAATTCCAACAGCAACGTGTAAAGATTGCTTTAGTTGTTGATGAATTCGGTTCTTTAGCAGGTATGGTTACCTTACGTGATGTAGTAGAGCACATTGTAGGCGATGTACCTTCCTTTGATGAGGATTATGAACAGAAAATTGTTAAACGTGATGAGCATAGTTGGTTAGTCGATGGTATGCTGCCAATTAGCGATTTTGCTGATCATTTCCATGTGGAAGAGGCAGAAGCACAGAATGTACGCCAGAGCTATAATACTGTAGCAGGTCTTGTAGTATCTCTCTTGGGTCATATTCCCCAAGTAAGTGAAAAGGTTGATTTTTTAGATTTACATTTAGAAGTTGTGGATATGGATGGGAATCGTGTGGATAAAATTATGGTGAGCAGGAAATAAAGGAGATGTCGCCGCAATGGAAATGAACATTACAGCATTGTATTTTAGCCCCACAAAAGGTACAAAAAAGGCCGTAGAATGCCTTTTAACATGCTTTGATAATGTAGAAAAGAAAACTTTAGTAGATAATACTTTACCTAAGCAAAGGGAAATAATCCATGAATTTAAAAATGAAGATTTGGTAGTTGTGGCTAACCCGGTATACGCAGGACAGCTGCCACCGGCTATGGGTTTATGGAAAAATTTACGTGGCAATGATACTCCATGTATTATTATGGCCTGCTATGGTAACCGTCATTACGATGATACTTTGGCGCAAATGCAGCAGATGCTGGAGGTCCGTGGTTTTTCGGTAATTGGTGCTATTGCTCCTGTGATTCCGCATATTTTTGCATCTAATCTTGGTGCAGGCAGACCTAATATGGCGGATAAAGCAGTATTTAAAGTTTTTGCTGATGCTATATGCAAAAAAATAGCTACAGGCGATTTTAAAGAGATTAGCGTACCTGGCGATTCTAATCCTCAACCTAAGCAAGCTTTGCCGATTTCTAAGACTTATGATAAAAAGCTCTGTACTTTGTGTGGTGCTTGTGCTGCTCATTGTCCTGTAGGTGCAATAGATCCTTTAACTGCAGCTATTGATGATAAGTTGTGCATTAATTGTATGCGTTGCGTAAAAACTTGTCCTGTTCATGCACGTACTTGTGACTGTGAAAAAATCAAGACCTGGCTTGAATCCATGTGCAAGGAAGAACGTCCTGTAGAATATTTCCTTTAATTTAAAAACAATAAAGTAAATTTGGAAGTAAATTTATTAGGTAAGATAACGTATCCAGCAGGAAAAATTTAGCTATGGCACGAATTGAAAATCTAGCTATTACTCATAATTTTATGATAGTGAAAGGAGCAAAAACATGAAAGAATTTGTCAAAAAATACTTAGCAGATAATTATGATGCTTATGTAAAAGATTTAGAAACTTTGACTAATATTGACTCCGGTAACGGCGACCGTGAAGGTACGGAAGCTGCGAATAAATTTGTAGCGGAAAAAATGCAGGCTTTAGGAGCTGAAGTAGAATTTCGTTATAATGATCGTGCCTGCCATTTAATTTCCCGTCTGCATGGCAATGGTAAATATACAATTTTACTTGTTGCCCATGTTGATACTGTGTTTAAGAAAGGCGAGGTTGCTCGTCGTCCTTTCCATGTTGATGAAAATAACTTTGCCTGGGGACCAGGTGTTGGCGACGATAAGGCAACTGTTGTAGAAGTTATTCATGGCTTGCAGGCTTTAAAAGCAGCTGGCTTTGATAATTATAAAGAAATTATCTATTATACTAACGGTGAAGAAGAGGGCGGTTCTCCTACTGCGGAAGCCATTGTAGCAGAACTCAGCCAACAAGCAGATTTTGCTATTATTATGGATGTGGCACGTCCTAATTGGGGTATTGTTACTCAACGTAAAGGCAATGCTAAATATCGTATTGAAGTAACTGGTGTAGGCGGACATCATGGTAATGCTTCTCAGGAATGTGCTAATGCTATTCATCAGTTAGCTTATACCATTACTGAATTGCATAAATTAGCTAGTCCGATGCCAGGTAATCCACATGATTTTACTGCAGATGCATTGAAGGCACGTGGTATTGTCGATGCTGGTCAATTTATTCCCCAAAACACTGTTAATGTCGGTGTCATCGGTTCTACAAATGATAAAATAAGTGTTATTCCGGGTGATGCCTTCTGTGAGGTAAATATCCGTTGTTTCACTATTGAAGAACAAAAGCGTATTGATGCTGCAGTAAAAGCTTTGGAGAATAAAATCGTTATTCAGGGCACACAAGTAAAGGTTAGTGGCGGTATTGTTACCGGACCAATGCAAAAAACAGCTCAAGCACAAAAAATGGTTGATGTCTATAAACGCATTGTCAAAGAAGAGTTTGGCGGCGAGGTTAGTGAATGGGTAGCAGGCGGACTGACTGATGGCAATCGTACTGCTAAATTTGTACCGACTCTAGATGCTTTAGGTGTAGAAAATTATGATGAACATACAGATCATGAATTTGTTGATTTGAATACAGCAGTACCTAGAACAGCGGCTTTTGCTTTGACCTTAGCAGAATTAACGGATGTTTTTTAAAGAGTACTTTTTAGGAAAAATCATGTTATATTAATTATCTGGAAAAGAGGGACTATTATGGGGGAAAAACTCATAATAGTTCCTTTTTCTTATGACAGATGTGCATTGCTATGGTATAATAAAGAAGTTAAAAACTTTGAGGTAAGGTGTGATACTATGTCCAAAAAACGTAATAAATATGCAGGTGACCAACCGGCAGATTACGATTCCACAGGTCTTAGCCAATACTTAGGTTTAGGACGTCCTATTGATTTCGATAATAAGGTAACTAAGCTTGCCGTGATGTGCGCAGTGATTATTTCCGTACTGGTAACCTTGTGGAAATCAATGACCGGTATGGAGTCCGGTCCTGCAGTTGTAGTTGCTGTAGGTTATGCACTAGGTTTCTTATTATGTTATATGATTGCTCAAGAGCTGGACCCTGATCGTCAATTAGGCGGCATTATCGGTGGTGGTCTGACCTTGATTGCCTATTATTTTTTAGGCGAAGGTAATATTTTAGTTATGCTTTGGCTGCTCTTTATTTTGCGTATGCTTAATCGTAGCTCCGGTGATCGTCATCGTATAGGAGATAACGTTATTATTATCGGTACTGCTATTTGGCTAGGTAAAGACGGATTCTGGGTATATCCGTTGTTGACTGGTGCTGCGTATATTTTAGAGAGCCAGATTCAGGCAGGCTATTTCCGCAGCTTGTATTTAGCAGGTATTTCTTTGGCAGGTCTAGTTATTGCTGAATTTAGTAAACAACCTAATATACTGTCCATGAATTATATCTATATTATGAGTGCTGCTTTTATACTGTATCTGCCGGAAATCCGTATCAGCTATTATACTCAGGCTAAAGGTGATAAAACAGGTAAACGTTTACTGCCGAAACGTTTGCAAACTATGATGGGCTTCTTCCTGATGATTTTATTTAGCAGTACCTTCCTGCATGGTAATGCTGCAGCGCAAGCATTACTGCCGGCTGCGATGGCTGCTATCGGTACCGGTGCTTACTTATTTGTAGCTCTGCTCCGTCATCAGGTTGCTTTTAGAAAATAATATTTGGAGGAACTAACTATGAGTGAAAACAGAAAAATTAAATTTACAACTAACAAAGGTACTTTTGTTGCTGAAATGTTTGAGGACAAAGCTCCTTTGACTACCAAAAATTTCATCGACTTAACTGAAAAAGGCTTTTATGACGGCCTGATTTTCCATCGTGTTATTGATGGCTTTATGATTCAAGGCGGCGATCCCACCGGTACCGGTATGGGCGGCCCCGGCTATGAAATTAAAGACGAATTCGGCGAAGGTTTGAAACATGATGATGAAGGTATTCTGTCCATGGCTAATGCAGGTCCTAACACCGGTGGTAGCCAATTCTTCATTACATTGGCTCCTACTCCGTGGCTGAACGGTCACCATGCAATCTTCGGTAAAATCGTTGAAGGTATGGATGTTGTTCGTTTAATTGGTGTTGTACCGACTGATTTCCGTGATCGTCCGCGTGAAGCTGTTATCATGGAAAAAGTAGAGGTTGTAAAATAAATGTCTGCATTTGTATATATGCTGCGTTGCAAAGATGACAGCTTATATACAGGTTGGACAAACAACCTTGAACATCGTCTGGCTATGCATAAAGCAGGCAAGGGTGCGAAGTATACTCGTGGCCGCGGTCCGCTGACCTTGGCGTATGTTGAGGAATTGTCTGATAAAGAAAGTGCTTTGAAAAGAGAATATGCCATAAAACAATTGCCTAGGAGCATGAAGCTGAAATTATGTTCCTCTTGGCAAAAACAGAATACTGAAAAATAATTTTATAAAAATTCAGAAAATAATTTGCTTTTACTTGCTCTTTAAGCTATAATAGTTGAAATGGGTTGAATGACTCAAATTGATATTAGGGAGGCTATAAGATGACTGGTAAAGTTAAATGGTTTAATGCAGAGAAGGGTTATGGTTTTATTCAACGTGAAGGCGGCAAAGATTTATTTGTTCACTTCTCCGGTATTCAAGCTGACGGCTTCAAAACCTTAGAAGAAGGTTGGGACGTAGAATTTGATGTAGTACAAGGCGAGCGCGGTGAGCAAGCTACCAACGTACGTCACATCTAATTTTCTTCTTAGCATAAAATGACGTAACATAATTAACCTCGTAAAGTAAGGAAGTGTTTCTTACTTTGCGGGGTTATATTATTTTTGTGAAAAAAGCGTAATCAATTTAACATATTTCTAATAACAGAGAACAAAAAAATATATATAAGTACATTTTCCTTGAGAGTTTTACGTTTTACTGTTACAATGTAACTTACAAACTAAAGCTGTTTAAGCTATAAGAGAAGTGAGGGTTTTATATTATGAATTTTGCTCAACGTATGGATAGAATGAAGTCTTCCGAAATCCGTGAATTACTGAAATTAACTGCTCAACCTGATATTATTTCTTTTGCTGGCGGACTTCCTGCACCGGAACTATTTCCGGTAGAAGAAATTGCTAAGGTTTCTCATGATTTAGTTTTAAAAGAAGGTCGTCAATTACTGCAATATGCAACTACTGAAGGCCGTCCTACTTTGCGTGCTAAAATTGCTCAACGTATGGCTGACAAATATCATGCTACTGTAGATGCTGATGATATTTTGATTACAACAGGTTCTCAACAATGTCTTGACTTTGTAGGCAAACTGTTTTTGAATCCTGATGATGTAGTATTGTGCGAAAGTCCTTCTTATTTAGGTGCACTTAATGCATTTAATGCCTATCAACCTAAATTCGTTGAAGTGCCTACAGATAACGGCGGTTTAATTCCAGAAGAATTGGATAAAATCTTAGCTACGACTCCCAATTGTAAATTTATTTATGTAATTCCTGATTTCCAAAATCCTACTGGTCGTACTTGGTCTATGGAAAGACGCCAAAAATTTATGGAAGTTGTAAATAAGTATAATTTACCTGTTGTAGAAGATAATCCTTATGGCGAATTGCGTTATGAAGGTGTTATTCTGCCGTCCTTGAAATCTTTGGATACTAAAGGTTTAGTTATGTTCCTTGGTACTTTCTCCAAAATCTTCTGTCCTGGTTTACGTTTAGGTTGGATTGCAGCTGAACATAATCTGCTGAGTGAATTCGTGAAAATCAAACAAAGTGCTGATTTACATACCTCCAATTTTGACCAAGGTGTGGCTGATGCGTATATGGATGAATATGATTTGGACGAACACGTGAAAAAAATTGTGGCTTTGTATAAACATCGTCGTGATTTAATTTTGGAATCTATGGATAAATATTTCCCGGAAGGAACTGAATGGACCCATCCTGAAGGTGGTTTGTTCCTGTGGCTTACTTTCCCGGAAGGCGTAAGCGCTTTGAAAGTATTTAATAAATGTATCGAAATGAAAGTTGCCGGTGTTATCGGCGATGCTTTCTATCCGAATCAAAAAACAGACCGCAGTATGCGTATCAATTATTCTAATATGCCTGATGACCGTATTGTAGAAGGTATCCAACGTATGGCTAAGGCAATTAAAGAATGTATGTAAAATAAATTAATATTATAATCTTCAAAAGCCGGCAGTTAATTCTGCTGGCTTTTTTCTTTACTTTTTACTATAATAAAATATATTTTTTGAAAGTAGGTGTAGAGCATTGTCTACAGAAATAAAAATAGGCTCTTGTAAAAACAACTATACAGCTAAAGCTATGCAGGAAAGAGATAGCAAAGGATGGCGAGCTGTGCTTGGTTGTGCGATTGCTATTTTTTGGTCAGGTGCTTTAACCTTTGGTTATCCTGGTGTATTAAGCGAATATTGGCGTCAAACATTGCATTCTGATGCAGGTATGGTAATGACTTTATTGTTAGTTTCTGCTGGTATCGGGACTTTTTTATGTGGTAAATGGCATATGCTGTTAGGCACACGTAAATCATATCTTCTAGGTACGTTGATACAAATTATCGGTATGTTTCTAGCTATTTATGCTATGGATATGGAGATGATTTGGCTGTGGGCGTTTTTAACAGGTTTTTCCTCTTGCTTTATTTATGGACCGGGATTAGCTACTGTACAAAATTGGTTTCCACATAAAAGAGGGTTAGTAACAGGCATTATTAATTTAGTTTTCGGTTGTTCAGCAGCAGTAACAGCACCTATTTTAAATTATTTGTTGAATAATTATGGCTATGTTACTATGAACCTGCTTATAACATTGCTTATTTTGCTATTCAATATCATTGGAGCTATGTTAGCAGAAATGCCTGAAAAAAGTACTCTTACAGCAGAGCAAAAAAATGCACATCAAGCATTATTAATTGCTTTGCAAAATAACAATAGCACTTCTGCTAAGGTATTAGGTAAAGAAATGACACCGAAGGAAGCCATCAGGACAAAAGCCTTTTGGATGATGTGGCTTACCTGGGCTTTCATGGGGGCAGCAGGCATTTCTATGGTTTCATTGTCCAAAAGTTATAGTGTTTTTTTAGGCATTAATGGTGTAATGGCACTTACTGCATTTAATTTAACCAATGGATTCAGTCGTATTATTGCCGGAATTTTATCGGATAAATTAGATCGACGGGTATTAGGTTGTTTATCTTTTATTTTAGGTAGTCTAGGATATTGGGGCTTATTGAATGTTCAGCATTCAGTGCCATTATGTATTTGTACTGCTTGTATTGGTTATTCTTTAGGTACTTTATTTGCTATTAGTGGACCTTTAGTTAGTGATTTATTTGGTTTAAAATATTTTGGTATGATTTTTGGCTTGATTTTTACTTCCTATGGTTTTATAGGTGGTTTAGTTGGGCCTTTAGCTGCCGAAAAGATGCTATTATTTACAGGTAGTTTTACACCCGTGTTTATTTATTTGGCGATATTTTGCTTGTTAGGTACGATTACTATTGTTGGTGCTAAAAATAATAATTAACAATATAACAAAACCTCTAAACTAGTGCTCAGAGGTTTTTTGTTTATAGAAAAATATTATTAATATGGTCTTTATAGACAAAAAAATAGCATTGTTATTGTCTTAGGTGGACGTATAAAATATTTTTATGTAATAGTAAAATATGAATATAGGAAAAGGACTTAATATAAAAAGTTATCTTTTCATTAATCATGTTTATAAATTTTAGGAGGAATACTTATGAACGAAAAAAACAATCCTAAGCTTAACAATGATTATTTATGCTTTACTTGTGGTGAGAGGCCAGAAGAAGTTGAAGATCGTGAGATAAAGAAAAATGCTTGTCCACGAGCAAAAAAATTAATGCAAGAATTTTACGATGCAAAAATTTCTTTGGATACTACTTTCCCTTATTGGTACACTAGAACATGGATAAAAGAAGAAGGTAAACATCCTTTAGTTCGCCGTGGTTTAGCGATGAAGAGTGCTTTTGCTCATCTTGATGCAGCAATTCGTCCTGATGAGATTTTGGTTATGAGTCGTAATAAATATGTTCGAGGTGCTAGCCTTACTCCATGGACGGCAAATGAATTTCCGCTTAGCGATGAAGAAAGAGCTAAAAAAGATACTAAGAAGGCTTCAAATAAGGCTTTAGAAGAAATTACAATTTTAGCTACAGGTGGTGGTGTTGTATCTGAAAGTACGGATAAGGTTTTATCTATGGCACGTCGTTTTGGTTTACGTGTAGAAGAACATCCTGCTATGATTGAAATTTGTAAATATTGGCAAAATAAATCTGCTGAAGATACCTGTTGGATGTGGGGAACAATGCATCCAGAATATGATACTTTGGTGAAATTTAAAGATGTTGTTTTGATGGCTGCTGATATGGAATATGGTAACCGTCATGGACGTAGTGTCAATAACTATCAAATAGTTTTCAGCAAAGGTTTTCAAGGTATGATTGAACGTTGTAAAGAATTAATTGCTGAAAATGCTGGTGATGGTACTGCTGTTGATAAAATAGCTTATTGGGAAGCTACTATTTATGCTATTGAAGGTGTACAAATTTGGATTCGTAAATATGCTGCAGAAGCACAAAGATTAGCATCTTTAGAAAAGGATGACAAACAAAAGAAAGTTTATGAGGATATGGCTGAACGTTTGGAATGGATATCTGCTAAACCTCCGCGTAACTTTATGGATGCTTTACAATTGCATTGGACTTGTCAATTAGAAGTTTATAATGAAATGCAAGGTTCAGGTTTCTCTCCTGGACGTTTAGGTCAGGTTTTATATCCTTATTGGAAAAAAGATATTGATGCAGGGATAATCACGCGTGAGCAAACATTAGAAGCATTAGAATGTAT
This sequence comes from uncultured Phascolarctobacterium sp., assembly GCA_900544885.1. GTDB lineage: Bacteria > Bacillota > Negativicutes > Acidaminococcales > Acidaminococcaceae > Phascolarctobacterium_A. The sequence continues at coordinate 10,085 of UQWU01000006.1, read as the reverse complement.
GCGTGTAAAATATACGGAATTGGAAATTGCAACCTGTGCAGGTACTACTGGTATTTTAGCAGGCAATACATTTAATAATATTTGTTTAGGTGGTGTAAAACCTGATGGTTCTAGTGCAGAAAATGAATTAGAGTATTTGTTCCTAGAAGCTGCGATTCATTGTCCTACCGTATCGCCAACTTTATCTGTTATTTATGATGGAAAGTTATCAGATGCATTTTTGCTTAAATGTATTGAATGTAATAAAACAGGTTGTGGTATGCCAGCTTGGGTAAATAATCGTGTTGGTATTGAATATTGCATGAAAAATCATGCTTGTGAAGGTATTACTTTAGAAGATGCTCGTGCATGGAGCATTGGCGGATGCTTGGAAATTCAACCAGGTGCTGTATATGATGGTAAGATTGGTGCTGGTGCTTATAGTGCTACAGGCATTAACTTTATTAATGTACCTAAAATTTTAGAATTAGTTATTTTTGATGGCGTAGATCCGCGTACTAATATTAGAGTATTCCCGTCTAGAGGTAAAGAATTTGAAAGCTTTGATGAAGTATTAGATACATTCAAGCAGTACTTTAGAAAAGTCATTCATGTATTTAATGAAACTTATAATATGAAAGTTTCCGCAACTTTTGAATTGGATCAACCGTTATTGCTATCTGCTTTATCAGCTGATTGTATTGAAAAAGGTGCTGATATTGATCATGCAGGTTTACGTTATAATAGATGTTTTACAACTTGGATTACTGGTCAAGTAAATGCTTCTAATTCTTTAGCTTCTATTAAAAAGAATGTTTTTGATGATAAAGCTTTTTCTATGGATGAACTAAAAGATGCTTTACTGCATAATTTTGGTTATGTTAGTGCATTGCGAACTCATAATTTTTCTATGATGGAGCAGGAAAAAGAAGTTTCTAATCCTGATTGGGAACGAATTTATGCTTTATGTATGCGTGCACCTAAATACGGTAATGATGATCCTTATGTAGATCAAATTTATGTAGATGTTGCTGATTGTTTCGTAAAATCTACTGAGGAAATTACTGATGTATTTGGTCATAAATGGTGTGCATCTATGTTATCGGTAGGTACTCATGGCCCATTAGGACAGGCTGATATTGCTTCTGCTGATGGTCGTCTTGCTGGTGTAACATTAGCTGATGGCGGTCAATCTCCATATCCAGGTACTGATCAAAATGGTCCTTATGCAGTATTAAGGTCTGCAACTGTAATTGACCATACCAATTATAAGAATACACAATTGAATATGAAATTACATCCGGCATCTATTAAGGGGTTAAATGGTTCTATTAAAATGCTTGATATGATTAAAGCATTTATGAATAATGGCGGATATCATATTCAGTTTAATGTTGTTGATTCTCGTATGTTGAAGGATGCTCAGGCTAATCCAGATAATTATCGTGATTTACTTGTACGTGTAGCTGGCTTTACTCAATATTGGTGTGAAGTTTCTAAACCTATTCAAGATGAATTAATTGCCCGTACTGAGTATGAAGAAGTTTGATTAATCAGAAAAGAGGAGTTAATTATGTGTCAATGTAATCACAATTGCAATACTTGCAATGATTGTAAAAATCTTTCCCCACGTGATGTTTTTAATGGTGTGTGTATTTTAAAAAATAGTCAGGTAATGATTGATAGTGCAGCTTGTGATAATTTTGAAAGTGTTGCTAAGTGCAAATATTGTAAACATTATCATCCATCTGACAGTACTCCTAATTTAGGTATTTGTACTTTAGAAAACGTTATGGCATTTCCTGATTTAACAGGGTGCGAAGATTTTGTTAAGGTAGAATAAAGAATAATATGAATTTTTAAGACGCTTCATTTTGCCTTGGTTAAAAATGAAGCGTCTTTTTGAAAGTAGGTGAGTATATAATGTCTAGAACAATAAATATGGAAAGTGAAAAACAAGTTATTAATCAAAATATTGATATTAGTGGTCGTGATGCTAAAGGATGGCAATCTGTAATTGGCTGTAGTATTGCAATATTTTGGTCTGGTGCATTAATTTTTGGTTATCCTGGTGTTTTAGGAGAATATTGGCGTCAAACATTAGCTTCTGATACCGGTTTAGTTATGACATTTGTTTTAATTTCTTTAGGCATTGGCACTTTCTTGTGTGGAAAATGGCATATGAAGTTAGGTACATGCAAGTCTTATCTTGTTGGTACTTTAGTGCAAATAGTGGGTATGTTATTTGCTATTTATGCAGTTAATATATCTATGATTTGGGTTTGGGCTTTTATGACAGGTTTTGCTTCTTGTTTTATTTATGGACCTGGACTTGCAACAGTACAAAATTGGTTTCCTCATAGACGTGGTTTAGTAACAGGTATCGTGAATTTGGTTTTTGGTTGTTCTGCCGCAGTAATGTCACCAATTATTAATTATCTTTTAACTGAATATGGTTATTTAACCATGAATTGGATTATTACAGTTTTAATATTAGTAGTTAATATAATTGGTGCACTAATGGCAGAAATGCCGGATCGTTCTATTATGACTGAGGCACAAAAAAATGCTCATGAGCAATTATTATTAAAAATGCAACATAGTAGTTCCGGGAATAGCTTGGGGAGTAACATGACTCCTAAAGAAGCTATAAAAACAAAGGCGTTTTGGATGATGTGGATTACTTGGGCTTTCATGGGAGCTGCTGGTATTTCTATGGTTTCTTTATCCAAAAGTTACAGTGTATATTTAGGTATAGGTGGTGTTATGGCATTAACCGCTTTTAATTTGACGAATGGATTAAGTCGTATTGTTGCAGGAGCACTTTCTGATAAGCTAGGACGTCGTAATTTAGGATTTTTATCATTTGTATTAGGTGGTATTGGTTATATAGGATTATTATTTATTGATAGTTTACTACCATTATGCATTTGTTCAGCGTTCGTAGGTTATGCTTTTGGTACTTTATTTGCTATTAGTGGACCTCTGGTTACTGATTTATTTGGATTACAATATTTTGGTATGATTTTTGGACTTATTTTTACAGCATATGGTTTTGTTGGTGGTATAGTAGGTCCTTTGCTAGCAAGTTTAGTCTTAGGTTTTACAAATAGTTTTATACCAGTATTCATCTATTTGGCTGTTTTTTGTTTGTTAGGAGCTTTTGCATTATTAGGTGCTAAAAAATAGGATTGTGTTAAAAGTAAATACCATTTGTTGTTAAATTGTTGTATAATGCTTTTAAAAGACAGTATCGTTTATATTGTTAGTCGGCAATATAGAGGAGTGTGTAGCATATGACAAACATGATAACAGTACAACGTGTATTACAGTCCGAGGTTTTTAAAAATGCTAAAGTAGTAGCTGGTAAAAATGGTTTAAACAGACCGATTAAAGCTGTAACTATTGCAGAGATTCCTGATATAGCTAAATGGCTTCAAGGTGGAGATTTTGTACATTGTGTCGGTTGGTTTATGGGAGAAAAAAGTAAATTTCATTATACAGAAATACAGTTTTGTAATTGGGTACGTGCATTAGATAAACATGGTGCTTCTTGTTTAGCAATAAAAACTAAGCGCTATATAGATCGTATACCGCAGCAATTATTGGATTTAGGTAATGAAATTAATTTCCCAATTATTGAATTACCGCCAAATTTAACTCAAAATGATACAACATCAGCAGTTATGGAGATTTTATTAACTACTGATCTTCAAAATAAAAAACGTAATGTTGAGGCATTTGTAAATTTGAGTATGATGATTGCTACCGCTTCTAACACAGCTGAAATAGTTAATATAATATCTAATTATTTGGGAAACCCTATTTTGTTAGAGAATAATCAATTTGAATATCTTGCTAGTACAGAACCGGATAATCAAGAAATAGCTGATTTAATTCAAAAACGATGCAATAAAGCGTTTGTTAACAAAATGCAAGAAAAAGGTTTTTTGAAAGAAGTATTTTGCGATTTTATAGAATATAATGGTAAAAATTATATGCAGCAAGTTTATCCAATAGGGTACCAAGATACTAATATAGGCTATTTAACTGTTTTGGCATATAATAGACCATTGCAGTTGGAAGATATTGAGCTTTTAAAAAATTGTAGCAAAGCTATTGCTTTAGGATTAATTAAAGAACATGATATAAGTTATATTGCACGGCAAAGAATGCAAGATAAGTTTATTTCACAGCTGATAGGCAATGGTAGGAATGAAAAGCATTTGCAATATCAAGCAAATCTTTTAGGAATTAATTGTGATGTTAATAGAACTGTTATTGCAATATCTGATCGGAATGAACAAATACCTAATAGCTCAGATGCGACCAAAAAGTATTATTTAAAGAAACAACAATTATTGATATTTGTTAAAGAATTCCTAAAACAATATTGCGTAAAGTGCGATATTTTTTCTTATGATAATAATGTTATGATTTTGCTCGATACAACTACGTATACTAGAGCTAAATTGAATCAACTAACATCTCTTTTATTATCAGAATATAATAAAAAAAATAAAAATTTAGATATTATTATAGGTGTTGGAAGTCAAGGTATCGGCATTAATAAGTATAGGTTAAGTTGTAGAGAGGCTTTGCAATGTATTGCGATTGTACGTGATTTTGCTGTTTGTGAAAATATAATGTTTTGTGAAGCCCAAGGTATTTATGGATTTTTGATAAAAATGTTAGATGATAAAGATGAAGCTAATGCATATTGTATTAGCGTTTTAGGAACATTAACAGAAATCGAAAATGAATGTTTTTTAGAAACTTTGAAAAACTATTTGGAGTTTAATAATAGTTGTGTAAGAACTAGTAAAGCAATGTTTATGCATGTTAATAGTGTAAAATATCGCATGAAACATGTAGAAGAAAAAATATTAGTAGATTTAAATACTATGAATGGTCGTAGTGCAGCCTGGATTGCTTTAAAGCTTTATTATTATTTAAAAAAACAAAACATATGAGTTGAACTATGAATACATTATATTTTTGGAGGATGAGTACTATGAAATTAGACCCGAAAAATGAAGCTGTTATTTTTGATATACAGGGATTTTCTGTACATGATGGCCCGGGAGGCAGAACATTAGTATTCTTTAAAGGATGTCCGTTACGTTGTTATTGGTGTTGTAATCCTGAAAGTCAGATAATGCAACCACAATTAATGTATCGTCATAGTAATTGTTTAAAATGTTATGGTTGTATAGGTAGAAATATATGCCCCAATGGTGCAATTTCTTTAAAAAATCCAGGAGATTATGTTGTACAAGATCGTTCTATTTGTGATCATTGCAAGACAATTGAGTGTGCAGATAAATGTTACCATGAAGCATTAAAAGTAGCTGGTAAAATTTACACAATTGATGATGTCGTGCGTCGTTTGGAGAGAGAACGTTCATTTTGGGGACCTAATGGCGGTGTGACTCTTGGTGGTGGTGAAGTTACTATGCAGTGGCAATTTGCTTCTGAATTATTACGTAGATGTCATGATCGATATATCAATACTGCTATTGAAACATGTAGTTATGCACCATGGGAACATTTAGAGCCTATTTATGAAAATATTGATTGGGCGTTTACTGATATAAAACACATGAATCCTGAAAAACATAAAGATGCAACTGGTGTTGATAATGAGCTTATTTTAAAAAATATTGCTAAAATTGCTGATTTAGGTAAAAAAGGCAAATTACGTCATATTATTCGCATTCCAGTTGTTCAAGGCTTTAATGCTGATGATGAAAATATTCAAGAAACAATAAAATATATTAAAGAAATAGGTACTAAAGAAGTTAATATTTTACCGTTTCATCGTTTAGGTGCATCTAAATATGAACAACTAGGAAGGATTTATGATTGTCGTGATATGCAAGGATGTCCTGAGGAGCTATTAAATCATATTCAAAAAATGTTTGTCGCTGCAGGATTAACTTGTTATGTAGGTAGTGATACTCCGTTTTAATATTGTACATTAATAAAAAACCTCTGAACTATTGCTCAGAGGTTTTGTTAATTCATATATTATTGTAAAATTTATTTAAGTGCGGCTTTAGCTTTGTTCATGAGAATAAACATAACGCCTGCTGCTTCATCAGGAAATTTAAATTGCAATTCGCCTTTTTTAGTATTGGTCTGCATGGTCACCATATTGATATTATCAAATACCATATCGGTAATGTCTGCTAAATTGACAGCAAAGGCATTTTTTTGGCTTAAATAAATAATACGTTGGCTGGTGAGAACAAAATGGCCTAATTCCAGAAGAATAGTAGCTTCTTCTTTGATTTTCGGATGCTCCAGTTTTTCACCACGGAAGTTAACGGTTTCGTCAATACGGAATTTACGGGTCATTTCAAAATAGTTATCTTCTTTTTCGATGATTTTAGTTTGGCATAAACCGCAATTAACGGTGGCATGACAAACTTCACCGTCGTTTAGAGGCAAATCAATATTGATCGCATTTAAAGGTTTGTTTTCGGCATTCCAAAGGTCACGATATTTACGCAGTGCGTTGACAATATTAGTTTTAAATTCATAAGGGATGTCAAGAGTGGCACAATCCGCACGGAACGCAGCTTCTTCATCCGGAGTATAGCGTTCTGCTTTAGAAATGTCATCAAATTTATCGTTGAAATATGCTTGGAAAACCTGTTTACGGATGGACAAGCCATCTTCATAATCATAGTCGAATAAGGCATTAATTTCTTGGATATTCAGTTTTTCTTCATTATGCAATAATTTACGGCAACGAACGAAATAAGCGGCTGTTTTGGCACCTTTTTCGGCCATTTTTACTAAATGCTCGGGTAATTCCAGAATTTTAGCTAAATGTTCGCTTTGAGCAAATAATGGGTCTGCTTTTGTTTGGGCTTCTGTATAAACAACATCGGCGAATTTACGATAAATAGCGCTACGTTGCTGCATATTATCGTCATGGAATTTCACACCCCATTTTTTTAGTGCACCGATAACTTTTTCGTGAGAGATTTCTTGCATATTCTGTGCAGCAGCTAATAAGTTATTTAATTCCTTCCAGCCGTTTTCTGCTGGCTTGCTGCCAAAAAGTTTGGAAAAAATACCGCAGGATTCCAATTCTTGTGCTTCAAATGGTTTCATGTCACACCTCTGATTATATTATTCTAAATCTACTTCAAGGAACACAAAGTAAATAAATTATCATATTATATTATACTTTAAATTTCCATAAAGAACAATAAGTATAACAGTATGTGCATAATTATTACTAAAATCGTTAGCATTGAAATGCTTGTCGGATATAGTGTGTTAGTAAAGCTTATGATATAATAAAAACAAGAAAAGAAAGATAAAGTGGGTGAGGCTTATGTCTGATAATTTGGTGCCTAAAGAAGCTTTGACGGAGGAGGCGGAGAAATATCCTTGGAAAAAGAATCTGCCTGTTTTATGGATAGGTGTATTTTTATGCTGTGCTAGTTATACTAGTTGTATACCGTTTTTACCGGTTTATTTATTGCGTGAGCTGCATGTATCGTCGGTAGATGTTAATTTTTGGGCAGGAATAACCTTTGCCATTACTTTTTTAGGGTCTACTATTATGGCACCTTATTGGGGAGCCTTGGCTGATCATGTAGGCCAGAGAAAGATGGCTATTCGTGCTGGTTATGGTTTGGCGATTACTTATTTTATGACAGGTGTTTGCCAAGATGTTTATCAGTTAATGATAGTGCGTACCTTGTGTGGTGTAGTGGCTGGCTTCGTTCCTGCCTGTATGTCCATGGCCTCCTCTTCGTTGCCGGAGAATAAAATGGGCTGGGGTATGGGATTGATGCAGACCTCTGTAGCTAGCGGCAGTATTATGGGACCTCTGTTGGGCGGTTATTTAAGCAGTTGGTTCGGTATGCGTATGTCTTTTTATGTAGGAAGCCTAGCTTTATTTGCGGCAACTACTGCGGTAATTTTCATTGTTAAGGACATGACTGTTCTGCAAAAGGGTGGCAAGGGTGCAGTACATCTTTTAGGTGATTTGAAGGAATCCTTGAAGAATAAGGAGCTTGTTTATATCATGACAATGTTCTTTATCATTCAATCATGTGCGATGCTTATTCAACCGTTGATTACCTTATATGTAGGGCAGTTGATGCATACTATGGGTGATGAGGTTATCAAGACCAGTGGTATTATTTTCTCCTTGGCGGGATTGGCAGGTATTATTGCTGCACCGTTCTGGGGCAAACGTGGACAGCGTTTCGGTTATATGCGTGTGTTCTGTTTAGTTACTTTTTTAGCTGGTTTTATTAATCTGTTTCAGATGTTTATTTCTGATGTATGGCAGTTTGCAGCAATCCAGTTCGTTTATGGTTTGTTCCTAGCAGGTGCCGTACCTAATATTAATGCTAATCTTACTCGTGTAACTGATAGCAATACTCGTGGTAAAGCTTTCGGCTTAGTAACTTCCGCACAGCAGTTCGGTGGTGTTATCGGGCCTTTATTGGGTGGCTTCTTAGGTGGTATTATGGCAACGCGCTATGTTCTGGTAACAGCAGGTGGTATTTTAATCTGTTTGGCTATTCATGGTTTCTTTACTCGTGTTAAAGGTCATGCAGTAGAGGTGTGATAAAAATATTTAATGAGGGGAAGGTTTTTAGTAGATGAATCTAGTAAGTGTACAAGCAAATATTGAACAACATTTAAGTGCGTTAGCCAAGTTTACGGCTACTCCTGGAATTGGTGTAACACGATTTCCGTATACTGATGAGGCTAAAGCTGCTTTAGATTATTTGCGTAAGGAAATGGAATCTGCTGGCTTAAAAGTTTATTTAGATAATAGTGGCTCTTTAATTGGTCGCTTGGAAGGCGAAGTGCCTGAAACAATTATGTTTGGCTCCCATTATGATTCTGTACGTAATGGTGGTGCTTATGATGGCATTGCTGGTGTAGTGTGTGCAATTGAAACGGCACGAGCTTTAATAGAAGAAAAAGTAAAACTTTATTATTCCTTAGAAATTATTGCGACTAATGATGAAGAGGGAGCGCGTTTTCATGCAGGTTTATTTACAGGAAAAGCGTTGTTTGGCCAGTATAGTCCTACACAGCTTAAAGAATATTTAGATGCAGATGGCATCAGTATTTATCAAGCGATGAAAAATTTTGGTTTGCAACCGGAAGCAATTAATGCACATCCACGTAAAGATTTAAAAGCTTTTTTAGAAATTCATATTGAACAAGGACCTGTGCTAGAGGCAGAAGGTAAGCAATTGGGTATTGTCGACGTTATCGTCGGTATTAAACGTGTTCTGGTTACTATTCATGGTCAGGCAGATCATTCAGGTACTATGCCTATGCATATGCGCAAAGATGCTATGGATTTTGCTGCTAAGGTTATCAGCAAAATCGGTGATAGAGCACGTCAGTATCCAGGCGCTGTAGCAACTGTGGGGTTTATGCAGGTTGAACCGAATGTCATGAATATTATTGCTCGTCAAGTTTCTTTTACCGTGGATATCCGTGCTGTAGACAGTCAGGCATTAATAGAGCAGCGTCAAGCGTTGCAGGCAGATTTAGAAGGCTTGGCGGAAGATATGGGTATGTCATTTGAATTAGAGGATTTATTGGACGAACAGCCTGTTATGATGCATGATGTGCTCAAGGCTTCATTGCAGGAACAATGTCATAAGCAGCAGCTGTCTTATATGCATTTACCTAGCGGTGCAGGTCATGATGCACAGATTTTCGGTGAACAGATTCCTGCAGCTATGCTATTTGTTCCTAGTCGTGGTGGTCGCAGTCATTGTCCGGAGGAATGGTCTGATGGATATGATTTAGCAGTTGCAACAAATGTTTTGCATGATGCACTAATTGCCTTACAAAATAAAGAATTATAAGATTAATGACTTTGTCAACGTATTATTTCACTTAAATTTTACTAAGTAAAGTAATATAAAATTGGCAAAGTCATTTTTGTTTACAGTAAATATACCAAATATAAATCAAATATAATATTACTATTAAAAATATAATCCTAAATTGCAATAAGAAGTTGCACACTTTTAAAAAAAAATCAAGCTGCATAAATCTTATCAAGCTCATTCTCGAATAGATCATCAGGTGATTTGTATCCG
>UQWU01000005.1 GCA_900544885.1 uncultured Phascolarctobacterium sp. | reverse complement strand
TTAAGATGAGAAAAACCTCATTTTAACTTGTACTAAATCTTGACATAGGACCACTTTCTGTCATTATTGCAGAAAGGTTTTTGCTTTTTGTGCATAATGTCAGCGGAACATGGATAGCGAGGCATTATGCATAAAGATAAATATTTATAAGTATGTCCCATACAATCTCTCACGAGTGTTAATGAAGAAAGGAGGAGAAGCATGAAAAAGATTTGCTTACTGATTTTGATGCTTGTTATGATACCTAGTTTTGCTTTTGCTGCAGAAGTATCTTCAGATAAGATGATTTTGGATTGGACAACTACTAAGGTATGGCGTTCCGGTGATGATTTGTGCGTTACAGGAACTTTTGTTAATAAGCGTTCTGATTTGAAAATTACTAAGTTAAATGATTTTATTATGCGAGTAGTTTTTACCGATAAAGATGGCGTAAAAAAACAGTTCACAGGTCGTCCGATAAAAATGCCTATGTGTAAAATACCTGCTGGCGGTTCAAGAAAAATGAATTTTAATTTTGGTAAATTCGATCAAGAAATTCACGATTGGGTAACAGCACAAGAATACACGTTTACGTATATCAATGGAGCACGTTTTTAAAACATATTGAAATTTAAAGAGAAAGAAGTTGTTTGATTACATGAAGAAAATGCAATACACTGCTGCAGCAGCTATGATGATGGTAATGGGTTTATGTGCAACTGCTAATGCGGCATTTGACGAAAACTTGAATGATTATACTTTGGATACTATGGTTGTAGAAGCTGATGCTGCTAAAAATAAATTTGGCGATACCATCACTGAACAATCATACTACCGTACCGGTGGTGACGTTAAGGTTATTACACGTGAAGAAATCGAAAAACGTCATTACACCGATTTGACTGAAGCTATTAAACGTATCCCGGGTGTAACTTTCCAAAACCCTGGTTATCGTGGTGGTGAATACGGCTATCAATTTTATAATAATGGCGTTTCCATTAATGGTGATACCCGTGTAATTATTTTGGTTGATGGTCGTCGTGTAGATAATGGTGCAAGTACTAGAGTTGGTGATAATACTAAAAAAGGTACTAAATCTACAGGTGTTAACTTAGATCAAGTAACTAATATGGAAAACGTTGATAAAATCGAAGTTATCAAAGGACCTGGTGCTTCTGTATACGGCAGTGATGCTTTAGGTGGCGTAATTAATATTATTACTCGTAAAGGTGCTGCTGATAACAAAGGTTCTATTGATTTAGCAACTGGTTCCTGGGATAAACATAAATATGCTTTAAGTTATTCTGGCAGTGCTGGTGAGGATAAATCTTGGCATTATTTTGTTTCTGCTAACCGCGATATGTCCGGTGATACTAAATATAAAGATGGTTCTGTTGGTGAAACCGGTACTTTAGGCGGCTCTAATTATAAAGAAGACGGTGTGAATATCCGTGTAGATAAAGACTTTAATGATAAACAAAGCTTAAAAGTTTGGTATAACTTTAAACAAGGTAGAGATGGTTACCCGATTGCTACTCCGAACTTAAAATATTGGAACGAAAAAGATTGGAAAGATATTATTTTTAAAGCGGCAGTAGGTCAACTTGATGAAAACAATAAATTAGTTGGCGGCCCTTTATCCGGTGACTCCCGTAATCCTGGTTACCATAACTTATATGCATTAGATGGTGCTGTTTATGGTTCTTTCAGTAAGTTTAAAAATAATGACTGGGATATCCAATATACCTTTGATAAAGACAATGGCATGGAAAGCTTTGTCCGTGTTTATGATCAAAACCATCGCTATGCGCACAGAGATAAATATAGATGGGGCATTGATAGCAATAAAATGACCGATGCTTATAAAGAAGCATTCCCGAATGGTGCAACTGATGCACAATTGCAAGAGTGGATTGATAAAAACCTGGCACCTTTCCCCGGCGGCGATAAAGATAAAATCAAAGAATGGCTGGAAAAAACAGGTGGTGCAGCAACCGAACCTACTAGTTGGACCGAAGAAAAAAATCGTGGCGTACAATTGCAAGTAGCAAAATCTGTTGGTGTCAACGATATTATTGCTAGCGTAACTTACGATAAATCTAAAAACTTTAGCAAAAAAATAGAAGATAATGGTTCCATTAAAGAATCCCATGTAACTAGAAAATCTTTACAAGCATATTTGCAAGATAAAATTCATATCAGTGATAAATGGGATATTACTCCTTCTATCCGCTATGCTAAATATAGCTCTTTTGAAACTACTAATGATAACGGTACTTCTCAAGGCAAAGGCGATACCCATCTGATTACTCCGGTTATCAACACTCAATATATGTTTGATGATACCAGCAGTATGTATTTTGGTTGGACTAAAGTATTCCGTCCGTTAAAAGAAGGTGACTATAATAGCGTTGATGGCGTTTTCAAAACTCCTTTAGAAGATGAAGAAGGCGATGCTTGGACTTTAGGTGTAAGAAAAGAATTATCCGATAAAACAAGTGTTGCTGTTCACTATGACTGGACTCGTATGAGCAATGCTATTGCTACTTTGCCTATTTGGGATGATAAAGAAGGCAAACTGACCAGTACTGCGGTAAATGCGAAGGAAGATAAACAATCCTTTAATATTACTTTAGATCATCAATTTGATGAACATCTGACTTTAAGTGCTTCTTATTCTCATATGAAAGATGAATGGAAAGCTAAATCTGGTTGGGTACTTGATCCGAGTTGGGGTTACAATAGACCTGATGATATTAATACTGCTATTAACAGCTTGCGTCCGGCTAACCATTATTCTTTAAACCTTTCTTATGAAAATGGCAAATTATATACTGGTTTACTAACTAACTGGTATACAGGCTGCAGTGATTATGCATTTACTGATAATGATTTCCTTGTTCTGGACTGGAACATCAACTATCAGATTACTGACGATATTACTGCTTATGCTTTAGTAACCAACCTGACTAATGAAGCATATGAAACTTCCTACAATGCTTGGAATGGCGTAGGTAGTGCAGCAATGCCTGGTCGTTGCTTCATGGTTGGTATGAAATATACTTTCTAATTTTATTTGTAAAACACTTCTATAATTTCGCTAAGGCACTACTGCATGGTCGGTAGTGCTTTAGCACTCTTTTTTTCCTGGGGATGAAAATGCAAAAATTATTATTAATCGGTGTTTGTTTAGTAGCACTACTTTTGCAGGGATGTGCAAGAAATATTTTTGTTTTACCTGTACAAGAAAATATTGCTGGTGCGAAACGTTTTCAACAGCAGACAGTTAGTGAATATAATAAGGATAATTATCCTTTAACTATTGAAAATATCAATTCTCGTATTGAAAACGAAGAATTAGTTTATAAAAGACCGCCACAGCGCGTAATTGCTGTATGGCAGAATTCTATTGAAACTTTATTAGCTTTAGGCGTAGGCGATAGGATTATAGCCGGGAATGGTGTACCGGATAAAAAGTATTTTTTACCGCAATATCAAGAGGAATATAGTAAAATTCCTTATACCGGTATTCAATTGTTAGATTTAGAGACAACGATGATGTTAAAACCTGATTTTATTATAGGTTGGTATTCAACTTTTTCACCTAAAGTTTTGCGTGAAACAGAATTTTGGCATAAAAGAGGTGTCAATACTTATATTTCTGCCAATTCTGTACCTAATAAGAGATATAAAACATTACAGAACGAATATGATGATATTTTAAAATTAGGCAAAATTTTTGATAAACAGCAACGAGCTGAAGAGATTGTTGGCAATATGCAGGCAGAAATAAATTTTGTCAAAGAGAAAACAAGTCATATACAGCAGAAACCACGTGCTTTAGTAGTTGAATTTTTGGGCAAGGATGTGGGTGTATATAATGAAAAATCTTTGGCAGGTAATATTATAAACGAATTACATGGAGAGTTATTAGCACCAAAAGATTTAAATATCGGTATCGAACAAATTATTAATTATGATCCTGATGTTATCTTTGTGATTGTTATTGAAGCGTATTATGGAAGGGAAGAAGAAATGGTAAAACGCATTACAGAACATAACGCTCTCAAAAATTTGCGTTGTGTGAAAAACGGACGCGTGATACCTTTGCCGTTATATAATGTTTATAGTAGTGGTATACGTACTTATGATGGTATAAAAGCAATTTCCCGAGGACTATATCCGGAATTGTATAAGGAGCAGAAATAGATGAAATTTTTAAAAGAACAAGGTTATCTAGTAATATGCTTGATGTTGCTAGTGTTTTTAATAGTAGCTTTTTTCTGGGCACTATCCATAGGTACAGTTAAATTTCCTTTAGCTGTCATTTATAATGCTGTTACCGAGCAGTTCACAAGTACATTGCCTATTGAATCACCAGGTCATACGCCGATACATGATATTATTTGGCTTTTACGTATGCCGCGTTTAGTATTGGCTGCTTTTGTTGGTATGGGCTTAGCTGTTTGCGGTGTAATCATGCAGGCGGTAGTAAAAAATCCTTTAGCGGATCCGTATATTTTGGGTATTTCCTCAGGTGCTTCTTTAGGTGCTACGGCAGCTATTTTATTAGGTATCGGCATTAGCTGGAGTGAAAACTTTGTTGGTATTGCTGCTTTTATCGGTGCTTTTGCTATTTCTTTAGGTGTTTTGTTCATTTCCAATCTTGGTGGAAGAGCTAATTCAATCAAATTGCTTTTAGCAGGTATGGCTTTAAGTGCTGTTTGTGGTGCGTTTTCGAGCTTTATTGTTTATTTTGCCAATAATAAAGAAGGAATGCAGACGATTGCTTATTGGTTAATGGGTTCTTTTGCTGGTGCGAAATGGGATACTTTAACAATAATAGGACCCATAGTTGTATTGTGTACATTATTTTTTTGGACACAAAGCCGTATTTTAAATTTAATGCTTTTGGGTGATGAATCAGCTTTAACTTTAGGTACTGATTTACATATTTACCGTCAGATTTATTTATTAGTCAGTGCATTAATAGTAGGTTTTGTTGTTTATACAGCAGGTATGGTTGGCTTTGTAGGTCTGATTGTTCCTCATGTTATCCGTATGCTTGTAGGCACAGATCATAAAAAGCTGATACCGGTTTCTGCTTTGTCCGGTGCAGTGTTTTTAGTAGTAGCTGACGGATTATGTCGTGTTATTATTCCTAGAACAGAGTTGCCCATAGGTATTTTGATTTCCTTAATAGGTGCTCCTTGCTTTGTCTATCTAATGATCAAGAGAACTTATGGTTTTGGAGGTAATTAAAAATGGAAATCTTAGCAGAAGCCATAAAGATGGGGTTTGGTGACAAAGAAATTTTAAAAGGTTTTGATTTTGCCGTAAAAAACAAAGAATTTGTCGGTATTATTGGTCCTAATGGTAGTGGCAAAAGTACTTTTTTGAAATGTGTTTATCGCGTACAAAGACAGACGGAAGGAAAAATTTTTTTCAACGGTCAAGATTTAGATGAATTATCATATCGCGAATCAGCATTAAAATTGGCAGTAGTTGCACAGCATAATGCTTATAGTTTTGATTTTTCGGTTTTAGATATTGTACTTATGGGGCGTTCTCCGCATAAAAAGATGTTGGAACGTGATAATTTTTATGATTATCAGATTGCAAGGAAAGCTTTGCAAACAGTAGGTATGGCAGGTTTTGAAGAAAGAAGTTTTGCCACATTAAGCGGTGGCGAGCAACAGCGTGTTATTTTGGCTAGAGCTTTGACGCAGGAAACGGAATGTTTAGTACTTGACGAGCCTACCAATCATTTGGATATTAAGTATCAATTACAGATTATGGATATTGTCAAAGCATTGAATTTGACTATTGTAGCAGCTATCCATGATTTAAATATTGCGGCTATGTATTGTGACAGCTTAGTGGCTATAAAAGATGGTGATATTGTAGGTATGGGAACTCCGCAAGAATTATTGACGGAAGAATTTATCTATGATTTATATGAGGTAAGAAGCAGTGTTTATATTAATCCGCGAACTCAGAGAATGAATATTGCATATTTGCCTCAACATTGGCAGAAGCAGTAATATACTTTGAGTGTGAAGAGTGTATCGATATTATGAAAAATTTATTTTATCTAAGTGTATTAATAGGCATCTTAACAGTAAATATCGCTATTTATCCTAATATGGCAGCAGCGGCAGTTTCTAATGAGAAGAATGTTAGTGCTAGTGACGTTAGACAAAGACAGGGTCAACAAATAGACAATAAAGAGCGTGCTAGGCGTCTACATAAAGAATATGGTGTAGAAAGTTATCTTCTAGAACAGCTGTTGGATAAGGGGCATAAATATAATGAATTGACAACGGCTTTGTTATATGCGAAATTAGCCGATGCTCCTTTAGAAAAAGTTTTATCACTGCATCAGCAGAGTACATGGGGACGTGTGCGGATATTATTAGGACTGACGGCAGATGTATTTGCTAAAAGAAATGCTGAGTATCAAATAAAAAAGCTTTCCGGAAATGATAAAAGTTTGGCCGAGAAAATAAAATATTATTATAAAGAAGGCTATTCTTTAAATGACATTAGAACAGCCAAGAATTTATCTGTTACCTATAAGCAGAATATAGGTGAGATATTACCATTGAAAACAGCTGTTAATTCTTGGGATGATATCGAAGCTGCTCTAAAACATAAACAGAGTAAGGTTATTGTAACAAAGCAAGAAGTTTCGCATCAGCGTTTTGGTGCAGGTTTTGCCGGGTTGCGGATTAAGAATCTGACAGAGGACGAGTTAATCAATATTTTGCATAATGATTATCAGTTTCCGAAAGAACAGCTAGCATTACTTTATAAACAATTAGGCTTTTATGAAACGGAAAATGTTTGCTTACATGCTTATATGGGACGTGTGCCTTTAGCAAAGGTTATGCAGCTGAGAGAAAAATATACATGGGATAAAATAAAATTGTTACTAGGCTTGACACCTAAGGTTTATTTTTCACGCTGTGTCGATTATCAGGCCAGACGCTTAGCTGAGCGGATGGATATACCTAAGCACGTAACTAAGAAATATATGTATCAAGGTTTTGCGATGCATTATATTAATACAGCATATCTTCTTTCTCTGGAAAGCGGCTATTCTATAGAAGAAATTATGAAGTGTAAAACTCCTTTTAATAGATGGTCCGATGCGGCTGTGCAGTTGGAGATAGATTTGGCTAAATTACAATCAGTGCAAGATAAAATTACTAAAGCGTTTAAAAGAGGATAATAATGAAGAAAATTGTTATTTTAAGATGCTTACAATCTAATGATGTTTGCACAGGAGCGGCTTGTCTGCATGCTTTTAATAATAAAAGCGAAGCTTTTGCTCGGTATGGTGATGAGGAATTACAGCTGGTAGCGTTCTTTTCCTGTAATGGTTGTGATGATTGTAAATTGAAGCATCAGGAGGGATTGGAGGAAAAGATGGAAAGAATTCTCAGTCTGCAACCTGATGCTGTACATGTAGGTGTCTGTACGATTATAAAAAATGAACATGGTGAAAAAGTAAGATGTGAGAAAATCATAGATATCTGGCAACGTTTGGAAAAGGCCGGAATAAAAGTTATTGATGGCACTCACTAAATACAAAAGCATCAGCAAAGCTTGTATACTTTGCTGATGCTTTTCTTTATTTCATATTAGTACGTGTATTATCAACTGTACGCTGCATATCACGTGTACGTTGATTCTGGATATCTGCTTGTCTGGTAATATTAATATTAGTTCTCTGAGTACCGATATTATTGGCACGCTCTGCAGGTAATTGATTCCGTGGCGCCTGGATGATAATCGGCTGATAATCATATAATTGTGTTTCCTGAGCTGTTGCAGCTAAAGGAAGTGTGCAGATAAATAAAGTTAAGGATAATATTTTCTTCATAATATATACCTCCTCTAAAGATAATTATAACGGAAAATTACGTCAGAAGAGTGTCTTTTCTTAAAACTTAGCTATGGTAATATTGCTGTGGTGCTGTAAATAGTTTTGCCTGCGATAGGCTTTTGTGATAAAATAATGCATTATAGAAGTATAAGTAACGGATTTTACTATTTTTTGATATAAGGAGCGAAGTTTACTGTGGCAGCGAAAATCATCATAGGTGCAAACGAAGATGAAACACGCATGGGTTTAGTAGAAGATGGGCTCTTGAAGGAATATTTAGTGGAGCGTACTGCAGAACAGCATCTTGTGGGCAGTATTTTCAAAGGACGTGTGTGTAATGTAGTACGCGGAATTCAGGCTGCGTTTATTGATATCGGGTTAGAGCAAAATGCTTTTTTATATTTAGGTGAGGATACTAAGGTTACCGAGGGGCAGAGCATTATCGTGCAGATTAGCAAGGATGCCCGTGGTACTAAGGGACCTACTGCAACTCGTGAGCTTACTTTGCCGGGGCGTTATGTGGTATTATTGCCTTATGCTGATTATGTGGGCATTTCCCGTAAAATCAGTGACAAGGAGGAGCGTGAGCGTCTGCATCGTATTTGCAGCGAGGTACGTCCGCAGGGAATGGGGATTGTTGTGCGTACTGCGGCTGTAGGAGTTAGTGAGGAGCTGTTGAAGCAGGATATTGCCGAGCTGGAAACGGATTGGCGTGTTTTGTTGGCACGTGAGCGTATGGCAAAGGCTCCTTGCCTTTTGCGTCGTGAGCTTGATTTGGCTATTCGTATGGTACGTGATTATTTACGCCCTGATTTACAGGAGATTATTATCGACAACCTGGAAACATATAAGCGTATTGAAGAGCTGTTGAAACAGATGCCTCAGGCAAAGAATTTGAAATTGACGATGTATCGCGGTGTGGAGGATATTTTTGCTTATAATAGACAGCAGGAGGCTATTGCCGGTATTTCAGACAGACAGGTAGCTTTGCCAAGTGGTGGTTATTTAGTTATTGATTATACGGAAGCAATGACTGTTATTGATGTTAACAGCGGTAAATTCAGCGGCCGTGAAAATCTAGAAGAAACGATTATGCAGATTAACCGCGAGGCGGCTGTGGAGATTGCCCGTCAGTTGCGTCTGCGTGATATCGGCGGTATTATTGTCGTTGATTTTATCGATATGCATACAGATTCACATAAGAAGGAAATCTTGAATGTGTTGCATCAGGCGATGAACGGAGATAAGATGCATCCCAAGGTGCAGAATATTACAGTATTGAATTTAGTAGAAATTACCCGCAAAAAATCACGTCAAAATCTTTCCAGTGTGCTGTATTCACCATGTCCTGTATGCGATGGTAGCGGCAGAGTACAGAGCAGGGAAACTTTATCCTTGGAGATTAAGAGGCGTCTGCGTACCTTGTTGAAACGACGCGGCAGTGCTAAGAGCTTGTTAATCGTGGCTAATCCTTGGCTTGCCGAATGGTTGTTAGGCAAGGATATCAAGGCCTGGGAACGCGAGCTGGCCTGCAATCTGAACGTAGAGAGTGATTCTTCATTACATGTAGAAAGTTTTATGATTTTAGACAATACCGGTGTTGACAAATAGCACCTGTATTGGTAAAATATACCAGTATGGACTGATTTTGGTCCGTCCCCAACCGCGCAGAGAGGTTCTTAAAAATCCTGCTGTGCAGGTACCGTATTTGGCGAGTCTATCATAAAGGGAGGTGCAATAGATGTACGCAATTATCAAAACCGGCGGCAAACAATACCGCGTAAGCGAAGGCGAAACACTGCAAGTTGAAAAACTGAACGCAGAAGTTGGTGCTGAAGTTGTTTTTGAAGAAGTTCTGACCGTTGTAAATGATGCTGATGTTAAAATTGGTAAACCGGTAGTTGAAGGCGCTAAAGTTGTAGCTAAAGTTGTTGAACACGGTAAAGCTGACAAAATCTTCGTTTTCAAATACAAAGCTAAATCCAATTATCGTAAACGTCAAGGTCATCGTCAACCGTTCACCACTGTTGAAATCACCGCTATCAACGCTTAATTAGCATGATAAAGGTTGATGTATTCAAAGACAAGCAGGGAATGATTGTTGGCTATAAGGTCAGTGGTCATGCCGGTTACAGCGAAGAGGGCTCAGATATTATCTGTAGTGCTGTTTCTGCTTTGACACAGGCTCCGTTGCTTGGCTTGGAAAGACACTTGAAACTCAAACCGTCCTATGTCGTTAATCAGGAGGACGGAATTTTAGAGGTAGCATTGAACAGTGCTCCTAATGACCTGACGCAAGCGATTTTACAAACCATGGTTTATGGTATTGGGTCGATAGAAAGTCAGTGTCCGCAATATGTTCGCATTCAAGAACATAGGAGGTGAAAGTAATGTTTGAAATTATCCTGCAATTACATGCACATAAAAAAGGTACTGGTAGCTCCCACAACGGTCGTGACTCTAACGCACAACGTCTGGGTACCAAAGCTCATGACAGCCAATTGGTAACCGCTGGTAGCATCATCGTTCGTCAACGTGGTACCAAATTCCATCCCGGCTACAATGTTGGTATGGGTAAAGATTACACCATTTACGCTACTATCGAAGGTCGTGTTAAATTCGAACGCAAAGGCCGCGATAAACGTCAAATCAGTGTATACCCTGTTGAAGAAGCAGCTATGTAATCTTCATAAATTAATCCGCATCGTAAGATGCGGATTTTTTTGCTTTCTAACAATTTTATTGTAAAAATTTATTGACAAAATCATAGAAATATGATAACATAACATACTACATAATTATTATATTTTTTAAAATTAGTAATGATAAATATTGCTGGGTCAGTGGTTGAACGGCGTATTTTTGCTTATAGTGAGTGAAGATGAGGTGCAGCAGCGCAGACAATAGACAAGGTCCTTGTGGTAAGAACCTTGTTTTTTTTGTCACGTATGAATGTGCCAGTTTTAATTTGTCTGATAGTAACAAGAAGGGGTGAGGAATTACATGTTTAAACCGGTTCCAGTGGGTGATAGGACTCGGTATAGTTATGCGAGAATCAATGAGATTTTACCGATGCCGCATTTGATTGATATCCAAAGAAAATCTTATGAATGGTTCATTAAAGAAGGCCTCAACGAAATTCTCCATGACATTTCTCCTATTAAAGATTTTACAGGTAATTTAGAGCTTTCTTTCGAGAGCTTTGATTTAGGACAACCTAAATATGGTATTGAAGAGTGCAAAGAAAGAGATGAATCCTACTCTGCACCGATGAACGTTAAAGTTCGTCTGTTATATAAAGATACCGGCGAAATGAAGGAATCTTCCGTATTCATGGGCGATTTCCCGTTAATGACCGAAACCGGTACTTTCGTAATTAATGGTGCAGAACGCGTTATTGTCAGCCAATTAGTACGTTCTCCCGGTGTATATTACAGTGTAGAAATCGATCCCAGCGGTAAAAAACTGTATGGTACTACTGTTATTCCTAACCGTGGTGCTTGGATTGAATACGAAACTGATATTAATGATGTAATTTATGCTCGTGTTGACCGTACCCGTAAACTGCCGGCTACCGTTCTTCTGCGTGCTTTGGGTTTATCCTCTAACGAAGAAATCGTTAACTGTTTCGGTCCACATCCTGCTTTACTGGCAACTTTGGAAAAAGATACCACTAAAAACAGAGATGAAGCACTGCTTGAAGTTTACAAAAAACTGCGTCCTGGCGAACCGACTATCCTGGAAAATGCTACTCAATTAATTGAAGCAACCTTCTTCGATAACAAACGTTATGACCTGGCGAATGTAGGTCGTTATAAATTAAATAAAAAATTAGGTTGGCGTAACCGTCTGATGGGCGTTGTTTTAGCTGAACCTATCGTGGATGAAGAAACCGGCGAAATTATCGTTGCAGAGGGTACTAAAATCTCTGATGCAGAGCTGGATCAAATCGAAGCAAGCGGTATTTATAATGAACAAGGCTTGCGTAGCGTTAAAATCAGCTTCCGTGATCAAGAGCTGAATTTGATGTTCACTACTGGTATTCCTGAAAAAACTCATACTGTTACTGTAGAAGATGTATATGCATCCTTCAACTATCTGCTGAACATGATGGACGGCAAAGGTGCTGGCGATGATATCGACCATTTGGGCAACCGTCGTGTACGCTGCGTAGGCGAACTTTTACAAAACCAATTCCGTATCGGCTTAGCTCGTATGGAACGTGTTGTTAAAGAACGTATGACCATCCAAGATACTGAAGTCATCACTCCGCAAGCTCTGATTAACATCCGCCCTGTAGTTGCTGCCATTAAAGAATTCTTCGGCAGCAGCCAGTTGTCTCAGTTCATGGACCAAAACAATCCTTTGGCTGAACTGACTCATAAACGCCGTCTGTCCGCCCTTGGTCCTGGCGGTTTGTCTCGTGAACGTGCCGGCTATGAAGTTCGTGACGTACACAACTCTCACTATGGCCGTATGTGTCCTATCGAAACACCTGAAGGTCCTAACATCGGTTTGATTGGTTCTTTGTCCACTTATGCTGTTATTAACAAATACGGTTTTATGGAAACACCGTACCGTAAGGTTGATAAAGCTAATAAACGTGTAACCGACGAAGTTGTTTACATGACTGCTGATGAAGAAGATAAGTATATTGTTGCACAGGCCAACGAACCGTTGGATGAAAACGGCTACTTCCTGGGCGAACGTGTTACTGCACGTGCTAAGGACGATGTCCTGTCCATCTCTCCTGATCGCGTTGATCTGATGGACGTTTCTCCTAAACAGGTAGTATCTATCGCAACCGCATTAATTCCGTTCTTGGAAAACGATGACGCTAACCGTGCTCTGATGGGTGCGAACATGCAACGTCAGGCAGTACCTCTGCTGTGTACCCAAGCTCCTATTATCGGTACCGGTATGGAATATAAAGTTGCTGTCGACTCCGGTGTCTGCGTTCTGGCTAAACGTGCCGGCGAAGTTATCCGTGTAGTAGGCGACGAAATTCGTGTACGTGCTGAAAACGGCGAAATCGATATTTATCCGCTGTTGAAATTCAAACGCTCTAACCAAGGTACCTGCGTAAACCAACGTCCTATCGTTTACAAAGGCGACAAGGTTACTGAAAAACAAGTTCTGGCTGACGGTCCTGCAACCGATCACGGCGAATTGGCATTAGGCCATAACGTAATCGTTGCTTATATGCCTTGGGAAGGCTATAACTACGAGGATGCTGTTCTGCTGAACGAAGACTTAGTAAAAGCTGATATCTTTACTTCTATTCATATTGAAGAGTATGACTGCGATGCACGTGATACTAAACTGGGTAAAGAAGAAATCACTCGTGAAATTCCGAACGTTGGCGACGAAGCTCTGAAAGATCTGGATGAACGTGGTATTATCCGTATCGGTGCTGAAGTTCGTCCTGGCGATATCTTAGTCGGCAAGGTTACTCCGAAAGGTGAAACCGAGCTGAGTGCTGAAGAACGTCTGCTGCGTGCAATCTTTGGTGAAAAAGCTCGTGAAGTACGTGACAGCTCTCTGCGCGTTCCGCATGGCGAAGCTGGTAAAATCGTTAGCGTACAAGTATTCAGCCGCGACAAAGGCGACGATTTACCGCCTGGAGTAAACGAACAAGTCCGCGTACATATCGCTCAGAAACGTAAGATTTCCGAAGGCGATAAGATGGCAGGTCGCCATGGTAACAAAGGTGTCGTTTCCCGTATCATGGCTCGTGAAGATATGCCGTTCCTGCCTAGCGGTGAACCGGTACATATCGTACTGAATCCTTTGGGCGTACCTTCTCGTATGAACATCGGACAGATTCTGGAAAACCATTTAGGCTGGGCTGCTCGTGCTTTAGGTATGCAAATTGAAAATGATGCTAAAGGCTTAGTAGATCGCTTAACCCATTATGGTTATGATGTAGATAAATATGGTATGCCGAAAACCGTAGAAATCGATAAATTCGGCGACAAGAGCATTAAAGCAGTACAAATTTCTGTACCTGTATTTGATGGTGCTCATGAACAAGATATTGCTGATGCACTGGAATTAGCAGGCATTGATAAAACTGCTAAGACTACACTGTATGATGGTCGTACCGGTGAACCTTTCGATAATAAGGTAACCGTTGGTCTGACCTACTACCTCAAACTTCACCATTTGGTTGATGATAAAATCCATGCCCGCAGCACCGGCCCGTACTCTTTGGTTACCCAACAGCCTCTGGGTGGTAAAGCTCAGTTCGGCGGCCAGAGATTCGGTGAAATGGAAGTTTGGGCGCTGGAAGCATACGGCGCAGCTTATACTCTGCAAGAAATTCTTACCGTTAAGTCCGACGACGTTGTTGGTCGTGTTAAAACTTACGAAGCAATCGTTAAAGGCGAAAATGTTCCAGATCCAGGTATCCCCGAATCCTTTAAAGTATTGGTTAAAGAATTGCAATCTATCGGCTTAGATATTAAAGTTCTCAACGAGGACGAAGAAGAAGTATCTCTGCTGGATGATGAAGATCTCGATATCGATGCTAAAGCTCGCGAAGTAGATCTGAACATTGAAGGTCAAGTTGTAGAAAATACTCCTGAACAGCCTGTAGATGACTGTGCTGAAAATGACGCTACCGAGGATGAGCCTGATGTAATCGCTGATTTGGGCAATTTCTCCATTAAAGATACCCCTGACGGCGATTTGGATGATTCCGATAACATGTAAGAGAAGGGAGCGAATGATTCTTGATCGATGTAAATAATTTTGTATCTATGCGTATCGGTCTTGCTTCTCCTGAAAAGATCAGAGAATGGTCTTATGGCGAGGTCAAGAAACCTGAAACCATTAACTATAGAACTCTTAAACCAGAACGTGATGGCTTGTTCTGTGAAAGAATCTTTGGCCCTACTAAAGATTGGGAATGTCATTGCGGTAAATATAAACGTATCCGCTATAAAGGCATTGTCTGCGATAAATGCGGCGTTGAAGTAACTCGTAGTAAAGTTCGTCGTGACCGTATGGGTCACATCGAACTGGCTGCACCGGTTTCCCATATTTGGTACTTCAAAGGTATCCCGAGCCGTATGGGCTTGATTCTGGATATTTCTCCGCGCAGCCTGGAAAAAGTCCTGTACTTTGCTAATTACATCGTATTGGACCCGGGCGATACCCCGCTGGCTAAAAAACAACTGCTGACTGAAGCAGAATATGTTGAAGCATGTGATAAATATGGCGATGGCTTCCGCGTAGGCATGGGTGCTCAAGCTGTTAAAGAATTGCTGCAAGAAATCGATCTGCAAGCTTTAACTAATGAGCTGCGTGCTGAAATGAAGGAAGTAAGCGGCCAACGTAGAATCCGTGCCGTACGTCGTCTGGAAGTTTGCGAAGCTTTCTTAAAATCCGGCAACCGTCCTGAATGGATGATTCTGGATGTAGTTCCGGTTATTCCTCCTGAACTGCGTCCTATGGTTCAATTGGATGGCGGTCGTTTCGCAACCTCCGATTTGAACGATTTATATCGTCGTGTAATCAACCGTAATAACCGTCTGAAACGCCTTTTAGAACTGCATGCTCCTGATATCATTGTCCGCAATGAAAAACGTATGCTGCAAGAAGCTGTTGACGCATTGATTGATAATGGTCGTCGTGGTCGTCCTGTTACCGGCCCCGGCAACCGTCCTCTGAAATCCTTGTCCGATATGCTCAAAGGTAAACAAGGTCGTTTCCGTCAGAACTTATTAGGTAAACGTGTTGACTACTCCGGCCGTTCCGTAATCGTTGTAGGTCCTGAATTGAAAATGCATCAATGCGGCCTGCCGAAAGAAATGGCTTTGGAACTGTTCAAACCTTTCGTTATGAAACGTTTAGTAAACAGCGGTGCTGCTAGCAATATTAAGAGTGCTAAACGCATGGTAGAACGTGCTACTAACGTTGTTTGGGACGTTTTGGAAGAGGTTATCAAAGAACATCCTGTATTGTTGAACCGTGCACCGACTCTGCATAGACTTGGTATCCAAGCTTTCGAACCTATCCTGTCCGAAGGCCGTGCTATTAAACTGCATCCGTTGGTATGTACTGCATACAACGCCGACTTCGACGGTGACCAGATGGCTGTCCATCTGCCTCTGTCTGTTGAAGCTCAAGCAGAAGCACGTATGCTGATGATGTCTGTAAACAATATCCTGGCACCGAAAGATGGTAAACCTGTTGCTGTTCCTACACAGGATATGGTATTAGGCTCCTACTATCTGACCATTGTTAAAGAAGGCGCTAAAGGTGAAGGCAAACGCTTCAGCAGCGTAAACGAAGCTCAATTGGCTTATTTCCACCATGCAGTTGACCTGCAGGCTTTAATTAAAGTATATATTCCGAACAGCGAAATCTTCGAAGAAGAAAGCAATGAAGGTTTGTCTTTGGTAACTACTACTGTCGGCAATACTATTTTCAATGGCGAGCTGCCTTTGGAAATGCGTTATTTCCATAAAGAAAAAGACGCAAACGGCAAAGAAGAATGGCATCTGGGCAAATTGATTAACAAGAAAGAATTAGGTAAACTGGTTGCTAAAGCACACAAATTGTACGGCAACCTGCGTACTGCTGAAATTCTGGATATTGTTAAGAAAATGGGTTATGACAATGCTTGTAAAGCAGGTATTTCCATTGCAACTTCCGATATCAAGATTCCTGCTGAAAAACAACAAATCCTGGACGCAACAGAAAAAGAAGTCGATAAGGTTGAACGTTTATTCCGTCGTGGTTTAATGAGTCCTGATGAACGTTATCGTAAAGTTATCGAGCTGTGGAATGAAGCAACTGATAAAGTTACTGAAAAACTGATGGCAACCACCATGGATAAATTCAACTCCGTATATATGATGGCTGACTCCGGTGCGCGTGGTAACACCCAGCAGATTCGTCAGTTGGCTGGTATGCGTGGTTTGATGGCCGATCCTTCCGGTCGTATCATTGACCGTCCTATCAAAGCAAACTTCCGTGAAGGCTTAACCATTTTGGAATACTTCATTTCTTCTCATGGTGCTCGTAAAGGTTTGGCCGATACCGCTCTGCGTACCGCTGACTCCGGTTACCTGACCCGTCGTCTGGTAGACGTTGCTCAAGATGTAATCGTTCGTGAAGATGACTGCGATATCATCGGCATGAATCTGGTTAAAGAACGTAACCGTTTGAGCAAAAATGTTCTTGGTGCAAGCCAAAACAAAATCAAAGAGAGAGTTCTGGGACGCGTTCTGGCTTCCGGCGTAATGGATGCAGAAGGCAACTTAGTTGCTGAAGCAGATACTGCTATTACTGAAGAACTGCTGAACAAACTCAATGACGCTCATATCGAAGAAATCAAACTCTATTCCAACGAAGACCTGAACGGTGAAGAAGTTGAAACTGTACGTATCAACATCAGCGAAAAATTTGCTCATGATGCTTTGAAAGAAGCTATGATGCACAACTTCAATGATAAAGAGGTTGCTGCTGATATTGTTAACGGCGAAGGACATATATTTGTTAAAGCCGGCGACAAGATGACTGAAGCAATTATTGACGCAATTCTGGCAGACGGTACTGTTAAAGAAATGCGTATCCGCAATAATGAAATCGTTGGCATTGAAGTTGAAGCTATTACCGAAGGTAAAAAGAAACAAACCATTATCGAATCCCTGCATGACCGTATCATCGGCCGTAACCTGGCTGAAGATATTCTGGACGAAAACGGCGAAGTTCTCTATCATATCAACGAATATGTTACCGAACCGATGGCAGAACGTATCTGCCAGCTGCGTGAAAAAGTTAGAATCCGCAGTGTCCTGACCTGTAAATCTAAATACGGTGTTTGCCGTAAATGCTATGGCCGCAACCTGGCAACCGGCAAAAATGTTGATGTTGGTGAAGCAGTCGGCACTATCGCTGCACAATCCATCGGTGAACCTGGTACTCAGCTGACCATGCGTACCTTCCATACCGGCGGTGTTGCAGGCGGTGACGATATCACTCAAGGTCTGCCGCGTGTCGAAGAATTGTTCGAAGCACGTAAACCTAAACATCCTGGCATCCTGACCGAAAATGCAGGTTCCGTTCATATCATTGATGAAAACGGCAGCCGTCGCGTTATCGTAACCGGTGATGACGGTCTTGGTCAAGAATATAGCATTCCTTACGGCGCTAAACTGGCTGTAACCGAAGGCGAAGTTCTGGAAAAAGGCGACCGTCTGACTGAAGGTTCTCTGAATCCTCATGATGTATTGCGCATCAGCGGCGTAAAAGCAACCCAACGTTACCTGGTATCCCAAGTAGTTGGCGTTTACAAATCTCAGGGTGTAGATATCAACAGTAAACATATCGAAGTAATGGTACGTCAAATGATGCGTAAGGTTCGCATTGAAGAATCCGGTGATACTACAATGCTGCCTGGTGAATATGTTGATGTAGCAGAATTCGAAGAGCAGAATGCAGAAATGATCGAAGCTGGCAAAGAGCCTGCTGAAGGTCGTCCTATCCTGCTGGGTATTACCAAAGCTTCTTTGGCTACCGACTCCTTCCTGTCTGCAGCTTCCTTCCAAGAAACCACTCGTGTTCTTACAGATGCTGCAATTAAAGGTAAAGTTGACCCGTTGCTCGGTCTTAAAGAAAACGTTATCATTGGTAAGCTGATTCCTGCCGGCACTGGCATGAGCCGTTATCGTGATATCAAAGTAAAATACAATGTGCCTCAGGCGGAAGTTACCTCCACTGACGCAGATCCGGATAAATCCGAACAATAATTAAGCATTATGAGGCACCTCAGATTATTCCTGGGGTGCCTTCTTTTTAAGGAGCAACAAGATGTTAAGCAAAAAATTTCCTGTTCCCTGCCGCGTTGATTATACTCCTTCTCCGTACGAGCCTGATGAAGATGGTGTGATGGATGTAGGCTATAAAAACGGTGTTTTAAGTGACGGACGCAAATATCGTCTGGAATGCTGGCGTATGGATGACATGCTGATGCTTACAGTAATGTTTTCTGATAAAGGTTTAGAAGCCTTTAAACGTGCCGACATGTATCTAGTATTGGAAGCAGAGGGGATTCTGCGTTATACTGCAGCAAAGCATCCGTTGCAGGCTAATCGTACTCAGGATGATGTAGGCAATAATGTTTGGGCTATTAACATTATGCTGGCGAATGCTAAGGGTATCTATGGCGAATTGCTCGTAGAATTAAATAGCTATAAATAATTTACACAGCTGCTATACTTAGTATGGCGGCTGTTTTTTCATGTAAATTTCATATAAGGAAAATAAACTGTAATATGGTATCATATACATAGTAAGAGTATTGGCAATAGAGATGAGGTGAACTCCATGAAGGTTTTATTGGCTGAGGATGATTTAAACTTAGGTAAATTATTGAGCATGCTGCTGAAAAAGCAGAACATCAATACTACTTGGGTGCAGGATGGTGAAGCTGCTTATGATAGTGTTTATAGTGATGGCTACGATGTCTTGATTTTAGATTGGATGATGCCTAGGCTCAGCGGTATTGATTTATGTAAAAGATTACGTGATGAGGAATATCAGGGGAAAATATTGATGTTGACAGCTAAGGATTCTACTGCTGATAAGGTGCAGGGTCTTAATGCCGGTGCCGATGACTACCTTGTAAAGCCTTTTGAAATGCCGGAGCTGGTAGCACGCTTGCAGGCCTTATGCCGTCGTCAAGGACAATATAGTGCTGATAATTTGTGTTATGGCAAGTACATCTTAGAGGAGGGTACTTATTGCTTGGCTTATGGCGAAAAACGTGTGGAGCTACGCCCGCGAGAATATAAATTATTAGAGCTGCTGTTACGTAATAAGGGACAGATTATGCCGCGAGAGGTATTACAGGAACGTATTTGGGGTATCGACAGTGATGTTACGGAAAATAATCTGGATGTGCATATCCGTATGCTGCGTAAAAAGATTGCAAAGCTCAACGATGAGGAATTGATTAAAACTATGCGCGGAGTAGGTTATTATGTGGAATGAGCCATTTGAACATTTACGCCGTCGACTGACATTCGTGTATATGATGATTTTTGGTGTTATTATTCTTTTAATTGTAGCGACTGCGTACAGCTTTATCTGGTTTGAAATTATCAGCCACGAAAAAAAGGAATTAGTAGCCCAGGTTTATCATGAGGCGGAGGAATGGCTAGCAAGCGGCGAAAAACCTTGCTCGACTACTTCTCTGCGTGATGGCAGTATGCTGGCTTATTTTGTCGCTCAGGACGGAAAAACAGTTATTTTAGATCAGCTGGGCAGTGCCGGACCGGGACGTGCGTTGCGTCGTCATCAGCAGGATTGGCCTGAGCAACCTGATTCTACACGTTTATTACGTATGCATGGCGATGAAACGGAGCCTTCTAATACACGCTACCGTTATTTGGCAGCGGTGATTAATGTTAATGATAATCATGGTGAAATAGGTAAGCTCTATATGTTTAAGAATATCCAATTCTACTATACAGCTGCCTATAAGACGTTGTTCATGCTGTTCTGTATTGCGTTGATTTTATTTATAGGTGCCTGTATGTTTTCTTATTGGCTGGCAGGTGTCAATATGCGTCCTATAAGTCAGATGTACGAGCAGCAGAAGCGTTTTACTGCGGATGCTTCCCACGAAATGCGTACGCCGTTGTCAGTAATGCGTCTAGCTGTGGATGCTATGAAAATAGATACTGACAGCCATTACAGCAGTTTTGTAAAAGAATCTATCGAGATGTTGCAAAGTGAAATCAAACGAATGAGCAAGTTGGTAGAAATGCTGATGCAACTGGCACGTAATGAAGTGCAGGAGTTTGAACCGAATAATAATACTGATATAGATGTCAGCTCCCTGGCCAAGAAAATAGGTCAGGAAATGGCTTTGCTAGCAAAATCGAAACATATTGTGTTGACTCAGGCTATTGCAGAGGGCATACATTTGCAAGCAGCTGAAAGTCATCTACAAAGTTTAATTATTATTCTTTTAGATAATGCAATAAAATATTCTCCAGAAAAAACACATATTACCTTATTGGTAAAAGCTACGCAGCATGATGTATTGCTAGAAGTACATGATGAAGGTATCGGTATTGCTGATGAGGATAAGAAGAAAATCTTTGAACGTTTTTATCGAGTAGATAAGGCTAGAAGCCGCAGTCAAGGCGGTTTTGGCTTAGGGCTGTCCTTGGCTATGCTGCTAGTGAAAATGTATCATGGTGTGATTGAGGTAAAAGATAATAAGCCCTGTGGCACTATTTTTAAGGTACATCTACCTTGGAAAAAACAATAAACTTAATTTAAACTTAATCCCCTCTTCATTATTCATTAAGATAGAAGTTATATACTATGCTTAAAATAATAGAGAGGGGTTTTTCTATGCAGAAAAAGTATTGGTTGGTTTTTTGGGTGCTAGCCATATTATTACTGTTTTTCAATAATGGGAATTTATTAATTACCGATAGCGTAGAATCTAATTATGCGTTAACAGCGAAAGAAATGGTCTTGAGCGGTGATTGGATGTCACCACAGATTTACGGCCGTTATTGGTACGATAAACCAATTATGTTTTATTGGCTGACAGCTTTGGGTTTTAAGCTTTTTGGCTTTACGGAATTCGGTGCCAGGTTTTTTCCCGGTGTTTTCGGTTTACTGGCCTTAGGTCTGATTTGCTATGCAGGAAAAAGATTATATAACGAGCGTACAGGTTT
Organism: uncultured Phascolarctobacterium sp.; assembly: GCA_900544885.1. Lineage (GTDB taxonomy): Bacteria > Bacillota > Negativicutes > Acidaminococcales > Acidaminococcaceae > Phascolarctobacterium_A. Next base: position 27,792 of record UQWU01000005.1, on the reverse strand, counting down.
TATCAGTGGAGTGATGCTGCTTACCAGTGTAGAATTTTTTCTCATCAGTAAGTCGATTATTACTGATTCCGTTTTATTTTTCTTTTTCAGCGCGACGTTGTTGTTTTTCTATTTAGGCTATCGGGAAAATAAAGCTGTGGATTGGTATCTGATGTATATCAGTGCAGCTATGGCTGTTTTAACAAAAGGTCCAATCGGTACACTGCTACCGGGCTTGATTATTACCTTGTTTTTGCTTTGGCAGCGTGATTGGCATGTTTTGAAGCGTTGCAGGCTAATTAGTGGCCTGTTATTGTATGCACTGGTGGCTCTGCCTTGGTATATAGGTATGTATCAGATTCATGGCAGCGATTTTATAGGTACTTTTTTTGGTACTCATAACTTTTTGCGTGCTACAGTATCCGAGCATCCCCGTGATAATGTCATTTATTATTATACTATGGTAAATGCTTTGGCTCTGTTCCCGTGGGTAGGCTTAGTACCTTGGATTGTTTACAAGCGTTATAAGGAGCGTAATTTTAAGCTGGCTGAAAGAGAACGCTTTTTACTGTTATGGGCGGCAGTAGTATTCTTCTTTTTCCAATGCATGGCAACGAAGTATATTACTTATACCTATCCTTTGCTTTTTCCGGCGGTGCTTATCTTTGCTCATATTGCTGATAAATATGGTAATAAATGCTTTAATAATAAATACAAGTTTTTTGTCGGTGGCTTTATTGCTCTTTTATTAATCGTAGCCTGGGTTTTAGTAGGCAAAGGCAAGCTGGTAACTGATACTTTATTTTTATTGCCCTTGAGCGTTATTGTCGATATTATGCTCTATTATGGTTTGTATTTATATACAGAAAAATATGTCTATGGCATAAGTGTTTTCTGCTTGGTTTTCTATTTGGCTTTGATTCAGAGTATAGCCTTACCGCTGACAGAAAAACGTTCTGCCAAGGATTTAGGTGAATTGCTGTATAAAAAACAGGTGGCTGAAATTGCCCTCTATGGTAAATATCCTACATCGGCCGTTTTCTATAGTAAAGCGAAGATTGTCTACTTAGTTCATAAGAAAGATGTAGCTAAGTATATTCCCAAAAGTTATTCCTGGAGCAGTAAAAATGTTATGCCTTATACTACTTTAGAAAAAAATCCCTATCATTGTGTAGTAGTGCGTGATGACAAACTGGAGGGCTTTTTACGTCAGGAGAAGATTCGTTTTAAGGTTTCGGAAAATGATGGCAGATGGATAATTCTTACAAGATAACTGTATAAACATAAATAGCGTAGAAAAGCTGAAAAAGTGTTAAATTTGTATACTTTGAAGCATTTTTGATTTAATTTAGAAAAATTTATAAAAAAGACTTGCAAAATTTAATAACTGTGCTATAATAACGCACATAAGTAAATATTGAGTGGATGACGTATATGGGAGAAGGCACTGCCTACCGAAGGAGCAAAACTCTCAGGTGCTTTTAATTTGAAAAGCGGAACCGTATGCTGACACAACTCTGGAGAGTCCCTTGAATGGGCGCCGAAGGTGCACGGATATATTACATATCCTTATCTCTCAGGCCAAAGGACGGAGCTAGCTTATGTGTGGGTATTTTTAATAACCCCTCATATACCATTGACTTTTTAAACCAGAGTAGTTTTGTGATACTCTGGTTTTTTTATTTACTTAAATTTGTTCGTTAAATTTTAAAGGAGATGTATTAAGTATGTTGGAAATTTTGAACGCAGTTGATGGTTTTGTTTGGGGTCCACCTTTATTGTTATTATTAGTCGGTACTGGTTTATGGCTGACTTTCCGTTTACGCTTCTTGCAGGTGTTCAATTTAGGCACGGCTTTAAAACTGATTTTTAAAGCAAAAAATGACGGTGATGGTGATGTTAACAGCTTTAAAGCATTATGCACTGCTTTAGCTGCAACTGTAGGTACAGGTAACATTGTCGGTGTTGCTACTGCTATTAAAGCAGGTGGTCCCGGTGCCTTGTTCTGGATGTGGCTGGCTGCTTTCTTCGGTATGGCAACTAAATATGCTGAAGGCGTTTTGGCTGTAAAATATCGTACCGTAGATGCTAACGGCAATATTTCCGGCGGTCCGATGTACTACATCGAAAATGGTCTGGGTAAAGCTTACAAACCGTTGGCAGTAATCTTTGCTATCTTCGGTATCTTGTGTGCTTACTTCGGCATCGGTACCTTTGCTCAAGTAAACTCCATTGTTGAAATTACCCGCATTTCCGCAGGTATCCCGGTAATCTACACCGGTATTGTTCTGACTATCATGGTAACTGCTGTTACCATCGGCGGTTTAAAATCTATCGCTACTGTTGCAGGCAAAGTTGTTCCTGCTATGGCTCTGTTGTACGTCGTTACTACTCTTGGTGTTCTGTTTACCTTTGCTGACCAAGTTCCCGCTGCTATCGCTACTGTACTGCGTGATGCCTTCACTCCTTCTGCTGCTCAAGGCGGCTTTTTGGGTGCAACTGTTATGATGGCTATGCGTAATGGTGTTGCTCGCGGTGTATTCTCCAATGAATCCGGTTTAGGCTCTGCTCCGATTGTTGCTGCAGCTGCTAAAACTAAATGGCCTGCTGAACAAGGTTTGATTTCTATGACCGGTACTTTCATTGATACTATTGTTATTTGTACTTTAACCGGCTTGACCTTAACCGTTAGCGGTGTTTGGTGTGGTCCTTTAAATGGTGCGGCAATGACTGAATCTGCTTTCACCATGGCTTTCCCTGAATGGGGATCCTTAATTTTGATGGTAGGTCTGGTGCTGTTTGCTTTCACTACTATCTTAGGTTGGAACTATTATGGTGAACGTTGCGTTGAATATCTTTTCGGCGTTAAAGCAATTATGCCTTATCGTTTAATCTTCATCGGTCTGATTGCTGTAGGTCCGTTCATGAAATTAGAAGAAATCTGGATTTTAGCTGATATCGTTAATGGTTTGATGGCTATTCCTAACTTGGTTGCTCTGTTGGCCTTGACCGGTGTTATCGTTGCTGAAACTAAAGCTTACCAAAAACATTTGGCTGAAGAAAAAGCAGCGGCTAAGGATACCGCTTTTGTCAAAGAAGCAGGTATTTCTGAAGAATAAGTAAATAGCTACTAATAAAAAGGATTCTTTGTGAAAAGAATCCTTTTTTTATTGCAGAAAATAATGGCTTTGCTATAATGTAGATAAACACTTCATTTACTTTACTTACTTTATTATTTGATTTATGAAAGGTTGTGTTGTTATGAATTTATTGGGTAATATTATTTGGTTTTTATTTGGCGGGTTATTTGCTGGATTATGCTGGTGTTTAGTAGGTATTTTCTGGTGCATTACTATTATCGGCATTCCTTTAGGTATGCAATGCTTTAAATTTGCTGTACTGAGCCTGTTTCCTTTCGGTAAGGATATCGAATACGGCGGTGGCGTAGGTTCTTTACTGATGAACGTACTCTGGTGGCTTTTGGGCGGTTTAGAGCTGGCGGTAGTACACGTTGTTTTTGGTTTGATTTTATGTTGCACCATCATCGGTATTCCTTTTGGTATGCAGCATTTTAAATTAGCTAAATTGGCTATTTTGCCTGTAGGTGCAACTATTATAGAAAGATAAGTGAAAAATATCGATAAAAAAGGCATCCGTTTTTGCGAGCGGATGCCTTTTTACTATTGTAGAATTATTGTAGACCTTTAAATTTATCCCTAGAACGAGAAAACACTCTGCAGGGGATAATGCAGAGTGTTTCTCTTAGGAAAGCTGTTTATGATGAATTTGATGGGAAGGGTGTAGCAAGTTCATCTTTGCTACACTCATAGTATACTATATTGCTATGACAAAAAAAGGGCAAACCATTGGCGAAAAAGTGAAATATTTTCTATAAAAAATACGATACATTTGTTGCTTTCTATATGTTAAGTTATATACTTGTTATTATGTAAAATAACACTATATATAGAAAACAAGCTTGTGAAAAAATTCAAATATAAAATGAAATATTTTATATACTGTAAACTAATTAATGAATTAAGTATTTATATAGCTGAAAAGGTTCGGAAAAAACGTTTTATTGTAAACAAAAGTAAAATAATAAGTTACTGCTAAGGTAAGAGTTTAACTAAAAAAATAAAATAAAAGTTTTAGCGATATACATATAGTTCTTTAGATTAAGGAAATTGTAAATAATGTAAATAATATTACATAAAATAGGGAGCAGTAGAAATAAGATAAATATTAAAAAATTTTTTAAAGAGATTTTGTATTCCTTGAATAGACAGAAGAGCTTTTTGTTTTAAAAAAATGTACTTGTATAAAAAACAAAAAGCGAGAATTTAAGAAAATGTCTACTAAATTATATTACACTTATAAAGAAATAAGCAAAAAATGTAACTGAAAATATAAAATATTACACTATCTTTCCTGTTGTAATGGTAGAAAGTGCGTGTTATAATCGTAACATCAATTAGCTGCACATTTTGTAACTGCAGCAGGAGAGGGGTTATGTGATTATGAAATTGAAGAAAATGATGTCTGTTTTGTTGGCCTCTGCAGTGATGATTGGTGCACTGACAGGTTGCGGCAGCGAAAAGAAGGAAGCTGCAGATAGCAATGTAGTAAAAGTAGGTGTATTTTTACCGTTGACCGGTGACAATGCTGCCGGTGGTGAATTAGAATTACGTGGTATTAAACTGGCAAATAAAATTCATCCTGAGGTTTTAGGTAAAAAGGTGGAATTAGTAGTTGCGGATAATAAATCCGATAAAGCTGAAGCTGCGTCTGTTGCGGCCCGCTTAATTGAAAAAGATGATGTTGTAACTATTTTAGGCAGCTATGGTTCTTCTCTGTCCATGGCCGCAGGCAACATTGTAAAGGATGCTAAGGTTCCTGCAATCGGTACTAGTTGCACTAACCCGCAGGTAACTGCTAATAACGATTATTATTTCCGTGCCTGCTTCATCGATCCGTTCCAAGGCACTGTAATGGCAAACTACGCTTATAAGCAAGGTGCACGTAAGGTTGCAATTGTACAAGAAGTTTCCAATGACTACTCCGTAGGCTTGGCTAAATTCTTTAAGGAAGCTTTTGTGAAATTAACTAATGATCCTGATTGCATTATTGACGTATCTAATTATCAAACCGGTGATAAAGACTTTACCGCAGTTTTGACTAACTTAAAAGCAAAAAATCCGGATGCTGTTTTTGCTCCCGGCAACTTTACCGAATCTGCTCTGCTGATTAAGCAAGCACGTCAATTAGGTATTGAAGCTCCGTTTATGGGTGGCGATACTTGGGAAACTCATGAATTTATCGATGTGGGCGGTAAGGATGTAGAAGGTGCTGTCATGAGCACTGCTTTTGACCGTGAAAAAGCTTCTACCGCAGAAGCAAAAGTATTCCTTGATGCGTATCTGAAAGAATACAAAACTGAACCTTCTGCTTTGACTGCAATGGCTTATGATTCTTATCTGATCGCTCTGGATGCTATTAAACGTGCTAACAGCACTGATCCTAAGAAAATCCGTGATGCTATTGCTCAAACCAAAGACCTAGAAGCAGTAACCGGTAAAACTACTCTTGATGAAAACGGTGATGCTATTAAAGCTGCTGTTATTAAAGTAGTTAAGGACGGCAAATTTACCTATCTTGATTATGTAGACGTAAAGAGATAACGGCTATACCCCTTTGATATGCTCCCACTTCCAAAGGATGCGGGAGCATATTTTTTCCCATAGGCTGTCGTTGCAGCCTAATATTATGTGTGGTGGTGGAGAAATGGAATTTTTAACTGAATTTTGTGATGCGATAGTTAATATGTCTGCCATAAGCTTTGCACAGCATCTGGTAAACGGTGTTTCCCTGGGCAGCTTATATGCGTTGATTGCTATCGGCTATACGATGGTTTACGGTATTTTATTGATGATTAACTTTGCCCATGGCGATATTGTTATGATGGCCTGCTATTTTGCTTTCTTTGGCATTACTGTATTCCACATTCCTTGGTATCTGACATTTATTGGTGTTATTATTGCGACAGCTATTTTAGGCGTCCTGATTGAACGTACTGCTTATCGTCCGCTGCGTGATGCTCCGAAAAACTCAGTTCTTATTTCTGCGATTGGTGCTTCTTTTTTATTGGAGAATCTTGCTAACTATTTATTCAGCGGTCGTCCGTTGCGTTTTCCTGATATTCCGCTGATGAGCCAGACCTTAGATATCGGCGGTGTACAGGTACAGGCTATCTGCTTGTTTATTCCGGTTATTACTTTCCTCAGCTTAATGGCCTTATTACATATCGTTAACAAAACTAAAACAGGTATGGCTATGCGTGCCGTATCCAAGGATTATGAAATTGCCCGTGTTATGGGTATCAACATTGACCGTGTTATTTCCATTACCTTCGTTATCGGCAGTGCCTTGGCGGCCATCGGTGCTTTTATGTGGGGCGTACGTTATCCTGGTATTACACCGATGTTAGGTGTTATGCCCGGTTTGAAATGCTTTATCGCTGCGGTAATCGGTGGTATCGGCAATATTAACGGTGCCGTAATCGGCGGCTTCATTCTGGGCTTAGGCGAAGTATTTATCGTAGCCTTCTTCCCGCAGTTGTCAGGTTATCGTGATGCGTTTGCATTTATTGTGTTGATTTTAATTCTGTTATATAAACCTACAGGCTTGCTTGGCGAAAAAACTACGGAGAAGGTGTAATCATGAAGAATAAAAGAAATATCATTCTGACCATTGCAGCTCTTGTGGTTCTTTTCGGCCTTTCCTGCTTTGCTCAGTTCGAATTAGACTCTTATATCCGCAGGGTTATTAACCTGTGTCTGATTTATGCGATTATCGGTCTTTCTATGAACTTGACCAACGGTTTTGCCGGTCAGTTCAGCTTAGGTCAGGCCGGTTTTATGGCCATCGGTGCTTATACTGTAGGTATTTTTACTGTACCTGTGGAGCTGCGTGCCAATGTTTTCTATGCTGTGCCAATGAATCCACTTATTGCCGATATTCAGATGCCTCTTTGGCTGGCCTTATTGGTAGGCGGTGTATTGTCAGCTTTAGTAGCCTTTTTAATAGGTACGCCTGTGCTGCGTCTGCGTGGTGACTATCTGGCGATTGCTACCTTAGGCTTTTCGGAAATTATTCGTATCGTGATTACTAATGCGCAAACTTTTACTAATGGTGCTTTAGGTATCAAGGATATTCCTGCCTTAAATGATGTGCGTTATATTTTCATTGCTACGGCCATTACCTTTATCTTTATAACCTGTTTAGTAAATTCTTCTTATGGCCGTGCTTTTAAGGCTATCCGTGAGGATGAAATTGCGGCAGAAGCAATGGGAATCAATCTTTTTCATCATAAATGTATGGCTTTTATGCTCAGTGCTTTCTTCGCCGGCATCGGTGGCGGCTTATATGCTACATTGCTCGGTACTGTAGATCCTAAAAACTTCCTCTTTACCTTAACTTATAACTTCTTGTTGATTATCGTTCTCGGCGGTATGGGTAGTATCACCGGTAGTATGCTGGGCAGTATTATCGTTACTGCAGGTCTGGAATTTTTACGTGTTTTCGACGAACCGTTTTATATGTTCGGTACCAGCATTCCGCTGTTCCGTCCCGGCTTCCGTATGGTTATTTTCTCCGTTCTGCTTATGGCCTGCGTTCTTTTCTGGCGTAAAGGTATCATGGGTACTGAAGAATTCACTTGGGATAAATTTATTTCCTTCTGCAAGAATCCTTTCAGATATGTAATGAAGAAGGGAGCTAAAAATAATGGTTAAGACAGCTACTATTTTAAAAACTGATAAAATGACAATGAGATTCGGTGGTGTTACTGCTGTTAACGGTCTTAATCTTGATGTACGTGAGCATCAGATTGTAGCGTTAATCGGTCCTAATGGTGCAGGCAAAACTACGGCCTTTAATATGATTACCGGTGTTTATACACCTACTGATGGTGATGTTATTTATACTAATCCTGGTCAGGAGAATAAGAAGATTACCGGTAAAAAGCCTAGTGAAATTGCTAAATTAGGTATTGCCCGTACTTTCCAGAATATCAGATTGTTTAAAGACTTAACTGTTTATGAGAATGTACTCATAGCTAAACATTTACATCTGAAATCTAATTTTCTGTCTGCTGCTTTACATCTGCCCTGGTACAATAAAGAACAACAAGCCATGGAGGCCGATGTAGAGAAATTATTGAAGGAAGTTGATTTATGGGAGCTGCGTAATGAAAAAGCCAGCAGTCTGCCCTATGGTCAGCAGCGTCATTTGGAAATTGTCCGTGCCTTGGCTACCAATCCTAAATTACTCTTATTGGATGAACCGGCAGCAGGTATGAATCCTAAGGAAACAGAAGAGCTGACCGAGTTTATCCGTCATATCCGTGATGAATATAATTTAACTATTTTCATGATTGAGCATCATATGAATCTTGTCATGGAGATTTCTGATTGGATTTATGTTTTAGATTTTGGTACTCTTATTGCCGAAGGTACTCCTGCGGAAATCCAACATAATAAACGTGTTATCGACGCATATCTGGGGGTGGATGAAGATGCTGAAAATTGAAAATCTGGTAGTATCCTATGGCGGTATCGAAGCCCTTAAAGGTATTTCCTTAGATGTGCCTGATGGTAAAATTGTTACCTTAATCGGTGCCAACGGTGCTGGAAAAAGCACCTTGCTGCGTAGTATTATGGGATTAGTAAAGCCTGATAACGGTGCTATTACTTATAATGGTCAGGATATTTATGGCTTAAATTCTCAAAAAATCGTGTCCACAGGTATTACTCTTGTGCCCGAGGGTCGACGTGTTTTTCCGAATCTTACCGTATTAGAGAACATGAAAATCGGTGCGTATATGCGTAATGATAAGGATGGCATAGCTGCTGATATCCGTTGGATTTATGATTTATTCCCCCGCCTAGAAGAGCGTAGCTGGCAGTTGGCAGGTACACTTTCCGGTGGCGAACAGCAGATGCTGGCTTTAGGACGTGCCTTAATGTGCCGTCCTAAAGTGTTGATGATGGATGAGCCTTCCTTGGGTTTAGCACCGTTAGTAATTAAGGATATTTTTAAAATTATTCAGGAAATCAATCGTCAGGGAATGACGGTGCTGCTGATTGAACAGAACGCTAATATGGCTTTAAAGATTGCCGATATTGCTTATGTATTGGAAACAGGGCGTATTACTATGAACGGCACAGGCAAGGAATTATTGGAAAATCCTGATATTAAGGCTGCATATTTAGGTAAGACGAAATAAGACGTAACAGGCTTAGTCAACCTTATAATATTTTAGGTCAACCATGTTTTGAACGTGGTTGACTATTTTTTTCTTTGTATATATAATTATGAAGTGAACCTATTCCAAAGGTAACTTTAGGAGGCTAGAACGTGATTAAAATAGAGAATTTAAAGCATTATTATACTGATGCTGATGGTAAAGAGGTTAAAGCACTGGATGGTGTTTCCTTAGATATTGAGCAAGGTGAATTCGTTGCTGTAATCGGTGCTAATGGTAGTGGTAAATCTACCTTGGCCCGTCATCTGAATGCTTTGCTTTTACCTACCGAGGGTAAGGTAAGCATCAATGGTATGGATACGCAAAATGAGGCTGATTTATGGAATATCCGTCAACAGGTGGGGATGGTGTTCCAGAATCCTGATAACCAGATTGTAGCGGCAATCGTAGAAGAGGATGTGGCCTTCGGTCCGGAAAACATTGGTGTACCCGGTCCGGAAATCCGTCTCCGTGTAAAAAAGGCCTTGGCTGCTGTCGGTATGACTGAATATGCTAAGCATGCACCTCATCGTTTGAGCGGCGGTCAAAAGCAGCGTATTGCCATTGCCGGTATTATGGCCTTAGAGCCGCAATGCATTGTTTTGGATGAGCCTACGGCGATGTTGGACCCGCAAGGTCGTAAAGAGGTTGTAGCTACTGTTAGTAAGTTAAATAAAGAAAAGCATATGACTATCGTTTATATTACTCATTATATGGTGGAAGCATTGGCTGCCGACCGAGTAGTGGTGATGAACAAGGGACATATTTGCTTTACCGGTACTCCGCGTGAGGTTTTCAGCCGTGTAGATGAGCTGGAAAAATTAGGCTTAGAAGCACCGTTGGCGGCAAAGGTTGCCAGTGAATTACGTAAAAGTGGTGTGAAATTGCCGCAAAATATCATTACAGATGAGGAGTTGGCACAAGCATTATGTCAATAAAGCTTTCTAATATTTATCATACATATTCCAAGGGAACTCCTTTTGAGCGTCAAGCTTTGCAGGATGTTTCCGTAAGCATTGAAAAAGGTGAAATTGTTGCGATTATCGGTCATACGGGTAGCGGCAAATCTACTTTTGTACAACATTTAAACGGTTTATTGAAGCCTGATCAAGGCACTGCGACTGTTGATGATGTGGATATTACTGCTAAGGGTGCTGCTGCTAAAGAAGCACGTCAAAAGGTAGGTATGGTTTTCCAATATCCTGAGCATCAGATTTTTGCGGAAACTGTTTTTGAGGATATCGCTTTTGGTCCGCGTAACAAGGGTTTTAATGAAGAAGAAGTGGCTAAACAGGTTAAAGAAGCCATGGACTTCGTCGGCCTTGATTATGCTACCTTTGCTCATCGTTCTCCTTTTCAGTTGAGTGGCGGTCAAATGCGCAGAGTGGCTATTGCCGGTGTAGTAGCTATGAATCCTGATTATCTGGTGCTGGATGAACCAAGTGCAGGTTTAGATCCGCGCAGCCGTAATGCAGTGTTCAGGGAAATTTTAAGCCTGCATCAAAGTAAAGGCATCGCCATTGTTTTAGTAACTCATAGCATGGAGGAGGCAGTAAAATATGCTGACCGATTGTTAGTTATTAATAATGGTAGAAAATTGTTCGACGGCACTCCGACCGAAATCTTTAAAGAACATGGTCCGGAGTTGGTAAAAATCGGTGTTGATGTGCCACAGGTGTATAAGCTGGCTGATTTATTGCGCAGTAAAGGTTTACGTCTACCTGAGGGGATTAAAGATGATGTAGCTTTGGTTAAGGCCATCAAAGCAGCAAAGGGGTGGAAATGATGTTAACAGATATTACTTTAGGTCAATATTTCCCAGGAAATTCCTGCATCCATCATTTAGATCCGCGTACAAAGATTTTAGCAACTTTATTATATATTATTGCTATTTTCTTTGCCTCCAGTCCGCTGTCCTATGGTATTTTAATTGCTTTTGCTGCTATCGTCATCGGTTTATCCCGTTTGCCTGTTATGTTAGTAGTAAAATCTTTAAAGCCGATTTGGATTATCGTTTTATTAACTATGCTGATTCATATGTTTACCGCACCCGGTGAGCATGTTATTTTTACCTGGAAATTTTTGAGCGTTACTCAGGAAGGTCTGGATATGGGCTTGAAAATGGCAGCTCGTCTGATTTTGCTGCTATTGTTCTCTTCCGTGCTGACATTTACCACTTCACCGATTGTCCTGACCGACGGTATTGAAAATATTCTACGCCCGTTCCGGTGCATCGGTGTTCCCGCTCATGAGCTGGCTATGATGATGACTATTGCACTGCGCTTCATTCCTACTTTATTAGAAGAAACAGATCGTATCATGAAAGCACAAACTGCTCGCGGTGCCGATTTTTCCAGTGGCAATATTTTAGAACGTATGAAAAATATGCTGCCTTTATTAGTACCTTTGTTTATCAGTGCTTTCCGTCGTGCAGATGAATTGGCTGTAGCAATGGAAGCACGCTGTTACCGTGGCGGTGACGGTCGTACACGTATGCACGAATTAGCTTATGCAGGACGTGATTATGTTGCGTATGCTTTAATTGTAATTTTACTACTTGTCTTAGCTGTAATGCGTTGGGGTTACTTATGCGGACTTTAAAACTTACGGTTACTTATGACGGCAGTTGTTATCATGGTTTTCAAAAGCAGCCAGGTATTGTTACGGTGCAGGGGATTTTGGAAGAGATGCTGGAAAAGCTCTGCGGTGAAAAGGTGTCTATTGCAGGCAGCGGTCGTACTGATGCCGGTGTACATGCTTTAGCTCAGACCATTACCTTTACAACTAACGGACGCATTCCTTGTCCTAATATTATCCGCGCCGCAAGAAGCTTATTACCGAAGGATATTGTTGTCTTAAGTGCGGAGGAAATGCCCGAGGGTTTTCATGCCCGTTTTAGTGCCTGCTGGAAAATTTATCAATATAAAATATTGGTAAATACTCATGATAATCCTTTTATGGTACGGTATGCATGGCAATTGCATGAAAAACTTAATGTAAAAGCTATGAATGAAGCAGCGTCCTTGCTTTTAGGTACTCATGATTTTAGTGCCTTTCGTTCTAGTGGTAGTGTGGATGCTTCTCCCATCAAGACGATTTATAGTGCTGTCTGGGGAAAAACAGATGAACTGGTAACCTTCAGAATTGCCGGTGATGGATTTTTATACCATATGGTACGTAATTTAGTCTGGTCCTTGGTACAGGTAGGACTAGGTAAACGCAGCCTAGAAGATTTTGCTGCAGAGCTGAATTCCAGCCGCTGTACCTTTTTAAATGAGCCGGCACCACCGCAGGGTCTTTATTTAGAAGAAGTTTTCTATGAAGATTATAAAACTAGCACGAAAAAGTAAAAAAGTGTAAAAAACTATGCAAAAAAACTTGACTTCAATGTTAGATTTAAGTATAATATATCTACGTGATTTTCCGCTTGATTTCACTAGCCCCGAAATACGGTGAGAAGATCGCAGCTAACTGTATATTTGGAAAATATCTAGGAGGGACATAAGCGATGAAATCTTTTATGGCTAATCCGTCCAACATCGAACGCAAATGGTTCGTTGTTGACGCAGCTGATAAAACTCTGGGCCGTCTGGCTGCAGAGGTTGCAAAAGTCCTGCGCGGTAAACATAAACCGACCTTTACCCCGCATATGGACACCGGTGATCACGTAATCATTATCAATGCAGATAAGGTTGTTCTGTCCGGTAAAAAATTAACTCAAAAAATCTATTTCCGTCATTCCGGTTACCTCGGCGGCGACAGCTATGTAAAAGCTGGCGACATGCTGAAAAAGAATCCGGTAAGAATGGTAGAACTGGCTGTTAAAGGTATGATTCCTCATAACCGTCTTGGCAGCGACATTTTCAGCAAACTTCATGTATATGCTGGCAGCGAACATCCGCATGCAGCTCAAAAACCTGAAGTTATGGAAATCAACGTACGATAACATCCGGGAGGGAACAGATAAATGGCAGTAGTTACTTATAACGCAACTGGTCGTCGTAAATCTTCCGTTGCTCGCGTTCGCCTGGTTCCGGGTGAAGGCAACATCGTAATCAACGACCGTGAATTAAACCAATACTTTGGTCTGAAAACTTTAGAGCTGATTGTTAACCAACCGCTCGAAATTACCGAAACTAAAGGTAAATATGACGTACTCGTTAACGTAAACGGCGGCGGCATCTCCGGTCAAGCTGGTGCTATCCGTCACGGCATTGCTCGCGCACTGCTGAAAGTTGACGCTGAATTCCGTCCTGCACTGAAAAAAGCAGGCTTCTTAACTCGCGACCCGCGTGAAAAAGAACGTCGTAAATACGGCTTGAAGAAAGCTCGTAAAGCTAGCCAATTCTCCAAACGTTAATCGTTTCCGAATTGTCCGGCACCAATCACAAATCGCAACAAAACCCCGCAACCTATGGTTGTGGGGTTTTCTAATGTTGTTGTTATTGCTTTTTACGGTAATCTTTGACGATTATAATGGCCAAGACCGAGAAATACAATGGCTGCAAGAATATCGATTACCTGCCAATCACTACGTTTAAAGCCTAGATTAGCAAAAAAGAGAAAAATAATCAGCATATAAATGCAGGCTGTTTTTAGATTATTGCTCTGCCAGTACTTCAGACAGCCATAGGCACTGAATAATATGACGGATATTTTCATGGTTTTATAAGCACTATAGCCGGGTAAGCCGAATATTGCCGTATAAAGTAAAAGAAATGCTATATAATAAGATAGCTTTTTGAAGTCGAAGTCATATTTCCAGAAAATCATTGCTGGTATGACGAGCATTAATAATGTAAGAACCAGACCGAAAGTGTGCATACATACTTTCCTTAAAAACTATTGTAATATTTGTAAGTTACTAGCTTAATAATAATAATATATCTTAATATTTAACTTTATGATAACATATTTATAAGCAGCAGACAAATATCTGAATTTCATAAGAAAATAAATACAGAAGTCATATAAGGCGAGCCTACATTCCGATTAAGACAATATGCAAGCATTTTACATGCTTTTTTGCTTAGATTGTAAAATATTTTGCAAAATGTCATTGCAACAATAATGCTTTATGTGGTAAAATATCATGGTATAAAAATGTGAGGAGGTAAGCCTTGTGATTGAAACTATCTTGATAGTTCTTGAAGTTATCGTTTGCATAGCTCTCATTGGTGCAGTTCTGCTGCAGTCTGGCAAAGGCGGCGGTATGGGCAGTACTTTCGGTGGTAGTGACGGTGCTTTCTTTGGCAAAGGCAATGACTTAGATAGCTTGATGGCTAAAGCTACCATTTATCTGGGTGCAGCATTTGCCGTTATTACTTTAGCGCTGGCGAAAATCAACGCTTAGTTCATCATGTTAAAAAGAGCGTAACTGCGCTCTTAATTTTTAAAATTTTTTTTATAAAAGAAAGGGGTTAGGGTCTTGAATTATTTAATGATCTCTATCGTTGTTGGTATCATTGCTCTGGCAGTTGCTTTGATGCTCAGCAGCGCAATCGGTAAAGCTCCTGCAGGCAACAGCCGCATGCAAGAAATTGCCGGTTACATCCACGAAGGCGCTATGGCGTTTCTGTACAGAGAATACAAAGCTTTGTCTGTATTCGTTATCGTAGTTGCTATTATTATCTCTATGTTCTTATCTCCGCTTACTGCTGTTTGCTTCGTAGCAGGTGCTGTTTTCTCCGTATGCGCCGGCTACATCGGTATGACTGTTGCTACTAAAGCTAACGTTCGTACTGCAGAAGCAGCTCGTCATGGCATGCCGGAAGCTTTGAAAATTGCTTTCTCCGGTGGTGCAGTTATGGGTCTGGGCGTTGTTGGTTTAGGTATCTGCGGTGTTGCAGTTGCTTACATGATTTTCCATGATATCGACATCGTTACCGGCTTTGGTCTGGGCGCAAGCTCCATTGCATTGTTCGCTCGTGTTGGCGGCGGTATCTACACCAAAGCTGCTGACGTTGGCGCTGACTTAGTAGGTAAAGTAGAAGAAGGTCTGCCTGAAGACGATCCGCGTAATCCGGCTACCATCGCTGATAACGTAGGCGATAACGTAGGCGACGTTGCTGGTATGGGTGCTGACTTGTTCGAATCCTATGTTGGTGCAATCATCTCCGCTATTACCCTGGGTGCTGTTGCATATCCTGGCGGCGAAGGCGTAATGTTCGTATTTGAACTGGCTTTTGCTGGTATCATCGCATCTTTGATCGGTGTTGCTTTTGCTCGTAGCAGCAAATCCACCAATCCGCAAGCTGCTCTGAACCATGGTACCTATGTTGGCGGTGCTATCGTAATCGTTGCTGCTTACTATCTGTCCACCACCATCTTCGGTAACACTGCTGCATTCGTAGCAATTGCTTCCGGTCTGGTTGTGGGTCTGTTAATCGGTAAAATCACCGAAATCTACACTTCTGCTGATTATGCTTCTGTTAAGAAAATTGCTCAACAATCCGAAACCGGTCCGGCTACCACCATCATCTCCGGTTTGGCTGTAGGCATGTATTCCACCTTCCTGCCGATGATCTTCATCTGCATCGGTGTAATCCTGGCATTCTTCAGCATGGGCGGTGCTAAAGACTCCGGTATGGGTCTGTTCGGTATTGCTCTGGCTGCTGTTGGTATGCTGTCCACCACTGGTCTGACTGTAGCAGTTGATGCTTACGGTCCTATCGCTGATAACGCTGGTGGTATCGCAGAAATGTCCGAACTTCCTCCTGAAGTTCGTGAAATCACTGATACTCTGGACTCCGTAGGTAACACTACCGCTGCTATCGGTAAAGGCTTCGCTATCGGTTCTGCTGCATTGACTGCACTGGCTCTGTTCTCTGCATATGCTCACACCGTAGGTCTGAAAGCTATTGACCTGCTGAACCCTGTAACCTTAATCGGTCTGTTCGTTGGTGCAACTCTGCCGTTCGTATTCGGTGCTATGACCATGGAATCCGTAGGTAAAGCTGCTTACCAAATGATCGAAGAAGTTCGTCGTCAATTCCACGAAATTCCTGGCCTGCTCGAAGGCAAAGCTAAAGCTGACTATCAAAAATGCGTAGACATTTCCACTGCAGCTGCTCTGCACGAAATGATTATGCCTGGTGTTATCGCTATCGTTGCTCCTCTGCTGATGGGCTTCCTGTTTGGTACTGAAGCTCTGGGCGGTTTGATCGGCGGTGCTCTGGCTTCCGGCGTTCTGGTTGCTATTCTGATGGCAAACGCTGGCGGTGCTTGGGATAACGCTAAAAAATATGTTGAAGCTAGCGGTAGAAAACATACTCCGGTTCATGATGCAACCGTTGTAGGCGATACCGTTGGTGACCCGTTCAAAGATACTTCCGGACCTGCAATGAACATCCTGATCAAACTGATGACCATTGTTGCTCTGGTATTCGCTCCTGTACTTGCTGCTAACGGCGGTATGCTGCTGGGTCTGTTCAAATAATCTTATTTGACGCTTAATAAACGCTCTCTCTTTTTTAGAGGGAGCGTTTTCTTTTTGAATTTCTTGCAAATTATCCCATTAACACTGTATCTTTGAAGAAGTAGGCAGGAGTATGTGATATAATATAAGCATACTATTTATAAAAAAAGGAAGTGCGCAGGTTGCAAGGAGCAGAAGGTTTTGAATTTCAAGGAGATAATGGGAAAGCAGTTCTGCTTTTGCATGGTTATACAGGTTCTGCATCAGAGATGCGGCCGTTAGGCGAATATTTACATAAGCAGGGCTATACAGTTTTGTGCCCTTTATTACCAGGACATGGCACGACTGTAGAAGAATTAAAGGAAACTACTACTAAAGATTGGTTAGCAGCTGCCCGTGCTGCTGTATATAGTTTACAAGCAAGCTATCAGATAATTTATGTAGCCGGCTTATCCATGGGTGGTCTGCTGGCTATGAAAATGGCCGCTGAAGAAGCAGTACAAAAAGTTGCTATCTTGGCGGCACCTATTTACGTACGTGATAAAAGAGCACCGTTTTTACCCTTGCTACGCTTTTTTATCCATTATGTGCCGAAGAGAAAACGTGATTATCGTGAGATGAGCAAATACTGCCAATGCTATGACAAAATGCCGACTAAGCCACTTAGCAGTTTATTTGCCTTAATCAAGGAATGCAAACAATCTGTACTTACCGAAATCAGGATTCCTGCTCTGGTATTACAGTCAAAAATAGAACATACAGTAAATCCTAGCAGTGCAAAGTTTATTTATGACCATCTTGGCACTGCTATAGGGAAAAAGAAATTAGTCTGGTATGAGCATAGTGGTCATATTTTAACCTTGGATGTGGAGCATGAAGCTGTTTATAGAGAAATTGCCGGCTTTTTTGCAAAAGCAGATTGATTTCGCAGGAATTAGGAAGGTATTTAGCGAATATGGATAAGAGCCTTTTAGTAAATAATGAATATAGCTGGTGTTTTGCCTGCGGTAAGGATAATCCGCAGGGACTGCATATGCAGTTTGAGCTTGATGAAGATAAATGTGTGGCACATTTTACGCCACGCAGGGAGCATCAGAGCTACAACGGACGTATGCATGGAGGTTTAGTTGCTGTGCTGTTAGATGAAGTAACAGGCAACTATCTGTTTTGTAAAGAAGGCAAGCCTGCTTATACTGCCAAAATGGAAATACGTTACCGTCAGCCTTTGGTGATCGGGGAAGAGGTAATCTGCATAGGCAAGGAAATCCGCCGTAAGGGACGGATGGTAGAGATGCAAGGAAGCATCTGTAAGCAGGATGGCACAATCTTGGCAGAATCTTTGTCCAAGATGATGATTGAAGAATAAAGGTGTTTATTATGCAAAGTAAAGATGTGAGAGAGAATATTTTAAATTTTATGCGTGATACAGGTTATGCACCCATGACCTCCGAGGAGCTGATGGATGCGTTGGCAGGTACTTGCAGCCCGAATAAATTTTGGCAGGAGATGTTGGCCTTGGAGCAGAACGGTGAGATTATCAAAACACGCTTTGATACCTATGGCCTGCCGGAAAAAATGGGCCTGGTAGCCGGTCGCTTTCAACTGACAAGCAAAGGCTTCGGCTTTGTTATTCCGGATAACAAGGGTGACAGACCTGATGTGTTTATTCCGCCACGTGCTTTAAACGGTGCGATGAATAATGATAGAGTATTGGCACGCATTGATAATGATACCCATGGTAAAAAGCCTGAGGGCGAAATCTTGCGTATTATTGTCCATGCGAATAATAAAGTAGTAGGTGTATTCCATCAGAGTGGCGAATTTGCTTTTGTTACTCCTGATGATAAGCGTATCGGTCAGGATGTTTATGTAATGAAACGCCATTTCAACAATGCCAAGGACGGTCAGAAGGTAGTCGTAGAAATTACCGAATGGCCGCAGAATAACCGTAAGGCAGAAGGTAAGGTAACTGAGGTGTTAGGCAATCTGGGCGATGTAGGCTTGGAAATCCTGTCCATTATCAAACAAAATGACCTGCCGTTGACATTTCCTGAAGAAGTGCTGGATGCTTCCTACAAAGTGCCTAAAACTATTAAAAAGAGTGAATTAAACGGACGTCGTGATTTGCGTGACCGTACTGTGGTTACTGTCGACGGCGAAGATGCCAAAGATTTGGACGATGCTGTTTATGTAGAAAAGCTTAACAGTAATGAATATCTCTTGGGCGTTTATATTGCCGATGTCAGCTATTATGTTACCGAAAACAGTGTTTTAGACCGTGAAGCACGTGCCCGTGGTACTAGTGTGTACTTGGTGGACCGCGTTTTACCGATGCTGCCGGAGCGTTTATCTAATGGTATTTGTAGTTTGAACGCAGGTGAGGACCGTCTGTCCATGGCGTGCGAAATGCATATCAATGGCGAGGGTAAGGTTTTAAATTATGAAATTTTCCCTGCCGTTATCAATGTACGTCATCGCTTGAGCTATAATATTGTTCGAGCAATGCTGGCAGGAGATGCGGAGCTGTGTGCAAAATATAAGGATGTTCTGCCCATGGTCGGCAAAATGGATGAACTGCGCGAAATTCTGCATAAGAAGCGTGCTAAACGTGGTGCTGTTGATTTTGATTTGCCGGAGCAGAAGGTCATTTTGGATGAAAAGCTGCATCCGATTGAAATTGTCCAACGCATCCATGGTAATGCTGAATCTATTATTGAAGAATTTATGTTGGTTGCTAACGAAACTGTGGCACAGCATATGTTTAATCAGCATTGGCCGTTTATCTATCGTGTCCATGATATACCTGCGGAAGAAAAGATGCAGGACTTTGCCAAATTACTGGCTAATTTCAATATTAAATTCAAAGTACATGAGGAAACTAAGCCTAAGGATATTCAGCAGGCTGTGGAAGCTATTGCCGGTACTCCTGAGGAGCGTCTGATTACTACTGTAGCTTTGCGTTCTATGAAGCAGGCAGTTTATCAGACCGAAAATATTGGTCACTTTGGCTTAGCAGCTAAATACTATACGCATTTTACTTCTCCTATCAGACGTTACCCGGACTTGATTGTGCATCGTCTGCTGCATCGCTGGTTGCAGGCGCCAAAGCTGCCTGCTAATGAGGTAGAGCCTTTAGGAGATAAGCTGGATATGATTGCCGAACATTCCTCTATTCGTGAGCGTGCTGCCGCTGATGCCGAGCGTGCTACTGTAGAGCTGAAAAAATGCGAATATATGGCAGACCATATCGGTGAAGAATTTGACGGTACTATTTCCGGTGTTACTGCTTTCGGTATGTTCGTTGAATTAGAAAATGGTGTTGAGGGCTTAGTGCATATTTCCAGCCTGATGGACGATTATTACGATTACTATGAGGAGCGTTACGCTTTAGTAGGCACACATAGCGGTAATGTTTATCGTCTGGGAGATAAGGTACGTATCGAAGTGTTGCAGGTAAATATCAGTGATGTCAGCATTGACTTCATTATGGCTGGGGAAAATAATGGTGTACGTGAGCATATCCGTCAACAGCTGTTAGCAAAACAAAAACAGCCGAAAATCGTCACCAAAAGTAAGCGTACTCCTTTCCATGAGGAAATCAGTAAGAAAAAATCCCGTAGTAAGGGTGCGAAAAATAAAGAACCAGGTCGTCGTAGTACTAAGCACGGTAAGAAAACCGAGAAAAAGAAGCATAGTAAGAAGAAATCTAAAAAATAAGAAAAGAATGGTAAGGTATGGCAGAAGAAAAAATTAAGATTATTTCAGAAAATCGTAAAGCTAGACATGATTATACGATTCACGAAACCTTTGAAGCAGGTATTGCTCTGACAGGTACAGAGGTGAAATCTTTACGTGCAGGTAAAGCGAATATGAAGGATAGTTATGCACAGATTACTCGTAAAGCAGAGGTTTTTGTGTATAACTTGCATATCAGTCCTTATGATCACGGAAATATTTTCAATCATGACCCCTTGCGTAATCGTCGTTTATTGCTGCATCGTCAGGAAATCAATAAGCTGATTGGTAAGGTACAGGAAAAAGGCATGACTCTAGTACCGCTGAAGCTGTATTTTAAGCATGGTTTGGTGAAGATGGAGCTGGCTTTGGCTGTAGGTAAAAAATTATATGATAAGCGTCAGGATTTAGCGAAAAAGGATGCTAAGCGGGAAATGGAACGTGCTCTCAAGGAGCGCAACAGATAAGTTTAGAGCAATTGGCGTCTAATCCTAGATAAGGTCGAAGTAAGAAGTGCGTAGCAGCTGCTGACATTTTGTCGGTAATGCACGCACTTTTTTTCTGCCTATACGCATTTACCGTTTAGCAGTCGGTAGCGGGGGCTGGAAGGTGAAGGTAATTTGTTCAGGGGCGTAATATTTTTAGCGTGAGTGCTGAGAAATGTTGTAGACGACAAAAAGAGCGGTAAACGTCTGGCGTTATATTTTTGGTAGAGTGTACTGAGAAAATGTTCTTAATCAACATATGCGCAGGTCGTTGTTAGTTATATTCGTTTTGCGTGTGGGAGAAAAATAGTAGTCGCTTTAGCTTTAGCAGTTCCCGTCTTAGGTTACATTTTTGTGGTATGGAAAGAAATATACTTGCAGTATGAGAAAAGTTTTTCTGTAATTTAGAAACGTTTTTCTAAGAATGTAGGGGAAAATAAAACTGCCTATTAAAGATGTTTTTCTGAGAATGTAGAGGAAAATAAAATTGCCTATTTACATCAGGTCTGCTTTCAGCGTACTTTTTAGAGCAAGCTGGGGAAATGATTAGGAGAATAGTGCTGTTAAATATTGCTTGTAGTACATTTTCTAAGAAGTTGAGAAGAGGAATAAATATTCTTGTTGCTTTCGGTGTGTCTTTTTTTGGCGTACTTTTAGCGTTACTCATAGCCGGATAAATACGGCAGCATAAATACTGATTGTGAAGATATTGCAAAAAGAAAAACCATACCTTGTTTGGTATGGCTTTTCCATGTAAAATATGCATAGAGAACAATTAGTAGAACAGTGGTACGTGATATACGGCACTGACGCCGGCGTTTAAGGCTATCATACAGCCAAGAGAAAGAGCGACCAACAAAGCGGCTTCCTTTCCGTTGAGTGGCTGTTGCTGTCTTGTAGCACGGATAATTGCTTTGCCACAGAGTACAACCAGCATACCGAAAAGAAATAAAGCAAATAAGATATTGAGCATGGTCCGACTCCTCCTGTATATCCTAGGCTTTTGCAGTGCAGCAGCCTGAATGTTCTTTGAAATATTGCTTTCATTATAACAAAAAGTGCTTTTTTCTTCAAGAAAGTATCGCTGGCTTTTGAGGTGAGAAGATGATTGATAAGTTGAAACAGATGCATAAGGGTACAGCTATCGGGATTGTTGCAGGGATAATTATCCTGGGCATAATTATTTTTTTAGTGCTGTGTGAATTGGCCAGCAGACAAGCTGCTGATATTTTTAATAGGGAGATGGCTAAACAGCAGGTGCTGCTTGGCCAGGTTAAGGCCGAAAAGCTGAGTGCTGATTTATGGGGCAATGTTTATTTTACTAAATTGAGCTGGATGGCACCTAACGGCGCAGCTTTGATTAATGTGGAGCAGGGACGCATGAAGGTCAGTACTTGGGATATTGTTGTTAATAAGCCGAGCTTAGAGAGCATTGAGGAGTTGGAGCTGGATAATGCTTTGATTCATGTGGGCTTCGACAATAATATGCATATGGATGTTTTACATAGGGATAAGCAGCCTGGGGTAAAAAAAGAGCATAAGTCGGGCAGGAAAAATCTTAACCTGCCTGATAATCTGCCTAATATTAAGCTGATTTTCAAGGATACTGTTTTATCTGCCGAGTATAAAAAAAGAAGTTTTATTCTTAATGATGTGAACGGTTTTGTACAGGTCAAGCATCATAAGGATTTGGTCGTGCATCTGGATGCGGGTAAGTTCGGTGGCAGTATGGTCGGTGATGGTCTGAATATTGATGGTACGGTGCATCTGGATGCTTCCCAGAAATTATTAGTTAATTTAGGGTTATATAAGGTCGTGCCTGCTTCCTTAGGTCTGAGCAATGCTAATGACCCTATGACTATTACAGGTGAGATGAAAGGTACATTACAGGAGCCTACAATTGACGGCTCTGTGGCGATGGATGAATTAAATCTGCCGGGTTTAAATTTTACGAAAATCAACGGTAATTATCATTATGCTAACGGGCTGATTTCCTTGGATAATGTAACGGGCAGTATTTACGGCGGTACTGTGGAGGCCTATGGTGTATATCATTTTGATAATCATCATTATAAAATTGATGCTCATGGTAAGGATTTAATGGCTTCGGCGGCGGCACGTACTAATGCGATTAACTGCTCCGTGGAGCTGGATATTAAATTCCGCAACAACGGCAAAAATGCTGGCAGTTTAACTTATGGCACATTTAAATCAGGGTGTGGTAATTATTTACTGGTGCCGTTTAAGAGTATTAGCGGCAGTTTTAGCGACCAAAATAAAGAATTAGGTTTTACGAATGTGATTATTGCTACTGATTTAGGCAATGTGGAAAGCAATGCTTTTAAAATTGTTAATGGTCGTGTACAGTTAAGTGATATTTTCTTTGTTGAGGCTAACGGTCAACGGACTAGAATAAGATAAGCAAAACTCCTGAAGTATGTGTTATTGATATGTACTTCGGGAGTTTTTTCGTGCTTTACGCCACCGCGTTATTTGCTGATCGTTTAGTGCTTAGAAGTGCTTTTTCCTAGCGTCTTTTTCCCGTGGTCTGTGGTTAAAAAAGGCTGTTCATCTGTGGCAGTGGTGCTGTTTTTTCCTGTTCCATCAGGCAGGGCAGAAAATTGCAGCGGCTCAGTTGACCGCATTGAAAGTGATAAATTTCGGCTAGATGCTGAAAATCCTGGGCAGGAGTTATTTCCAATACTTTGTTGACGATGGCGGCGCAGGCTCGGGCATCTTCTAAGGCGTGATGATGTTTAAAGGTAAAGCCTACGTGCTTAGCCACTATATCCAGGCTGTGTCGTTCCAGCTGCGGGAAGGCTTTTTTAGCCAGAATCCAACTACAGATATATTCGATGTTGGGCATGGGCAGATAATAAGTATTTAAGGTACTGCGCAGGACGTTAATATCAAATTTAGCAAAATGTGCAACAATCTGCTTATGCTGCAGGCGGGCAAAAATATCCGGCCACAGCTCTTCAAAATCGGGTTTATCTACGACCATTTCCCGGGTGATACCATGTACGGCAATGTTTTCTTCGTTAAAATAAATATATTTAGGTTTAATCAGCTGATAATATTCGTCGATAATGTGACCATCTTTGACAGTAACCATACCGATGGAGCAGGCACTGTTACGGCTGGCATTAGCGGTTTCAAAATCTAAGGCAACAAATTCCATGTTTAGACCTCCTAAAATAAATTCATTACTTTAACTTCATTGTAACACAAAGATTGGTCAAAAGACATTTAAGTATGCTATAATCAGTTTATCAGGTAAAAGGAGTGAATGCTGATGGATAGCCGAGTTGCGGTGATTTCGATTATCGTTGCCAGTGATGATGCTGTGGAAAAATTAAATAACATTTTACATACTTATGGACAATATATCATCGGGCGGATGGGGCTGCCTTATCGTGCCAAGGGGGTTAATATTATCTGTGTGGCTGTGGATGCACCGCAGAATATCATCAGTGCCTTATCGGGCAAGCTGGGAAGATTACAGGGAGTAACGGCTAAAACTGCTTATTCTAACGTTATCAGCGAGGAAATTTCTTAATTACCTGAAAATCACTGACAGGGAAGCATTGCTGACCTATAAGGAGGAAAAATTTTGTATAACGTAAAATCTATGAAGGCTGAAGAATTCATTAATCATAAGGAGATTTTGGATACTTTGGCTTATGCGGAAGCTAACAAGAACAATAGCGAGCTTTTAGATGCTATTATGGCTAAGGCAGAGCTGCGTAAAGGCTTAACTCACCGAGAAGCATCCGTACTTCTGGCGTGCGAGGATCCTGAGCGTATTGAAGCTATCTGCCGTTTAGCAGAGCAGATTAAGAAAGATTTTTACGGCAACCGCATTGTATTATTTGCTCCGCTGTATTTATCTAATTATTGCATTAATCATTGTGTTTATTGTCCTTATCATGCGAAGAATACCCATATCGGCCGTAAAAAGCTGACTCAGGATGAGGTACGTCGTGAAGTAATCGCTTTGCAGGATATGGGTCATAAGCGTCTGGCTTTGGAGGCAGGAGAGGATCCGGTAAATAATCCTATTGAATATATTTTAGACTGTATTAAAACTATTTATTCTATTAAGCATAAAAACGGTGCTATCCGTCGCGTAAATGTCAATATTGCGGCTACTACTGTCGAAAATTATCGCAAATTAAAAGAGGCAGGCATCGGCACTTATATTCTTTTCCAAGAAACATACCATAAAGAAAGTTATGAAATGCTGCATCCGAAAGGACCTAAACATAATTATGCTTATCATACCGAGGCTATGGACCGTGCTATGGAGGGCGGTATTGATGATGTGGGTTTGGGCGTATTGTTCGGCCTGGAGCGTTATAAATATGAGCTGGCAGGTTTGTTGATGCACGCAGAGCATCTGGAGGCTGTTCATGGCGTAGGTCCTCATACTATCAGCGTACCGCGTATTAAACGTGCTGATGATATAGATCCCAGTGTTTTTGATAATGGTATTGATGATACTATTTTCTCTAAGATTATTGCGATTATCCGTATTGCCGTACCGTATACAGGTATGATTATTTCTACTCGTGAAAGTCAGGCTGTTCGTGAAAAAGCACTGCATTTAGGTATTTCCCAAATCAGCGGTGCTTCCCGTACTTCTGTCGGCGGTTATACCAAGGAAGAGCGTCCGACGGATACGGAGCAATTTGATGTTTCTGACCAACGCACTCTGGATGAGGTTATTGCCTGGTTGATGGATTTGGGTTTTTTGCCTTCTTTCTGCACTGCTTGTTATCGTGCAGGCCGTACAGGTGATCGTTTCATGGAGCTGTGCAAGGCTAAGCAGATTCAAAACTGCTGTCATCCTAATGCTATTATGACTTTGAAGGAATATTTGGTGGATTATGCTAGTCCCGAAACACGCAAGTTAGGTGAAGAGCTGATTGAACGCGAGTTGTTGACTATTCCGCAGGAAAAAGTACGCGAGGTGTGCAAAGAGCATCTGACCGAAATTGAACACGGCGGTCGCGATTTCCGTTTCTAAGGGTTATTTAAAAAGTAAATAAAAGGGTTATTTTTAGACTGCACTTAAAGGCTGTAATGGTTTTTGAGTGCAGTTTTTTGTGTGCGGGGGACTTTTTCTTGCAAAGTTGGGAAGAGAGGCGAAGTAAGACATCTCCGTCAGCTCGCAAAAGATCGCTGCCACCTCTCCTTAAAAGGCGAGGCAAGGTTAGTGTGGCGTATTACAGATGTTGGGAATAGAGGCGAAGTAAGACCTCTCCGTCAGCTCGCTAACGCTCACTGCCACCTTTCCTTGCAAGGAGAGGCAAGCTCGTTGAGCGGAAGTTAGAAGTACTAATTTACTGCGGTAGAAATATTTAGTCTATCGTAGAGGAGAACACGTCAGTAACTACTTTTGCTGAAGTAAATTAGCACTTGCCTGGCTCCCCTTGTAAGGTGACTGAGAGGTGAAAAGGGACGGAAGGGTAGCAATGCTACTACAAAAAAGTAGAAGAAAAATTTCCTAAGTTTTTAGAAAAAATAGAAAGATTAACGCTTTTTGATGAAAAACAAGCAGAAAAATGTAAAAAAATAGCACTTTTTTTATAAAATTTTTGTATCCTAAAAGTGGTATATTTAATATACTTTATTTGCCAACTTATCCGTGCGTATCACGAAAAAAAGCAAAAAAACTTCAAAAAAAGTGTTGACATAATGGGGTAAGGATGGTATTATATACAAGTCGACGCGATACGGCAACAAAACAAAAGCCCAAATCGCTAGACAGTGAACCTTGAAAACTGAACAATAACCTATAAAAAAGCGAATGTGCGGGTCGAGCGTGTAAACGCAAGACCAAGTCAAATAAATTTCTTTTTTAATAACTAAGAGCCAAATCGGTTCTTCAATAAATTTTATTGGAGAGTTTGATCCTGGCTCAGGACGAACGCTGGCGGCATGCCTAACACATGCAAGTCGAACGGAGATTACTTCGGTAATCTTAGTGGCGAACGGGTGAGTAACGCGTAGGCAACCTGCCCTTCAGATGGGGACAACATCCCGAAAGGGGTGCTAATACCGAATGTGATCACAACCTCGCATGAGGATGTGATGAAAGATGGCCTCTATTTATAAGCTATCGCTGAAGGATGGGCCTGCGTCTGATTAGCTAGTTGGTAAGGTAACGGCTTACCAAGGCGATGATCAGTAGCCGGTCTGAGAGGATGAACGGCCACATTGGGACTGAGACACGGCCCAGACTCCTACGGGAGGCAGCAGTGGGGAATCTTCCGCAATGGGCGAAAGCCTGACGGAGCAATGCCGCGTGAGTGATGAAGGGATTCGTCCCGTAAAGCTCTGTTGTCTATGACGAATGTGCATGTTGTGAACAATGACGTGTAATGACGGTAGTAGACGAGGAAGCCACGGCTAACTACGTGCCAGCAGCCGCGGTAATACGTAGGTGGCGAGCGTTGTCCGGAATTATTGGGCGTAAAGAGCATGTAGGCGGTTTTTTAAGTCTGGAGTGAAAATGCGGGGCTCAACCCCGTATGGCTCTGGATACTGGAAGACTTGAGTGCAGGAGAGGAAAGGGGAATTCCCAGTGTAGCGGTGAAATGCGTAGATATTGGGAGGAACACCAGTGGCGAAGGCGCCTTTCTGGACTGTGTCTGACGCTGAGATGCGAAAGCCAGGGTAGCGAACGGGATTAGATACCCCGGTAGTCCTGGCCGTAAACGATGGGTACTAGGTGTAGGAGGTATCGACCCCTTCTGTGCCGGAGTTAACGCAATAAGTACCCCGCCTGGGGAGTACGTCCGCAAGGATGAAACTCAAAGGAATTGACGGGGGCCCGCACAAGCGGTGGAGTATGTGGTTTAATTCGA
>UQWU01000004.1 GCA_900544885.1 uncultured Phascolarctobacterium sp. | reverse complement strand
GCAGTAAAAGCAAGAGTGATAACGTTATATTAACTCTTGTAGAACGTCTTACACGCAAGTACATAGCCATTAAAATCGAAGGAAAAACAACATCTTCCGTTAGTAAAGCTATGGAATACTTGAAAAATTACTATGGCGATAAGTTTAGCCAGATATTCAAAACTATAACAAGTGATAACGGTAGTGAATTTGCTGAACTCGCAAAGCTTGAAGATAACACAAAGACAAAAGTATACTTTGCCCACCCTTACAGTTCATGGGAAAGAGGTTCTAACGAACGTCACAATGGTCTTTTAAGAAGATTTATTCCTAAAGGAAAGAGAATAGGCAAATATACTTCTGATGATATTCTGTTGACAGCAGATTGGTGTAATTTGTTACCCAGGAAAATACTCGGATACAAATCACCTGATGATCTATTCGAGAATGAGCTTGATAAGATTTATGCAACTTGATTTTTAAAAAGTGTGCAATTTCTTATTGCAATTTAGGATTAAGAAAATTTTGTAAGAAGATTTTAGGAGCAGATGACGTAAGTTGTCTGCTCTTTATTCTTTTTGCATGAATGTGACGAAGATTATTTTCTTAATTTCTTAATTTTTTTAGCTGTGTAAATGCTTTTCTTGTGCTATAATATATATTATACAAAACGTTTGTTTTCTTATCGTTGAAGATAATTATATAAACAGAGAAAATTCTTAGTTGGTGGTGGACAGATGGAAAGGCTCGAAGCAGTAATAAATGATGTTGTTTTTCAAAGTGATGATAAGATGTTTTGCGTACTGCGGGCAGAAAATAAAAGCTTTGGTCATTTTTGCCTGGTTTATCATGGCCCTGCGCCGTATTTAGGCGAAAATGTTTCTGTGGACGGTAATTGGATTGAGCATCCTCGTTTCGGTAAGCAATTTGATGCGAAAGTATTAACTACAATTCAGCCCACATCTGTGGCAGGCATTGAACGCTTTTTAGCTAGTGGTGCGATAAAAGGCATGGGGGCGGCAACAGCGAAATTGATTGTGGAGCATTTCGGTGCTGATACTTTAAATATGCTGGATATGTATCCGGAGAGATTGACAGAGATTAAAGGGATAGGACCGAAAAAGGCTACTGCAATTATCGAAGGTTATCGTGAGCTGTCAGGCTTGCGTGAGCTGATGTTGTTTTTGGAATCTCATGGTGTCAGTGGCGGTTATGCGGCACGTATGCAGGCTAAGTATGGCAATACTGCTTTAACACGAATCAAGGAAAATCCTTATTGCTTGGCACGTGATATTACAGGTATCGGGTTTAAGACTGCTGATCGTATTGCTATGGCTATGGGAATTGCACCTGATAGTGAAGAGCGTCTGCGTGCAGGTTTAAGCTATGCTTTGACAAGTGCTTCTAATGCTGGGCATACTTGTGTGCCGGAGGCGCTGCTAGTTAAGGAAACGGCACGTGTTTTAATGTTAGATACTATGCAGGTGCAGAATGTTTGCTCTGAATTAATTGAAAAGGATTTACTGCGTATTGAAGAGGTGAGCGGAACACGTTTCATTTATCCCGAATATCTTTATCAGGCGGAAGTACAGACTGCACAGCGTTTAGTATATTTAAGAGACCAGGCAGGTACGCTTAAACGTGTGGATGCAGATAAGGTTATTGCTGAATGGGAACGTAATGCAGGGATTGTTTTAGCTGACAAGCAACGTGAAGCTGTTTATGCCAGCTTACAGCATGGTGTCTTTGTGCTGACAGGTGGGCCCGGTACTGGTAAAACTACTGTTGTTAAGGGTATCTTAAACGTTTTAGAAAAAGCTGGCTGTCGTATTCTTTTAGCAGCACCGACTGGGCGTGCGGCACGTCGCTTAGCCGAATCGGCAGGACATCCTGCACTAACAGTTCATCGTCTGTTAGAATATCAACCGACAGGTGACGGTTTATGTTTTGGTAAGGATGACGAAGATCCGCTGGATGCAGAGGCTATTATCGTTGATGAGGCTTCTATGCTGGATATTAATCTTACGTATCATTTGCTTAAGGCTGTTCCTGGTGGCTGTCGCTTAATTTTTGTCGGTGATGTGGATCAGTTGCCGTCCGTCGGAGCAGGTAGTGTTTTACAAGATATTATCCGCTCAGGAAAAATGCCTGTGGTACGTTTGGAAAATGTTTTCCGCCAGGCAGAGGTCAGCCCTATTGTTGTGAATGCACATAAAATCAACCGCGGGCAGATGCCGGATTTTATTGAAGGTGAAAATAGTGATTTTTCGCTAATAGAATTTGCTGATGAAAATGCTGCGGCCGAATTTGTAGCCCGTACCTATGGCGAAATGACCATGGATGGTGATTGGAGGAAAGTGCAGGTATTGTCGCCAATGCATAAAAATCCCTGCGGTGTACAGAATTTAAATAAATTATTGCAGCAATATATTAATCCTCCCTCACCGATGAAAAAAGAATTTAATATCCCTAATAATGTATTGCGTGTCGGTGATAAAGTTATGCAGATTCGCAATAATTATGAAAAAAATGTATTTAATGGCGATTTAGGACGTGTTAAAAGTATTGAGGGTGCAACCTTAACGGTAATGTTCCCTGATCGTCCTGAAGGTGATTTTGTGACCTATAGCAAGGCCGAAGCAGAGGAATTGCAACTTGCTTATGCTATGAGCGTGCATAAATCTCAGGGTAGTGAATATCCCTGTGTTATTTTGCTGATGGTACGCAGTCATTATATTATGCTGCAACGTAATTTGCTTTATACAGCTGTAACACGTGCTAAGGAGCAAGTTATGGTTGTAGGTAGTAAAAATGCTGTTTATACTGCTGTCAGCAACGATAAGACACGTAAACGTTACAGTCTTTTAGCTGAGCGTTTGCAACAGGATGACGAGGTGTTCCATGGCTAGTTTAAAACAGGAATGGTTATATTATGCGAGAGTGGTAAAAGAGTTGCTGTTTCCGCGTCACTGTGCCGTGTGCCATAATACCATAGACCATGGATATGTGTGCGAAATTTGTCGTAAGCATTATCTTTTGTCGAAAACTATTCAATGTGAGCCGAGGGAGGAGTATTTGGCAGGACAGGCCGAAGCAAGACCAGAGGATGTTTTAGATAGCATTTTTCTTTTATATAAATATGATGGCGTGTTTGAAAATGCTTTGCATGAAGTAAAATTTAATCATCAGGCCTCCATATTACCCTTTTTGCGTGAAGAAGCAGAAGTGGCGTTACCGTCTGCTAAAATGCGTTGGCTAGGGCAATTCGATTTTGCTACCTGCATTCCTACATCTCCGGAACGTTATCGTCAGCGTGGTTATGATGTACCACAGGAAATTTTTGCTCCATTATTAAATGAACGTGATACGTGTATTTATAGCGATAATATTTTACAGCGTGTCCGCACTACTGCGCCTTTGTTTGCTTTAGATGCCGAAAATAGACGTACTGAATTGCAAGGGTGCTTTGCTGTTTTTCCGCAGTTCAATTTGCAAGGTAAACGTATTCTTTTATGTGATGATATTTTTACTACTGGTAGTACCTTGGCAGAAGCAGCTAGTGTTTTGCGTAAAGCAGGTGCAAAAGAAGTACATGCCTTGACGCTGGCGGCAGCAAGGGCAAATTGGGATTAGGGGAGTTATTAGTGTTAGAACGAGTAAAGAATTTTTGTAAACAGGAAACGGTTTTGTGTGCCGCGATTATGTTAGCTGTGGGAAGTAGTTTTTTTTCTACACCGCAATTGGCTTATATTGATTTTTCTGTTTTAAGTATTTTGTTTTCTTTGATGCTAGTAGTTGGTGCTCTAAAAAGCATTCGCTTTCTTGATTGGGTGGCTGTAGAGCTGGTCAACCGCTGTCAAAGTATGCGGCAGATTGTTTATGCTTTAGTGGGGATTACTTACGTTTCTTCAATGTTTGTTACAAATGATGTAGCTTTGCTCACTTTTGTACCATTGGCGTTAGTTGTGGGACGCAAGCTGGAGCAGGACTTCGGTCGTGTGATTATTTTACAGACATTGGCTGCTAATTTGGGCAGTATGCTGACACCTCCTGGTAATCCGCAGAATTTATTTTTATATGCATATTTTGATTACACAACGGCACATTTCTTTTATGTGATGTTGTTGCCAGGTATTTTATCCGTTATTTATATTTACCTTCTGATTATCCGCCGCCCTGATTATACCTTGAGTATTTCCTTGCCGTCCCTGCCTGAGCCGCCACGTAAATTGACGCTGTTGTTTTTAGGCTTGCTCTTTTTGAACATCGGGGCGGTATTGCAGTATGTGGATAAATTTATGGTTCTAGCAGTAACGGCAGTAGTGATTTGTATTTATCGTCATCGTTTATTATGTGATGTAGATTATACGCTTTTAGTGACTTTTATCGGTTTCTTTGTTTTTATCGGTAATATCAGCCACACAGCGCTAGCGGCTTATGTGCAGCAGTCCTTTTTGGGTACGGCAGCAGGTACTTATCTGACTGGTTTAATCGCCAGCCAGTTTATTAGTAATGTGCCGGCGGCGATGCTTTTGGCAGGTATGACTAATGAGGCTGATGCTTTGCTTTTAGGGGTAAATATTGGTGGTTTAGGTACTTTGATTGCGTCCATGGCCAGTGTAATTTCCTATAAGCTGTTTATTGCCGAGCATCCTTATCAGGCAGGAACATATCTGCGGACTTTTTTATTTTATAATTTTGCCGGGTTAATTATCTTAGGCGGTATTACTTACGGCGTATATATGTGGTTGTAGAAAAAGTTTAGGCAGGTGGAGGATGAATCAACGTAATATTTTTGATTTCGAAACAAATCAAGGAATTAAAAGGTTGGAAATTCAACATGGTGATATTCTGCAATGCCAAGAGCAATTTGATGTTTTAGTTGTTTCTGCATTTCAGGATGATTATCAGCCTATAGCAGAAACGTTGATTGGCGGTTTGAAAAATATAGGTATAGATGTAGCTCGTTTAGCCGAAAATCCAGAATATGATTTGCGTAGTAATCAGCATATCTGGCTTAGTCGGCAGCTGCCTGAGCAGTTGCCTTTTAGGAGAATTGCTTGTATTGAGTTAAGTCCTAAAGAAAATGTTTCTTTACAATTAAAGACGATAAGAAAACGCTTGGCTTCTTTGTTTGGCTTATTGGTTGGTGCTAATTATATTAATTGTGCTGTGACGAAAATAATGCTGCCGATTATAGGCGCAAATATGCAAAATTATTCGGCAGCAGAGATGGTGCGCTTATTATTTCAAGAGGGTGGTGCAGCACTGCATAATATCGGCGATTTACTGGAGCTGCGTATTATGGAACATGATTTACATCGCTTTCAAGAGCTGAACAAAGCCTTTAATGAGTTGTTGGGACGCAATCAATACGATATTGATGTGCCCGTGCTTTATGAGGCAACACAAGAAAATCTGAAGCTTATGCGTCAGGAGTTACGTTGTATGCAGCCACATAAGCAGGGTAATTTTTGGATAGAGCAGCATTTAGCAGAACTGATTACAGCTTTTGATAGTATTGAGCAGGAGCCACGTTATTTGATAGCATTTAAATGTCGCCGTCTGGCCGAGCTGATTGCCAAGGATTTGTTAGGTGATTATGCCGAGGGAATTTGGTGCATATGATTAATAAGGTAGGCGAGCGTTATGCGTTGCCAAGCTGGGAGATTTGCTATTGGCATACTATTCGTACTTTGGGTAATGAGGGTGTGCATATTAAGGATATTGTAGAGGAGCATAAGGAGCTTATTTATAAGCATCCTACGCAAGAGGATATTAACATTTTGCTTTTATGCATGGCGCAGATAGTGAAAATGTGGAAGGAATTAAGAAAATAGGTACAGTTTTGAGACTGTTTGCAGATACAGGAAAAGAGGGGAAAGTAGAAGATGAATGATGTGGAGCAACGCAAGGCGGCTAAGGAATTTGCTGATTTTTGGTTGGATAAGGGCTACGAAAAAGGCGAAAGCCAAAAGTTTTGGTTACAGTTATTGAGCGTTTTATAAATGTAAACACCAAATAATGTAATTGAGAAGTTATTGTGGGAGGTTTGAAAATATGGCTGACAATATTAAGGAACAGGAACGTGATGAATTGCACCGTACAATTTGGAAAATTGCCAATGAATTGCGTGGTAGTGTAGACGGATGGGATTTTAAGCAATATGTACTTGGTATGTTGTTTTACAGGTACATTTCGGAAAATCTAGCATCTTACATAGACAATATACAACATGAGGCTGGTGACAATGATTTTGCCTATGCGGATATGGCTGATTCAGAAGCAGAATATGGCAGAGAAGAAATGGTCTGGGTTAAAGGTTTCTTTATTTTGCCTAGCGAGCTATTCTGTAATGTGTCGAAAAAAGCACCTACAGACGAGAATCTTAATGAAACATTGGAACGTGTTTTCCGTAATATTGAAGAATCAGCACAGGGTACTGAGAGTGAAGATGATTTTAAAGGTTTGTTTGCGGATATTGATGTAAATAGCAATAAGCTTGGCGGTTCTGTAGCTAAACGTAACGAAAAGCTTGTTGCGCTGATGAATGGTATCGCTGAAATGAAGCTTGGTAATTATCAGGATAATACTATTGATGCTTTTGGCGATGCTTATGAATTCTTAATGGGTATGTATGCTTCCAATGCCGGTAAAAGCGGTGGCGAGTATTTTACGCCGCAGGAAGTATCAGAGCTTTTAACACGTATTGCCGTTGTTGGTAAGACTGAGATTAATAAAATTTACGACCCTGCGTGTGGTTCAGGGTCTCTGCTTTTAAAAGCTGCTAAGGTTTTAGGTAGGGATGCGGTTCGTCAAGGCTACTATGGTCAGGAAATTAATATTACTACTTATAACCTGTGCCGTATTAATATGTTCCTTCATGATGTGGGTTATGAAAAATTCGACATCGCTCATGGTGATACTCTTATAGAGCCACAGCATTGGGATGATGAGCCGTTTGAAGTTATTGTTTCCAATCCTCCGTACTCTATAAAATGGGAAGGTAGCGACAATGCTTTACTGATTAATGATCCGCGTTTTGCACCAGCTGGTGTACTGGCTCCTAAGTCTAAGGCAGATTTAGCGTTTATCATGCACTCTTTAAGCTGGTTAGCAACAGATGGTACAGCTTCCATTGTCTGCTTCCCGGGTATTATGTACAGAGGTGGCGCAGAGAAAAAAATCCGTAAATATCTTATTGACAATAACTATATAGATTGCATTATTCAACTGCCGAGCAACCTTTTCTACGGTACGTCTATAGCAACTTGCATCATGGTACTGAAAAAATCTAAGAAGGATAATAGTACACTCTTTATTGATGCTTCTAAGGAATTTGTTAAGGTAACTAATAATAATAAGCTGACTGATGAAAATATCAGGAATATTCTTAGTTTGTACACTGAGCGTAAGGATAAAGAATATGTGTGCAGGTTAGTACCAAACAGCGAAATTGAAGAACAGGATTATAATTTGAGTGTCAGCACCTACGTTGAGCAGGAAAATACAAGAGAAGTGATTGATATTAAAGCTCTTAATGCTGAAATTAAAGAAATTGTTGCTAAAGAAGTTGCATTACGTGCAGAGATAGACAAAATTATTGCCGAAATAGAGGTGGAGTAATGGATAAACAAAATGATAAAGCTTTAGCCAGTATTCGCTCCTCTGCGGCTGAATATCTTACATTTATTGCAGCCACAGGTGAAGATGAGCAAAGCGTAGAAATGCGTTATGAAGATGAAAATATCTGGCTGACGCAAAAAATGATGGCAGTGCTTTATGATGTTGGCTTATCAACAATCAATGAGCATATTAAGAAAGTATATTTTGACGGAGAATTATCGGCGGAGTCAACTATTCGGAAATTCCGAATAGTTCAAAATGAAGGTGAAAGACAAGTTAATAGAAGTGTAAACCATTATAACTTACAGGTTATCATAGCTGTTGGCTTTAAGGTTAATAATGAGCGTGCCGTACAGTTTCGTAAATGGGCAAACAAAATTGTTAAGGATTACACTATTCAGGGTTGGGTGATGGACGAAGAGCGCCTGAAAAACGGTGGCACATTGCTCACCAAAGATTATTTCGAAAAGCAACTGGAAAAAATCCGTGAAATTCGTATATCCGAGCGTAAATTTTATCAGAAGATAACGGATATTTATGCTACTGCTTTAGACTACGATCCTTCTGCGAAGGCTACACGTAGATTTTTTGCCGCGGTTCAAAATAAGCTTCATTATAGTGTTCATGGACAAACTGCGTCTGAAGTTATCTATAATAGAGCCAATGCGGATAAAGAGCACATGGGACTTCAAACATGGGATGGTGCTCCTAACGGAAAAATTCATAGATATGATGTAACAGTAGCGAAAAATTACCTTGACGAAAATGAAATTCATCAGCTGGAAAGGATTGTGTCTTCCTATTTAGATTTGGCAGAAGTTCAAGCAGAACGTCATATTCCCATGACTATGTCAGATTGGGAAAAGAAATTAAACAGTTTCTTGACTGTGTGGGATAGGGAAATTTTACAGGATGCCGGCAAAGTATCTGCCGAATTAGCAAAAATGCACGCACTGACGGAATTTGAAAAGTACAGAGTAGTACAGGATAGATTGTATAAAAGCGATTTTGACAGAATGTTTTTAGAAGAAGTAGATAGTGAGTTGCTGAGTACTGAAAAAGGTGGTACTGGCGATGAGTAAGTTGAATGATTTGATAAAAGAGCTTTGTCCTGATGGGGTTGAATATAAACCATTAGACTCTTTTGCAACAATAGTAAGAGGTAATGGTCTTCAAAAGAAGGATTTTACTGAAGATGGTGTTGGTTGCATTCATTACGGACAAATTTACACATATTATGGAACTTATGCATATGAAACTAAGTCCAAGGTTTCTGTAGAACTAGCTGAAACTTTGAAAAAAGTAGAAACTGGAGATTTAGTAGTAGCAGTAACTAGCGAAAATATTGAGGATGTATGTAAATGTGTTGCATGGCTTGGAGAAGAAACGATAGTTACAGGAGGACATGCAGCAATAATTAAGCACAAGCAAAACAGTAAGTACTTGGCATATTATTTTCAGACTGAAGATTTTTACAAGCAAAAGGTCAAGATTGTTACTGGTACTAAGGTAATGGATATTGCACCGTCTAAAATGGGAAAGATAATTATTCCTATTCCACCTTTACCAGTTCAATGTGAAATTGTCCGGATACTGGACAATTTCACCGCGCTTACCTCCGCGCTTACAGCAGAGCTTACAGCTCAACGAAAACGGTACTCAGGCCTCCTAAATTCGCTTCTGAGCTTTGAAGGACGTAGTACGCAGGACGGGGTACTTTGGGAAAAATTAGGCGATATAGCAACCGAAATTTATAGGGGAGCTGGAATTAAGCGTGACGAAGTTACCGAGAAAGGTATACAGTGCGTACGTTATGGTGAAATCTACACTTCCTATAACATATGGTTTGATACCTGTATTTCTCATACCATCGAAAATAAAATTGCATCGAAAAAATATTTTGAAAAAGGTGACATCTTATTTGCTATCACTGGTGAAAGTGTAGAAGAAATCGCAAAATCATGTGCTTACGTTGGCGATGAAAAATGTCTTGCTGGCGGTGATATTGTAGTTATGAAGCATAAACAAAATCCTAAGTATCTTGCTTATGCTCTTGTTACCACAAACGCTCAAATGCAAAAAAGTAAAGGAAAGGTAAAGAGTAAGGTCGTTCATTCTAGTGTTCCTGCTATAAAAGAAATAGTAATCCCCATACCCTCTCTTGAAGAACAACAACGCATAGTTGACATCCTTGACCGTTTTGATAAGCTATGCAATGACCTTTCAGAGGGATTGCCGGCAGAGATTGCTGCTCGTCAAAAGCAGTACGAATACTATAGGGACAAGTTGCTTACATTTAATGAGAAGAAAGCATAATTTAAGGGAAGTGATACTATGAGCATCTACAATATTATAGCGGAGATGCCGGAAAGTACGGTTGTTGCCGACTTTATGGAAGAATACGGCAAGCGGAAAAAGTCGGATGCATATCAAAGTGAAGCGGCGCTGGAGAAAGAGTTTATACGCCTGCTGACGACACAGGGCTATGAGTATTTGAGCATACATAATGAAGCTACCTTGGTAAGTAATTTACGCCTACAACTGGAAAAACTAAACAATTACCATTTTTCTGACAAGGAATGGAAGAGTTTTTTTGGTAACTGTATTGCTAATGCCAATGAAGGCATTGTAGAAAAAACACGCAAAATACAGACTGATCATGTTCAGGTGCTTACTTGTGATGACGGCAGTAGCAAAAACATTACCCTCATTGACAAGAAGAATATCCATAACAACAGCCTTCAGGTAATCAACCAATATGAAGAAGAGCAGGGAGCTTATAATACTCGCTATGATGTGACCATTCTCGTAAATGGCTTACCTTTAGTACATATTGAGCTTAAACGACGTGGTGTGGCCATTCGTGAAGCATTTAATCAGATTAAGCGTTATCAAAGGACAAGTTTTTGGGCTGCCAGCGGACTTTATGAATATGTGCAACTTTTCATCATCAGTAATGGCACTAACACTAAATACTATTCTAATACTACACGCACCAGTCATATAAAGGAAATGAGTGGTAGTGGTAAGGATAAAAGTAAAAAGACAAGTAATAGCTTCGAATTTACAAGTTACTGGGCAGATGGGAACAATAATATTATTGCTGACCTTGTAGATTTTACCCGTACTTTTCTAGCTAAGCATACTCTCCTGAATGTGTTGACGAAATACTGCGTTTTCACTGCTGAGGATTTGCTTTTGGTTATGAGACCTTATCAGATTGCGGCTACAGAGCGGATTTTAAGTCGTATCATAACCTCTACCAACTATAATAAGGTCGGGACTATTGCGGCTGGTGGCTATATTTGGCATACAACAGGTAGCGGCAAAACATTGACTTCTTTTAAAACAGCGTTAATAGCTTCTAAGCTAGCCGACGTTGACAAGGTTTTATTTGTTGTTGACCGTAAAGACCTGGACTATCAGACCATGAAAGAGTATGACCGCTTTGAAAAGGGTGCTGCTAATAGTAATGCCAATACTAGTGTGCTTAAAAAGCAGTTGGAAGATGAAAAAACTAAAATTATCATCACCACTATTCAAAAACTGGACATCTTCATTTCCAAACATAAGACACATCCTGTATATAACAAGCACGTAGTAATTATTTTTGACGAATGCCATCGTAGTCAATTCGGCTTGATGCATACAAGCATAACTAAACATTTCAAAAAATACCATCTGTTTGGTTTTACCGGAACACCGATATTTGCAGCCAATGCATCTGCAGGTGGCAATCCGCACCTGAAAACTACGCAACAAGCTTTTGGTGACAAACTGCATACATACACCATCGTAAATGCCATTAATGATGGTAACGTTCTGCCGTTCCGTATTGACTATGTAAATACTATCAAAATGAAGGATGGAGTTGACGATAAGGACGTTAGTGCTATCGATAAAGAGAAAGCTCTTTGTGCTCCTGAACGTATTGCTGAAATTGTAAGTTACACATTAGAGCACTTTGAACAAAAAACCATGCGTAATAAATTTTATTCACTCAAAGGACAACGTGTTGCAGGTTTTAACTCAATCTTTGCTGTAAGCTCCATTCCTGCCGCCAAGAAATACTACTTAGAATTTAAAAAGCAGATAGCAGAACGAAAGAAGAACCTAGTAATAGCCACCATTTTTAGCTACGCTCCTAATGAGTCGGATAGTGAAGATGGTCTGTTAGAAGAAGGCTTTGATACTGATGGGCTAGATAAAAACTCACGTGACTTCTTAGAGTATGCAATAGGTGAGTACAATAAGGAGTTTGGTACACAGTACGATACTTCAGCAGATAAATTTCAAAATTACTATAAAAATCTGTCTCAAAGGGTGAAGGATAGAGAAGTAGATATTCTTATCGTAGTAGATATGTTTTTGACTGGTTTTGATGCTACAACCCTCAATACCTTATGGGTTGATAAAAACTTGCGTCAGCATGGACTGATACAAGCATTTTCGCGTACTAACCGCATCTTGAATTCTGTAAAAACATATGGCAACATCGTCTGCTTTCGCAACCTTGAAGAGGCAACTAACAAAGCTATAGGCCTCTTTGGTGATAAGGATGCCGAAGGAATAGTTTTAATGAAGAAATTCGAGGACTATTACAACGGTTATGAAGAAAACGGTAAACATGTTCAGGGATATACTGAAATAGTACAACAGCTGGAAGCCGAATTTCCCTTGGGTCTGCCTATTATCGGCGAACAGGCAAAGCGTGAGTTTATTAAGCTTTTCGGTAAGCTCCTTAGGATAAAAAACATTTTATCTGCATTTGATCAATTTGCAGATGTTCAAAAATTATCTGACCGTGATATGCAGGATTATCAGAGTATTTATATTGATACCTATGATGAGTTGAGGCCTACGGTTGATGGCAATACTGAGAACATAAATGACGACCTCGTCTTTGAGCTAGAGCTGATTAAACAGGTAGAAATTAACATTGATTATATCCTCATGCTTATTGAAAAATACCATAAAGACAACTGTAATAATAAAGAAATTCGTGCAGATATTGAAAAGGCTATTGGTTCTAGTCCGTCCTTACGTAGTAAGAAAGACCTGATCATGAATTTCGTGGATACTGTTAATGTTGGTGCGACAATTACCGATGAGTGGAAGGTTTATGTTAACCGCCACAAGGAAGAAGAGCTTAATCGGATTATAGTCGAAGAAAAGCTCAAACCTGAGGAAACCATTAAATTCATCAACAATGCTTTTCAGGATGGTGTTGTTAAGACTACTGGCACCGATATTGATAAAATTCTGCCGCCTATGCCTATTTTTGGTGGTGGTGGAAAGAGAACTGCCAAGAAGAAGAGTGTTATTGAAAAACTAAAAGAGTACTTTGAACGCTTTTTCGGGCTTATATAATCTTCAAAAAGTTACACTTTATTATTCAAATACGTAAACCAAAAATCTTTCAGGGAGGTGGTAACAATGTTGCGTTGGATTATGCATGTGGATATG
Source organism: uncultured Phascolarctobacterium sp. (assembly GCA_900544885.1). Lineage (GTDB taxonomy): Bacteria > Bacillota > Negativicutes > Acidaminococcales > Acidaminococcaceae > Phascolarctobacterium_A. Next base: position 50,120 of record UQWU01000004.1, on the reverse strand, counting down.
GATGCGTTTTTTGCGTCAGTGGAGATGCTAGATAATCCGGAACTGCGCGGTCTTCCTGTTATCGTGGGTGGTCAGAGTATGCGCAGTGTTGTTTCTACCTGCTCTTATGAAGCACGTAAATTTGGCGTACATTCTGCCATGCCTATTGTGCAAGCGAAAAAATTATGTCCACAAGGAGTTTATGTGCCGGTGCGCATGGCACGTTATCAAGAAGTATCACACAAAATAATGCAGATTTTTAGCGAACTTTCGCCGAAAGTAGAACAGCTTTCCATAGATGAAGCTTTTTTAGATATTTCTGGTATGGAGCGTTTGCATGGCAGTGCTTTGGCTGTAGCCCGATTAGCCAAACAGCGGATTAAGGAAGAAATCGGTATTACAGCTTCTGTGGGATTGGCACCTAACAAATTTTTAGCTAAAATGGCCTCGGATATGCAAAAGCCCGATGGACTTACTGTTATCAAGCACGAGGAAGCAAAGGCTTTTATTGCACCGCTACCGGTAACAAAAATTTTCGGTATCGGCGAAGCAGCACGCAAGGCCTTATTGCAATTCGGCATAGTTACTATCGGTCAATTAGCAGAAATGGACGAAATGCTTTTGAAACGTGTTTTCGGCAAAAATGCAGCCCAAGTACATTTGTTAGCTTGCGGTATAGATCAGCGAGAGGTCATGAATGCTACTAAGGCAAAATCAATTGGTAGGGAAGTAACTTTTGAAAATGATTTACACGGACAGGAAGAGTGCAAAAAGCATTTTTTAACTCTTAGCGGTATGGTTGGCTATCGTTTGCGTAAAAGCGGTTATTACGGTCGTACCCTAAGCATTAAAATTAAATATGCTGATTTTAAAACTATTACTCGTAGCATTACCAGTGAAAGCGATATCAGCTGTGACGAGGAAATTTATCAATTGGCTGTGCGTTTGTTAAATGGTGTAAATTTGCTGCAGGGCGTGCGCCTTTTAGGTATTACGGTATCAGGTCTGAGCAGGGGTACGTCTTTGGGACTAGCCTTTGCTGATGATGAAAAACGCCAAAAACGCAATGCAGCGACAGACGCACTAAAAGCACGCTTCGGTGAAAAAATCATCTTTCGCGGTAGTAACGTTAACTGATATTGATATAAGGTTGACTTATATGGCGACATTGTTTATAATAAGCTATGTAAAATCACTACTATGAATATAGATTTTGCGAAAAACTTTATGTTGGGTTGGTGCTGATTATGAATAATAATAAAACTGCGGAAATGACGAAAATGGCCTTGATGGTGGCGATGAACTGCATTTCTGCCTATATTATCATTCCGCTTCCTTTTTCTATGTCTCCGTTAGCATTGCAAACATTGATTGTAAACTTAACAGGTTATGTATTAAATGCGAAACAAGCATTTATGACCATGTTAGTATATATTTTGGTAGGTCTGGCCGGTGTGCCGGTATTTACAGGTGGTACTGCAGGACCTGGCAAACTGTTCGGTCCTACAGGCGGTTACTTTTTCGGCTTTTTGTTTACCGCTGTATTCTTAGCATGGGCTCGTGGCAAAGAATACAATTTTAAACGCTATGTACTTTTAGGCTGCGTTATTGGTATTCCTTTGATTTATTTGCCAGGTGTTATGCAATTAAAACTCTTAACCGGTATGCCTTGGGATAAAGCTTTTTATATCGGTGCTTTGCCCTTTATTCCTTTAGATATTGTAAAATGTGCCGCTGCTGCTTATTTGGCAGGTCCTATTCATAGAATTTTTAATAGTAACAAATAAGCTTAAATGGCTGAAATAAGCGGTTTGTCACGATTGTTATAAAAAATCAGCTTTTTGTAAAATTTTTTGCAAAAAACACTTGCCAAGCTAATACTTTTATGGTAATATATATAACTGTCAGGCACACTGATAAATGACGAATGGCCCGGTGGTTCAGTTGGTTAGAATGCCGCCCTGTCACGGCGGAGGTCGTGGGTTCGAGTCCCATCCGGGTCGCCATTTGCGGAAATAGCTCAGCGGTAGAGCACCTCCTTGCCAAGGAGGGGGTCGCGAGTTCGAATCTCGTTTTCCGCTCCACAGGGGTATAGTTCAATGGTAGAGCACCGGTCTCCAAAACCGTCGATCTGGGTTCGAGTCCTAGTACCCCTGCCAAAACGAAATGTAGACGTAGACTTCGGTCTGCGTCTTTTTTGTTTTAGTGATATAGTGTAATGTTGGTTCTTTGGGTTCTTTGTCAAACATTGGGGTCTAGATATCATAAGTAAAAATGACATCAAAGCGAAACTATTGTAGAAACAAAATTCTATTTCGCAATCTAGCAAAGTTTTTAATACCAAAACTTACTCGTTTTAAAACTTTGATTTTATTGTTATATCCTTCAATAAAACCATTAGATAAATTAGGGTTCTATAATAAATGTTGGGGTCTCGAAGAAATCGAGATTTCAACATTTATTATAGAATCAATTTTTTCTGTACTGATATGATTTTGAGAAGTGTTGCTTGAAGTAAAAAAAAGGCATTCCACAGCTTATGCAGAATGCTCATGCTTTTATATATTGTTTTTGACAAACAAAAAGCTCCGAACAAAAATTCGAAGCTTTAATATCTTGGCTCCCCGAGTAGGACTCGAACCTACGACGCCCTGATTAACAGTCAGGTGTTCTACCGGCTGAACTATCGGGGAATTAAGGTTGGTGGTTAACCAACGAAACTTATTATACTTAATATTAATGAATTTGTCAACAAGTTTTTGAAAAAAACTTAGATATTTTTTGTTTATTAAGTAATAATTGCTGATAAGCAGTATTTGAGCACTCTTGGAGTAGATTCTCTTAATTATTCTATATTTCATCTTATTGTCAAATAAAACTCTTTTGCAATAAGCGTGAATCAATGTTATAATGAGGATAAATCTAGGCTTGCAGTCTTAAATAATGAGGTTTTTATGGATAATATTGAAAAAATTTTAGCATATAATAAAGAATTTGTTGCCAAGGAAGAATATAAAAAATTTCAGACCAGTAAGTATCCTGATAAAAAGATTGCGATTCTTACTTGTATGGATACTCGTCTAGTAGAGTTACTGCCAGCGGCATTGGGTATTAAAAATGGTGATGTCAAGTTGATTAAAAATGCCGGTGGTATGATTACTAGCCCTTTTGATAGTGTTGTCCGTAGCCTGCTGATCGGTATTGTTGAGCTTGGTGTGGAGGAAGTAATGGTTATCGGCCATACAGATTGCGGCGTAGCACACATCAACGAGGAAATGATGATTACGCATTTATTACAGCGAGGAGTATCCCAAGAGCACGTGGACATGATGCGTTATGCCGGTATTGATTTCAAAAGCTGGCTGCGTGGTTTTGATGATGTGGAAACCTCTGTACATGAAACTGTAGCACTGCTGAAGCATCATCCGTTGATGCCCAAGGATGTAAATATCAGCGGCTATGTGATTAATACGGAAACAGGTGAATTGACACCAATCGTATAAGCGGATTATCACCTTTCTGCCAAGAGAGGTATAATAGAGTATTACAATCTGTAAAGGAGTGTTTTTTATGGAAGAAGCTGTTTTATATGTTGTAGAAAATCATGTGGCGACTATCACTATGAATCGTCCCAAGAGTCTGAACTCTATGAATGATGGGTTAATTGAAGGCTTGCATCTTGCTTTGGATAAGGCTGCTGCTGATAATGATGTCCGCTGCCTCGTTCTGACAGGTAATGGTAAGGCTTTTTGTGCCGGCGGTGATTTAAGTTATTTGAATTCACTGGAAGGCGTAGCTGCGAAAAAAGCTTTTATTGCCAGAGTCGGTGATGTAGCAAGAAAAATTACTTTAATAGAAAAACCAATCATTGCTTATGTTAATGGCGTTACTGCAGGTGCTGGTGTAAATCTTATGTTGGCTTGTGACCTTGTTTATGCTAGTGAAAAAGCACGCTTCGGCGAAAGCTTTGCTAAGGTGGGCTTGATTCCTGACTGCGGCGGCTTATATTTCCTGCCGAAAGCTATCGGTGTGCATAAAGCCAAAGAATTAATGTTTACCGGCGATTTGATTGATGCGGCAACTGCAGAAAAATTAGGTATGCTCAATCATGTTTGCAGCGATGAAAGCTTAAAAGCAGAAGTTTATGCTATGGCTGCTCGTTTAGCAAGTAGTGCACCTATAGCAATCGGTTTGACCAAGAAATACCTTAACAACACGGCGTTAACTCTAGATGAAGTTTTAAATATTGAAGAAACTACACAATCTCTGCTGATGGGTACGGATGATTGTAAAGAGGGCATTGCTGCTTTCTATGAAAAACGTCCGCCTGTGTTTACAGGAAAATAACAGAAGCGTCACGGAATCGTCGCTGAATCAAGGCGGCGGTTCTGTTTTCTTTTTGACTAAGCAGTGCTAGGTGTTGTATAATTAAATAATAGTTTATTTAATTATGGAGGAGTTTATGCTTGATTTAAGTACTATGATATATCGCATCCCGGCATTGCTGTTTGCTATTTCTATTCACGAATATGCCCATGCTCAATGCGCGGACAGCATGGGTGATTCTACTGCCCGTAATATGGGTCGTCTGACCTTTAATCCTATGGCACATTTAGATCCCATCGGCGCAATCTTATTGGTAGTTGCCGGCTTTGGTTGGGCTAAGGGTGTGCCTATTAATCCCAATAATTTTCGCAACCGTAAAGAGGGGATGCTGAAAGTATCCTTTGCCGGTCCTGCAGCTAATCTGTTCTTATGTTTTTTAGCTGCCTTCATGATGGCGTTTTTAAATCGCTTTGGTATGATGAGCGATGGCTTATACAAATTCTTACTGTGGATGCAGTTGTATAATGTGTGGTTTGCTTTCTTTAATCTGTTACCGATTCCGCCTTTGGACGGTTCTAAAATCGTTTCCGAATTATTGCCTCCTAAGCAATCTTGGCAGTTTGAAGAATTTATCGGTAAATACGGCTTTTATATTTTAATTGCCTTAGTCTTTACCGGTATTGTTGGTATTATATTAAATCCGTTAGCTAATGCTTATTTATATTTGGTCGACAGTGTTTTGACGATAATATTTTAATTAGGATGCTGCTATAATGAGTGATTTATCTTTAAAGCTGACAGCTTTTGAAGGACCTCTTGATCTATTAATGCATTTAATCGAGAGGGAAAAAATAGATATTTATGATATACCCATAGTTTCCATTACTGAGCAGTATATTGCTTATCTGCGGAATATGCAGAAATTTGATATGGAGGCGGCCAGTGAATTTTTAGTTATGGCGGCCACCTTATTGCAGATTAAATCCAGAATGCTACTGCCTAAGGAGCAGCGTGATGATGACGAAGAGGAAGCAGATCCACGTCAACAGCTGGTAGAGATGCTGATAGAATATCGACGTATTAAGAGAGCAGCGGCGGCTTTAGTAGATTTAAAGGAGCAGGCTGATCGTTTCTGGCAGCGTCCGCCAATGTTTGCTGACTTGGTGGAGCTGACAGTGGCACAGTATCAGGTGCAGGATTTATTACAAGCCTTGGCTGGTATGCTACACGAGGAAGAAAAGCCAACAGCCTTTATTGAACCGCAGTCTTTTAGTGTGCAGCAGAAGATGACAGACATTATGCAGCTGGTAAAACAAAAGCCACAAGGATTTTTACTGAGCAGTGTGTTTGAATCAGGAAAGCCTGGTGAAAAGGTAGCGGCATTTTTAGGTGTTTTAGAGCTTTTAAAAATGGGCCTGATTACTATTAGTCAGAAGCAGTTATTTGCACCGATTTATATTTTTGGCAAGGAGGAGCAGCATGGAGCGTAAACAAATGCTAGGCGCATTGGAGGCAGTTTTATTCGCTGCCGGAGAGCCTATCACTGTGGCCGAGTTGGCAATGGTAATGCATTTAGAAAAACCGCAGGTCTGGGATTTGCTGACGACATTGGAGCAAAGCTATGAAGGTGAAGAGCGTGGCTTGATGCTGCGTCAGACAGGTAATGCTTATCAATTGGTGACTAAGCCTGCTTTTTACACCATGCTTACAGCCTTGGGACGCAAAAAAGAAGTTAAGCTGACCAATGCTGCTATGGAAACTTTAGCTATTGTGGCTTTTAAACAGCCTGTTACTCGTGCCGAGATGGAGGCTATCCGCGGTGTAAAGGTGGACAGCGTTTTAAATAATCTGCTAGATTATGGCTTAATAATGGAGGCAGGACGTAAAAAAGCCTTAGGCAATCCGATTCTCTACGGAACTACGGATAAATTTTTGAATGTTTTCGGCCTAGCATCTTTGGAGGATTTGCCTTCAATTAATGAAGAGCCACAGGATGTAATTGCTGCGGAAAAAGAAGCTTTAGAGCAATTAAATATTACAGATAAAGAGGAATAGAAAATATATGGAAGAACGTTTACAAAAAATTTTGGCGGCAGCCGGTGTTGCTTCCCGCCGCGAAGCAGAAAAAATCATTACTGCTGGCCGTGTACGTGTTAACGGCAAGATTATTAAAGAGTTAGGCAGCAAATTTGATGCCGCTCAATGCCGCATTACTGTTGACGGTAATCCTATTGCTGCAGAAGCTAAGGTATATTATATGTTCTATAAGCCACGTGGAGTAGTAACTACCATGTCTGATCCACAGAACCGCCGCAGCATTGCTGATTTTGTGCAAAACCTTTCCGAGCGCGTATTCCCTGTAGGACGTCTGGACTACAATACAGAGGGTCTTTTATTGCTGACTAATGACGGTGCTTTGGCACAGGCCTTGATGCATCCTAGTCATGAAATTAATAAAACTTATTTGGTTAAAGTTCCGGGCATTGTGCCTGATGAAAAATTTGATATGCTGCGTATGGGTGTCAAATTAGAGGACGGCATGACAGCTCCTGCTATTGTAAATCTGCGAACCTATGACCATGAAATGAATTATACTTTGTTTGATATTTCTATTCATGAGGGACGTAACCGTCAGGTACGTCGCATGTGTGACGCGATCGGCTTTCCGGTGCGTGACCTGAAGCGTATTAAAATGGGTCCTCTGCAATTAAGTAATCTTGGCAGAGGTAAATTCCGTGAGCTGAGCGATAACGAATTGGCAGCATTAAAAAAGGCGGCTAAACTATGACTAAAATAGCAATTATAGGTGGTGGTGCTGCCGGACTTCTAGCAGGTATTACCGCAGTACAAAATGGTGCCGAGGTAACTATTTTTGAAAAAATGCGTCAAGCAGGTAAAAAGATGTTAATTACCGGCAAAGGTCGCTGTAATATTACTAATGCCTGTGAATTAGAAGATTTTGTGAAAAATCTCCCGGGAAACGGAAGATTTTTAAATAGTGCTTTACATAGGTTCACAAATAATGATATAGTAGAGTTATTGGAAAATAATGGTTTGCAGACTAAGGTCGAGCGAGGCGGTAGAATTTTTCCTGTAAGCGATAAAGCTAAAGATGTAGTAGATACCCTAATAGCTATTTTCTGTCAGGCAGGCGGAAAAATTATGACTGATACTAAAGTCATTGATATTCTCCTGAAGGATGGCAGGGCAGTAGGTGTAAAAACTATTAGCGGAGCTTATACTGCTGATGCAGTAATTTTGGCCGCAGGCGGTGCATCTTATCCTGGTACGGGTAGTGACGGCGGTGGTGCTAAATTAGCAGCAAAAGCAGGTCATAGGATTATTCCCTTGAAACCATCACTGGTGCCTTTAGAAAGCGATTATCCTTATGTTGATGATCTTCAAGGTCTGTCTTTACGCAATGTACAAGGAACATTATTTGCTGACGGCAAAAAAATTGCTAGTGAGTTTGGCGAAATGTTATTTACGCATTTCGGCGTCTCCGGACCGATTATTCTTTCTTTAAGTAATAATGCTTCTCAAGCATTAGCTGATGGCAAAGAAGTGGAGCTGTACATTGATTTAAAGCCTGCGTTGAGTAATGAAAAGCTTGATGCTCGTATTCAGCGTGATTTTGTGCAGTACAGCCGTAAGCAGCTTGTAAACGGCATGAAAGATTTATTGCCACAGCGATTGATTCCTGTAGTTTGTGATATGGCTTATCTGGACGAAGAAAAATTCGTCAACCAGATTTCCCGCGAAGAGCGTCAACGTCTTTTGCAGACATTAAAGCATTTTTGTGTGCCGATTACAGGTACCCGTCCTATTGCCGAAGCGATTGTTACTTCTGGTGGCGTGGATGTTAAGGAAATCAACCCAAAGACGATGGAGTCTAAGTTGGTTGAAGGCTTATATTTTGCCGGCGAAGTTATGGACGTCGACGGATATACAGGTGGATTTAATTTACAGGCTGCGTTTTCCAGTGGGTATGCTGCTGGTTTAGCTGCGGCTAATATCTAATAAAGTGTGGTTATGTTAAATGAAGAAAATTGTTGTTGCTATTGATGGTCCGGCAGGTGCCGGTAAAAGCACCATTGCTAAATTGGTGGCAGAAAAATTAGGTTATGCTTATATCGATACAGGTGCTATGTATCGCAGTGTAGCATGGAAATTTCTGCAAACCGGTATGGAGTTTGATGAAGCTGCCATCAGTAAACTGGCTCAGGACATGGTTATCGAGTTCAAGCCGGAAGCAAACATCAATAGAGTTTTTGTTGATGGGACAGAGGTAACTGCTGCGATTCGCAGTGTTGAGGTTACTGCTAATGTATCACGTGTTGCCGCTATTGGTGCCGTACGCGAAGCTATGGTAGCTCAACAACGTCGTATGGGCGAGGCAGGCGGTGTCCTGATGGACGGACGTGATATAGGTACTGTAGTGTTTCCAAATGCTCAATTAAAAATCTTTTTAACTGCTTCTGTAGAAGAACGTGCTATGCGTCGCTACAAGGAATTAGTTGCTAAGGGTGAGCAGGTAGAGTTAACACAATTAAAACAAGATATTGCTGCTCGTGATAAGCAGGATAGTGAACGTGCTATTAGTCCTCTGCGTCAGGCAGATGATGCACTGCTTCTTGATACCTCCGATATGAATATCGAACAGGTAGTAGAGAAAATTATGCAGCTTGTTGAGGAGCGTATCGGATGATTTATGCATTGTGTAAAAGTCTTTTGCGTATTATTTTTACCATTACATTGCGTCTGCGTGTAGAAGGTACAGAAAATATTCCTAAGGACGGTCCGCTGGTTATTGCCAGCAATCATTTAAGCTTGTTAGACCCGCCGGTGTTGGGTACTGCAGCAACCCGTAAGGTTCATTTTATGGCCAAGCAGGAGTTGTTCGTTCCTATCTTAGGCGATATTTATAGACTGCTGGGTGCATTTCCGGTACGTCGTGGCGGTGCTGACCGTGCCGCAATCAAACATGGTATCGATATTCTGATGCATGATCAGGTTTTGGCTATTTTCCCCGAAGGTACCCGTAGTAAAACAGGTAAGCTGGGCAAGGCAGAGCCGGGGGCGCTGATGATGGCTAGCAAGGCACAGGCAACTATTGTTCCTGCCTGCGTTATCGGTACTGATTACAGACGTCATGGACGTATCTGGCCGAAAGTTACAGTACGCTTTGGTAAGCCTATTTATTTCCCTGCTGATGCAGTAGTCAACAAAGAATTTTTACATTCTATGACTGACGAATTAATGCAGCATATTGCAAAATTGCAGGCAGGAGAAAAAATATGATGGAAATTAAACTGGCGAAGCACTGTGGTTTCTGCTATGGTGTAAAAAGAGCTGTACAATTAGCACAGCAGGCCGCGGATGAGCATCTTAAGGCAGCAACCTTGGGGCCGCTTATTCATAATCCGCAGTTAATTAGTGATTTGGAGAAGCAGGGTATTGCCTGCAAAGATAATATAGATGATTTTCTGCCTGGTGAAACGGTGATTATCCGTTCTCACGGTGTAGGCCCTGAGGTTTACACTGCAGCAGAAGCAAAGGGTTTGCCGATTATTGACGCAACCTGTCCTAATGTGCGTTTGGCACAGAAAAAAGCTGCTCAGGCAGCGGCAGATGGCTATATTCCGATTGTTGTCGGAGAAAAAAATCACCCAGAAATAAAAAGTATTTTAAAATGGGCAGGAAAAAACGCTATCTGTATCGAATGTATAAAAGATATCTCTACTGTTCCGCAGCAGGAGCGTTATGGAGTAATCATCCAAACGACTTTTGAGCTGCAAAAATTCGAAGATATACTCAAAGAACTGAAAAAGCAACGACCAGGAGAATACCGCGTAGAGCGCACTATCTGCTTGGCAACAGCACAACGACAAAAGGCGGCTGTTGATTTGGCGGCGGAAACTGATGCCATGATTGTCATTGGCGGACGCAATAGTGCAAATACAAGGCATTTGCTGGAACTGGTGCAAATGAATAGTTCTAGGGCATACCATATCGAAACTGCGGACGAACTGCAAAGGGATATGTTCAGAGATTGCCATAAAATTGGAATCACAGCTGGGGCATCAACTCCGGACTGTTTAATTAAGGAGGCTATTATAGCAATGGAAAACATGGATTTTGAAACAATGCTTAACGAAAGTATGGAGGTAGAGGTATATCCTGGCAAAATTGTTAACGGTACCGTTATTCAATTGGATAAAGATGGTGTATATGTATCTTTCGGATATAGACATGATGGCTTAATCACTTATGCTGAATGGAACCCGGCTGTTTCTGCTGAAGAACTGATGGAAACCATTAAAGTTGGCGATGAAGTTGAAGCTAAAGTTATCCCTGGTAGCACCAAAAGCGATTTCGTTCGTCTGTCCAAAGTAAGAGCAGAACGCGATGCAGCTTGGAAAAATGTTGCTGAACTGCCTGAAGGTGAAAAACGCCCGGCAACTGTTAAAGTTCTGCGCATCATCAAAAACAAAGCTAGAAACATTGTTGGTCTGTCCGTAGCTGTTGAAGGCGTTGAAGGTTTCATGCCTGCTTCTCATGTAGAACTGCACCGCGTAGAAGACTTCACTCCGTACATCGGCCAAGAACTGCAAGCTGAAATCATCGAAGTTGACCTGGAGAAAAAACGCATCGTTGTTTCCCGTCGTGACCTGCTGAAAGCTGAAAAAGAAGCTAAAGCTAAAGCTTGGCGTGAAGCTAAAGAAGCTCGTATCGCTGCTGCTAAAGAAGCTCGTGCTGCTAAAGAAGAAGCTGCTTACAACTCTGTTGAAGAAGGTCAAGTACTGCCTGGCAAAGTAGTTAAAGTTGCTGAATTCGGTCTGTTCGTAGAAGTTGGCGAAGGCTTGGTTGGTCTGGTTCACAACACCGAACTGTCCTGGGATCGCAATGTAAAAGCTGAAGATGTTGCTAAAGAAGGCGACGAAGTAACCGTTCTGGTTAAGAAAATCGACCGCGAAAACCGCCGTGTAGCTCTGTCCATTAAAGCTACCCAAGAAGATCCGTGGAAAGTAGAAGCTCGTCAATTCAACGTTGGTGACATTGTTGAAGCTGAAGTAGTTCGTTTCCTGGCATTTGGCGCTATTGTTAAACTGAGCGAAAAAGTTGAAGGTTTGGTTCACATCTCCGAAATCGCTCAAACTCGCATTGAAAAACCGGAAGACGTTTTGGAACTCGGTCAAGTTGTTAAAGCAGAAATCATTAAAATGGATCTGGATAACAAAAAAATCGGACTGAGCATCTCCAAAGTAAAACGTGATGCTGAAAAAGCTGAATACCGTTCTTACATTGGCAAGAAAAACTCTTCCTTAACTCAAGATCTGTCCGAACAACTGGAAAATCTGGAAAAATAATTTGGAGAGAGAATAATGCAACGTGCACAACGTAAGCTGGAACATATTAAGTATGCTTTAGAGCTTGGCGATGGTCCTGCACAAACGCATTTAAACGATCTTCGTTTCCTACACAATTGTCTGCCGGAAGTAAATCCGGCAGACATTGATTTATCTGTAGAAATTTTAGGCAAACACTTACGTTTGCCTTTTTTCATTGATGCTATTACCGGCTCGACAGATGCTGTAACGGAAATAAATCGTAAATTAGTGCAGGCTGCATCTAGATGTGGTATCGGTATCGCCGTTGGCTCACAATTTGGTTCAGTCCGTGAAGGGACTGGTGTAGGCAGCTATAGTGTTATCCGTGAGGAGTATCCTGCTGGTTTGGTTTTCGGCAATATCAGTGCCCTAGCTACGCCGGAGCAGGCTCAAGCAGCTGTGGATATGTTGCAGGCGGACGCTTTAGAAGTACATCTTAATGCGGCACAAGAATTGTGGATGAACGAGGGCGACAAAGATTACAGCGGTCTTTTAGCGAATATGGAGGCAATACATAAGCATTTAAGTGTGCCTGTTATTATTAAGGAAACTGGCTGCGGAATTGCTGCGGAGCAATATCGTTTGCTAATATCTCGTGGTTTCCAATGTTTTGACTGTGCCGGAAGTGGGGGTACTAATTTCCCTGCGATTGAAGCTCGTCGTGCAGGCAGAGTCCTGACCGATGAATTTTCAGGCTGGGGTGTGCCTACCTGTTGGAGCTTGATTGATGCGCAATGGGTACCTGCAAAAAATCTGTTGCTGGCTTCAGGTGGTATCCGTAATGGTGCCGATGTTGTACGTGCACTAGCCTTAGGTGCCGATGCTGTAGGTATTACCGGCAGCGTTTTGCGTAAAATCATGGAAGACGGCGTGAATGCAGCTGTAGACTATTTAGAAGCTGTTGCGGAAGAATTACGTGCGTATATGCTTTTAACAGGCTGCTGTACAATCAGGCAACTGCGTAAGGTTCCCTTGATTATTAATGGCGAAACACTTAATTTTGTTAATTGCCGTGGCTATGATCTTCCTGTCTTATGCCGTGAACGACGTACAAATTAATATGCTGAGGACACCTCTTGCTCTAGGCAGGGGGTGTTTTTGTGTATATTTTGCTTCTTGTTAAATATATCCTTATTGTTTAAAGTCTAGTAATTCGTGGACAAATGTGATATAATTTACTGATGAATTGTTTATTAAAGATTAATAGTACGGTTTAAGGAGCTAATATGGTAGGAATTATCAGTGGCGTACGCAAAAACAGTCTTGCTGAGAGTGCAGGCATTAAGGCTGGCGAAAAATTGCTGACTGTGGATGGTGTACAGGTTAAAGATATAATAGAATTAAGCTTTTATACTTCTGATTATGAAGTAGATTTAGAGGTGGAGTCCGCTGACGGTACACATCGTATGGTGCATATCAATAAGCATCCTGATGAGGATTTAGGCCTGGAGTTTGAAGCAGCTGTATTCGACAGAGTAAGAACCTGTTATAATAAATGTATTTTCTGCTTTGTGGACCAAATGATTCCGGGTATGCGCAAGGGTCTGTATGTGCGTGATGATGATTATCGTTTATCTTTCTTATATGGTAATTTTATTACCTTGACTAATATGAAGGACGAAGACTTTGAACGTATCATCAGCACCCATATGTCACCGCTGTATGTTTCTGTACATGCAACTGATCCGGCGGTGCGTTGTAAAATGATGAATAATCGTTTTGCCGGTGAGCTCATGGATAGATTACAACGTTTATTTGATGCCGGTATTCAGGTGCATACACAGATTGTCTGCTGCCCCGGCTATAATGACGGTGAAGTATTAGCAAAGACCTTTGCTGATCTTTATGCATTGAATCCTAACGTATTAACGATGGCTGTTGTTCCTGTTGGCTTGACTAAAAACCGTGAACAGCTGCATCCCTTACGTACTTTTACCCAAGAAGAGGCCTTGACTATTGTGGAGCAGGCAACTGCTTGGCAGAAAAAATGTCGTGCCGAAAAGGGCAAATCCTTTATCTATCTGGGCGATGAGTTTTATCTTTTGGCAGGTAAGGAGGTTCCTCCTGCTGAATGGTATGATGGATTTCCTCAGTTAGAAAATGGTATCGGCTTAACCAGAAGCTTTTTGGATGAATGGAAGGAAACCTTAGCCCATATGCATGACTTTAAAGCTGCGGCTCCTGCTATCGTTCCCATCGGTGAGGGTGCCTATAAAGTTTTAAAGCCTTTGATGGATGACTTGAATAAACAATTTAGTGCCGAACATCAATTTAGTGCCGTGCCGAATCAATTTTTCGGTGGCAAGGTTAATGTTACCGGTCTTTTGACTGCCGGAGATATTTTGCCTGTGTTAGATAAAGCAAGATGTGTATTGCCGGCTGTAGTGTTGAACAATGATAATCTTTTCTTAGACGATGTTTCCTTAGAGCAGTTTAAGAAACGCTATGCAGGTAAAGTAGAAATAGCTAAAGGGGCTAAAGAGCTGCTGCATATGTTGTTAGAAAGATAGGGTGGAATAATGTTACAGGTATATACAGGAACAGGTAAAGGTAAAACTACTGCCGCTTTAGGCGTTGCTTTCCGCGGCGCAGGCTACGGTTTGAAAACAACAATGTTTTCTTTTCTTAAAGACGATCCTGCTTATGGTGAAGCAAAAGCAGCACAGTTATTACCAGGCTTTATTTTAAAACAAGTCGGCCGAGATTGTTTTGTTAATTTTGCCAATCCCGACCCCATAGACCTAAAAATGTGCCGTGATGGCTGGGAACAGGCTAAAATGGCTATTGCTGAAGGTGATGCCGATATATATATTTTAGATGAGCTGAACATTGTGTTGGCTACTAAAATGCTGCCAGCCCAAGAAGTAGTAGATTTTTTGAAACAGCATCAGCATAATGTTGAAATTATTATGACCGGCAGGGGAGCACCGGAGGAAATTACTAAAATCGCGGATCTTGTTACTGATATGCAGGAAATAAAGCATTATTTCCACAAAGGGGTTACTTCCAGAAATGGTATTGACCATTAAGCAGGAAACCTTACTTTTATAAAATTTTACAAAGTTTTGATAGATAAATATCGCAAAAAATATTATGATGGAGGAAATTATTATGGGAAAACCTATTGTTGCTATAGTAGGACGTCCTAATGTCGGCAAATCTACTTTGTTCAATATTTTTGCCAACAGCAGGATTTCTATTGTTGAGGATACTCCGGGCGTTACCCGTGACCGTTTATATGCAACTGCAGAATGGCTTGATCACGAATTTATGATGGTAGATACAGGTGGTATCGAAATCATGAATGCAGATGCTATTGCCGTTTCTATCCGCCAACAGGCACAAATCGCTATTAAAGAGGCAGACGTTATTTTATTCGTCTGTGATGCACGTAGCGGTATTACTACTGAGGATGCTGATGTAGCACGTCTGTTGCGTCAATCTAAAAAACCGATTGTTTTAGCTATTAACAAAGCCGATTCTCCAAAACAGGAAATGAACAGCTTTGAATTCTACAATTTAGGTATCGGTGATCCGATTCCTGTATCCGCAGCCAATCATTTAGGCTTAGGTGATTTGCTGGATGCAGTAGTTGCTAAATTCCCTGACAATAGCTTACAGGGTGATATGGATGACGATGACGAAATCAAGGTTGCGTTGATTGGCCGTCCTAATGTTGGTAAATCTTCTATTTTTAATGCGTTGGTAGGTCAGGAACGTTCCATTGTCAGCGATGTTGCCGGCACTACCCGTGATGCAATCGATACTCCGGTAGTACGTAACGGTCAGAAATATCTGTTTATAGATACTGCAGGTATGCGCCGTAAAGCGAAGGTTGACGAACCGATTGAAAAATATAGCGTTATGCGTTCATTGCGTGCAGTTGACCGCAGTGACGTAGTACTGATGGTTTTTGATGCTGTAGAAGGTGTCACAGAACAGGATAAACGTATTGTAGGTTATGCTCATGAAGCTGGTAAGGCGATTATTTTAGTTGTTAATAAATGGGATTTGTATGAAAAAGACAATTCTTCCACTTTGCGTTATACAGAAACATTGCGTAACGAGCTGGTATTTTTGCAATATGCTCCCTGCGTTTTCGTATCTGCTGTAACTAAACAACGTATTCATCGTCTGCCTGAGGTTATCAGTTATGTTGCAGAGCAAAACGCAATGCGTATTTCTACAAGCATTTTGAATCAGGTTATTGAAGACGCTGTGGCAATCAATCCTCCTCCTACCGAAAAAGGTAAACGGTTGAAAATCCTTTATACAACTCAGGTTAAAATTAAACCGCCGACATTTGTTCTGTTTGTTAACGAACCGGAAATCATGCATTTCTCTTACCAACGTTATTTAGAAAATAAATTACGTGAAGCATTTGGCTTTGAAGGTACTCCTATTCAAATGATTATCCGCGGCAAGAACGAGGACGATTAAGCGGTAGAAGTCAGGTGATATGATGTCCAATTTGTGTATTAATGTCCCGGAATATCTTTTAATAGTAGGCTTTGTACTAGGTATGGTATTTGGTTCTGTTCCTAGCGGCCTATGGATAGTAAAAATGCTGCATGGTATTGATATTCGTAATTATGGCAGCAAAAATATAGGTACAACCAATGTTTTCCGTACCGTAGGTATCCAAACAGCAGTAATCGTGCTTTTATGCGATATGTTCAAAGGTATTGCAGCTATCGCCATCGTTAATTATTTCTATGGTGATCCGTTGTTGAACGTTATTACTGCTTTGGGTGCTTTATTGGGACATAACTATTCTTTGTTCTTAGGCTTTAAGGGCGGCAAGGGTGTTGCTACCGGCTTAGGTATTCTGGTATTTTTGATGCCTAAGGTTGCAGGTGCAGTATTCCTGATTTGGCTGGCGTTGGTGCTGACAACCCGTTATGTTTCTTTAGGCTCCATTGTAGCGGCGATTTTTACTCCGATTATGGCTTGGTATTTAGATTATCCGTTGCCGTATATCGTTTTAGGTACAATTGCTGGCTTCTTTGTTGTGTTACGTCATAAAGAAAATATCGGCCGCTTGCTTTCCGGTACTGAAAGTAAAATTAAGCCCGGTAATGCTAAAGATCTGCAGAAATAATTATTTTTTTGTGGACAATAACATATCGTGACCGTAACGGCAATGCCTGTGACTATATTTTAAATGTAGTGCAGGCATTGTCCTTTTTTGTAAAGGTGTAATCTTAAAGTTCTTTTTTTTACATGGATATTTCTAAAAAAATTCATTTGTATTTTACAAGGGAACAGTGGTATAATATAGCAAGAGTTAGCGAAAAGAAAGGGGACAAATATTATGTCTGAAAAATCTACATTCTATTTAGTCCGCGAAGAGATTCTTCCGGAAGCAATTAAGAAAACTATTAAAGTAAAGGAAATCCTCAAACGAGGCGAAATAAAAACCATTAACGAAGCTGTTGAAAAAATGGGTTTGAGCCGTAGTGCTTATTATAAATATAAAGATTTCGTTTTTCCGTTCTATGAAGCAAGCAGAGAAAAAATCATTACTCTGTCCTTACTCCTCGAGCATAAATCCGGTGTTCTTTCTAAAGTTTTGAATACTGTTGCAGATGATTCCGGTAGTATTCTGACCATCAACCAAGGTATTCCTTTACAAGGTGTAGCTAATACTACTATTTCTATCGAAACTAAACATCTGACTGTAGATTTGGAAGCATTGCTGGATAAACTGCGTATGATTGATGGCGTAAAACGGTTAGAAGTTTTAGGTCAGGTATAATATTAGGCAAAATATAAACTGAAGCTGGTGCGGTATCAGCTTCAGCTTTCTTTATGGAGGAGTATATGAAAGATTTTGTCAATGTAGGTCTTTTAGGTGCCGGAACTGTCGGTGGCGGTGTGTTACGTGTTCTGGAGGATAATGCCGAAGAGATTGAGAAAAAGGTTGGTCTGCCGATTCGTATTACTAAAGTTTTGGATCGTAATGTAGAAGCCAGACGTCAGGAATATGGTGATAAATATATCTTTACTGATAATGCCGATGAACTGCTCCAAGATCCGGAAATAGATATCATTGTGGAATTGTTGGGTCGTGAGCATCCTGCAAAAGAGTTTATTGCTTGTGCCTTGAAGAATGGCAAAAATGTTGTTACTGCCAATAAAGACGTAATAGCTAAATATGGGGAAGAATTATTTCCATTGGCTGAGGAACATCATTGCGATTTCTTGTTTGAAGCCAGTGTCTGCGGTGGTATTCCTATTATCGGACCGATGAAAACCAGTATGGCTGCTAATAAAATCCATTCTATTATGGGTATTGTTAATGGCACTACTAACTATATGCTGTCCAAAATGTCTAATGAGCATTTAGCTTATGCAGAGGTTTTAAAGGAAGCGCAGGCTAAGGGTTATGCTGAATCAGATCCTACTGCTGATGTAGGCGGTTTAGATGCAGCACGTAAGATTGCTATTTTGGCTTCCATTGCCTTTAATATGCGTATCAGTCTTGACGATGTTATGGTTTCCGGTATCGAAAATATCGAAGCTAGTGATATTAAATATGCACAGCATCTTGGTTATGCTGTTAAATTATTGGGCATTGCTAAAAACGACGAAGAAAACGGCGTTATGGCTTGTGTAACTCCGACTATGCTGCCGATGCATCATCCGCTTTCCAGCGTTAACGGGGTGTACAATGCAGTTTTTGTCAATGGCGATGCTATTGGCGAGGCTATGTTCCTTGGTCTTGGTGCCGGTCGTCTGCCGACTGCTAGTGCTGTATGCGGCGATATTATTGAAATTGCCCGTAATATGGTTCATCATTCCGGTGCACGTATCAACTGCACCTGCTTTAAAGAGAAAAAGTTGTGTCCGCCGGAGAAAATTTCTGCTCCTGTATATATTCGTATGCAGGTATTGGATAAACCTGGTGCTCTGGCTGCGATTGCTGCTGCCTTCGGTGCCCAGAATGTCAGTCTGCGCAATGTAGTACAGACTAATGATGCTGCTACGCAGAAAGCAGAAATTGTTGTTATTACCCACAGCGTTTCTGAGTCCGATTTACAAATGGCACTGCAGGTATTGAAGGTATTACCTGTAGTAGAAAAAATCAGCTGTGTAATTCGTGTAGAAGATAGCAAGCTGGCATAAGGAGATTGCTATGAAGAAAGTAACGATTCAAGTTCCGGCAACCTCTGCTAATTGCGGCCCCGGGTTTGATACTTTGGGATTGGCCTGCACTCTTTATAATGAGGTGACTTATGAAATTACTGAAGCTAAAGGTTTCAAGTTGCAAGTAACAGGCGAGGGTGCGGAATATTTAAAGCCCTATGGCAGAAACTTAGCATTTGCAAGCTTTTTGCGTGTTTGGAATAAAGTTAAGAATAATGAACGTATCGGTTTAAGCGTTACTATGAAAAACCGTATCCCCATGTCCCGCGGTCTGGGTAGCAGCTCTAGCGCTATTGTAGCCGGTCTTTATGCTGCTAACTGCTTGTGTGATAATTATTATACTAAGGAAGAGCTTTTAGATATTGCTACTGAAATTGAGGGTCATCCTGATAATGTAGCACCTGCACTTTTAGGTGGCTTTACAATCAGTTATATGGAAGAGGGGAAAGCACATTCTCTGCGTTTGCTGCCTGTTAAACCGTTAAAGTTTATTGCAGTTGTGCCTGATAGCAAGCTACCGACCTTTTTGGCACGTCAAGCTATTCCTGAAAGCGTTCCCCATAAGGATGCAGTTTATAATACTTCTCGTGCATCTTTGCTGGTAGGTGCTTTATTGAGTGGTCATTATGAATATCTGGAGTCGGCTTTAGAGGATAAGCTGCATCAGCCATATCGTGCTCATTTAATTCCTGGATTGCAGGAAGTATTTAATGCAGCGAAGGAGCATGGTGCGTATAATGCTATTATTAGCGGAGCAGGTTCCACGATTATGGCATACGCGGATCCTGCGGCGGATTGTGAAGGTATTGCTCAAGCGATGGTAAAGGCTTTTGCGGCTCAAGGTGAACATTGCTGTTATCATATTCTTGATTTGGATAGCGATGGTGTAAAAGCAATATAAAATAAAATTTAAAAATTTTAATATTTTTGTGTAAAAAGTGTTGACAAAAGTATTAAGATAACGTATAATCATATTCGTTGCTGATATACAGCAACAACCCAAAATAGTCGGGGCGTGGCTCAGTTTGGTAGAGCGCTTCCTTGGGGTGGAAGAGGTCGTGGGTTCAAATCCCGCCGCTCCGACCATGTCGGATCTATAGCCTTTACGTTTGCGTAAAGGCTTTTTTTACGTTTAAATTTGGAGGTTTTCCTATGATTCGTACTTTAGATATTGTCTGCAGTGAATGTGGAGAACATTTTGTTCCTGGTGAAAAACTATACTATCGCGACAATTTTATGTCCAATAATATACGCGATACCAAATTCATTTGTCCTGCTTGTATAGAAAAATGGCATAAGAAATGGCAGGTAAAAGCAGCTTCTTTTACAGAGGTAGACTATGTTCTGACAGTAGATATTGAATTGGAAGATGGTACTATCTATAATGATATGGATTGTACACCTATTGACGAAACTGAAACAGTTGTTGTCGGTGAGGATATTCCTCCAGAAGCACAGCATAAATTATACGAATTCTATCGCCTTTGGGATATGGAACGCAAAGCTCATTGCTTAAAGGATTGCATCTTTCAAGATGAATTTATGCGTACTTCCGTGACTTGTGAAACATATGGCGGTGAACGCTTTGAAAATGTGGCTTTCCGTGTAACCATGCGTGGAGAGTTACAGACAGAAGTGACTATGCCTGATTATATAAAAAAACAAATTCTTGAGGCTTATAAATTATACGAAGCCCAAAATATGGATGCAAATATTGAAGAGTAATAGGGGGAAATTATGCAGGAATTATTAGAAAAAATTGAGAAACGCAGAACTTTTGCGATTATATCTCACCCTGATGCCGGTAAAACTACCTTAACAGAAAAACTTTTGTTATATGGCGGAGCGATTCACTTAGCAGGTTCCGTTAAAGCTAGAAAAAGCAATAAGCATGCAGTATCTGACTGGATGGAAATTGAAAAACAACGTGGTATTTCCGTAACTTCTTCTGTATTGCAGTTTGATTATGACGGCTACCGTGTTAATATCCTTGATACCCCTGGTCACCAGGATTTCTCTGAAGATACTTATCGTACTCTGATGGCTGCAGATAGTGCTGTTATGTTGATTGACGCTGCAAAAGGTGTCGAACCGCAGACTAAAAAACTGTTCTGGGTATGTCATCGCCGTCGTCTGCCTATCTTTACCTTTGTTAACAAACTGGACCGTTACGGCCGTAATCCGTTCGATTTGATGGACGAGCTGGAAAAGGTGCTTGGCATTCGTGCGTTCCCTGTTAATTGGCCGATTGGTATTGATGGTCATTATAAAGGTGTTTATGATCGTCTGAAAAATACTATCGAATTATTTGAGGATGATACCAGCCATGGTTCTACAAAATTGAAATCTACTACAGGTTCTCTTGATGATCCGAAAATCAGAGAGCTGCTAGGTGATGATTTGTACGAAAATCTCTGCAATGATATCGAGCTGCTGGATATGGCAGGCGATACTTTTGACATGGAAAAGGTTAATGCCGGCGAGCTGACTCCTATGTTCTTTGGTTCTGCTATGACTAACTTCGGTGTACGTGGTTTCTTGGAAAAATTCTTGGAATTATCTCCGAAACCGCAACCGCGTATGTTGCAAAACGGCAATATTCTTTCTCCGGATAACGAAAAATTCTCTGCCTTTGTCTTTAAAATCCAAGCTAATATGAATCCTGCACACCGTGATAGAATTTCATTCATGCGTATTTGCAGCGGCGTATTTGAAAAAGGCATGAGCGTTTATCATAAACAATCAGGAAAAATGGTTAAGCTGGCTCAACCGCAGCAATTCCTTGCACAAGAAAGAACTATTATTGAAAAAGCTTACCCCGGTGATATTATTGGTGTCTTCGATCCTGGTATCTTCGGCATCGGCGATTCCTTGAGTGATAATAGTCTTAAATTGCAGTTTGAAGATTTCCCTGTATTCCCTCCGGAAATTTTTGCCAGAGTACAACCGAAGGATTCTTTAAAACGTAAGCAATTTGAAAAAGGTATTGTACAGCTTTCTCAAGAGGGCGCAATCCAAGTATTCCGTCAAGAGGGTGTAGGCCTGGAAAGCTACATTGTCGGCGTTGTCGGCGTTCTGCAGCTGGAGGTTTTGGAATACCGTCTGCTTAACGAATACAGCTCTCAATTGTTGATGAACCAATTACCATATTCAGTAGCACGCTGGGTATATGCTGAAGATAAGAAGCTTGTTGAGAACATCAAAGGTCTTGATAATGGCATGTTGGTTTATGATAAAAAGGATCGTCCTGTTATTTTGGTTAACAATGAATGGTCCTTGAACTGGATTTTGGACCGTAACCCCGGCATACAGTTCTTAACGGTGCCTGCAGATGTTGAAAAAATCTGAGCCTGAGCTCAATAAAAATACTAAAAATAATTTTATAGATTATACATCATTGAATGACAAGCATAAAAGACGTTTTACCTTGTCACATCAGATTGTTATTTTAATAACTCTGGTTGTTTGTATTGCTTTGCTGCCGGCATCTTTATTTACGACATATCGTGTTTCCAAGGTTATTTATGACCGTGTCAGCATTAATGCTGTCAGCATCAACAATATTTTATGTAATTCTGCTGAAATCAAAGATGGACTTGTTGTGCCTTATGACGCTAATAACAAGGATAATGACCAGTTGATGGCGAATTATGTAAATGAAGTAGATCATTCTGATGAAGCCGGTGTAGCTATTTACGATAAGAATCGTAATTTGCGCGTAATGTATAATCCAGGTAATCTGCCGAATTTTGCTTCCAGTGCACAGAAATTAGTGGATAAATATGCTTCTGTAAATAAAATTACTTGGAAGGAAAATTATAAGATTCCGAACAAGGCCATCGGGTATGTCAGCGATAAGAATCACGAAACTATCGGTTATGTAGTAACAGGTTATTCTGATGAAATCCTGAATAATTCTACGATTGATTCAGTAATGTTTTTGCTGATAATGACTTTGTTAGGTTTGATTGTCGGTATCTGTGGTGCAATATTTTTGGCCGGTCGTATTAAAGCGGTGCTGTTTGGGTATGAGCCGGAAGAAATTGCCCGTATGTTACAAGAGCGTAATGTCATTTTAAACTCTGTTCGCGAGGGCATTGTTAATGTGAATAGTCATGGCCTGATAACTTTAGTAAACTCTGAAGCCAATATTTTGCTGCAGGAGGCAGGCATTTCTGACTGTGATTCCTTATGTGGCAAGCAGGCGCAGCTTGTACTGAAAAATATTTCCTTTACGGAAATTCTTTTAGAGGGCAAGACTATTGTTGACGCTAGTGTTAGATTCGGTCACATTGTCTTTATTATTACAGCAGTACCTTTGCGTGATGGTGATAATATTCTCGGTGCTGTAATTACCTTCCGTAAGAAATCTGTAGTTGAGGAAATGGCTAACCAGCTTACTGGCTTTAAAAATTATGCTACTGCTTTACGTGCACAAACTCATGAGTTCATGAACAAAATGCACGTTATTATGGGTCTGATTGATATGAAGGCCTATGATGAATTGAAAAATTATACTAAAGAAATTGCCTATGACAGGCAGTCAGAGGTTTCGTATATCGTTACCCGTTTGAAAGATATTACTCTTTCCGGTTTTATCTTAGGCAAAATCAGTCGCAGCCGCGAACTGGATATTGAATTTTCTTTGACCGAAGAAAGTGAGCTGCATGGAGAGCTTGATGTTCCCTCCGTTCACGATATCGTATTGATTGCAGGCAATATTATTGAAAATGCTTTTGATGTTTTAAAGAACTTTGATGGCGAGCGTATTGTCAATTTGTCAATTCTTGATTTCGACCGTGAAATAGTTATTGTGGTCGAGGACTCCGGTCCTGGTATGACAGAGGAAACAATCAATAAAATTTATATGCGTGGCTATAGTAGTAAAAATGTCAGTGGTCATGGCTTTGGTTTATATTTGGTAAAACAAAGCATTGACAGCTTGAATGGTACAATTACAGTTGAATCTACTGTTGGTGAGGGTACTATCTTTACAGTACGATTACCAGTTAAGAAAGAAGGAATTTGATATGATTAATGTTTTAGTTGTCGAAGACGATCCTATGGTTGCCCAATTACATGAACATTATCTCAGTCAAGTAAAAGGGTTTCAATTATGTGATATTGCCAATAATGGCGAAGCTGCATTAAAATTACTGCGTCAAAAAAGTTATGATTTATTAATTTTGGATGTCTTTATGCCGACCATGGATGGATTACAGCTGTTAGCAAAAATCCGTGAAAATGGTTATGATGTAGATGTTATTATCGTTTCTGCAGCTAATGATAAGGATAAGATTAAACAGGCTCTACGTCTTGGTGCTGTGGATTACATCATTAAGCCTTTTGAGTTTGAACGCTTTAATCTGGCTCTGAACAATTATCTGAAGAGATATCATATTGTAGAGGAACAAAATGTTTTAGAACAATCTGATTTTGACCAGACTATTATCCGTCAAGAGGATAGAGGCACAGTTTCTTTGCCGAAGGGTTTGGACAAAAATACTCTGGCTACTGTGTGGGAATGTATTAAAGGTATCGATGGCATGTTTACTACTGAAGAGGTAGCGGCAAAGGTCGGTATTTCTCGTGTTTCCATTCGTAAATATTTGGAATTCCTGAAATCTCTGCATTTGTTAAAGCTTGATTTACATCGTGGTTCCGTAGGTCGTCCGGTATATAAATACTTGTGTCTCGATAAACGTAGCGATGTTTTGAAGGCATATATTCAATAAGTAAAGGCGTAAAGAAAGGCAGAAAACAATGATTAAGCCGATAAAAATATTAGGTGTTCCTGTACATCCTTTTACTATGCAGGAGTCCGTTGATTGGTTAGAAGAAAAAATTTTGGCTAAGCAACAGACCTTCGTGGTTACTGCTAATGCAGAAATTATTATGATGTGTCAGGAAGATGCTTCTTATAACAATATTATCAGCAAACAGGCTGATTTGGTACTGCCGGATGGTGCTGGTGCCGTATGGGCAGGACGTCATTTAGGCTATAATGTGCCTGAACGTGTAGCAGGTTTCGACTTGTATTGTAATTTATTGGCTTTGTCTGCAAAAAAAGGCTATAAAGCATATTTCTTCGGCGGCTCTCCGGGAATTGCAGAAGCTGCTAAGGCTAAAGCTGAAACCATGTATCCCAATGTTAATGTAGTAGGCTGTCATAACGGCTATTTTACTGTTGCTGATGAAGCAGGTATCATTGCTGATATTAATGCATCCGGAGCGGATATTCTCTTTGTTGCTTTAGGTGCACCAAAACAAGAAAACTGGATTCTAGCACATAAGGATGAGCTGAAACCCACTGTTTTAATGGGCATCGGCGGCAGTTTTGACGTTTTAGCAGGTAAAATGGAACGTGCGCCGAAATGGATGCAGGAAGCTTCTTTGGAATGGGCTTTCCGCCTGTACAAACAGCCAAGTAGATTTATGCGCATGATGGCACTGCCTAAATTTGTACTAAAAGTATTATGTTCCTCTAAATAATTTTACATACATCTAACTTGCATTTTTTTGCAGATTATGTAAAAAATTTAATATTTGGAGTTGGACAAAAGTCCTGCACTGTATTATAATAAAGTGATGGAATGAAGGTTCCATCACTTTTTATATTGTTCTGAATTATTTTTTAATAAAATTAATTACCGCAAGAAAGCGAGGCTTTATATGTTTATTGTTCAAGAAGGGTATCCGTTTATCACTGCTTCCTTGATTCTGGCAGCAATTGTTTATTTTTTCGTAGGTGCTGTGTGGGCTGTAATTCCGGTAGTTCTGGCCTTATATTTTGCATATTTTTTCCGTGATTTCCATCGCTCCATGCCCTATGATCCTAATATCCTGTATTCTCCTGCTGATGGTACGGTAATGGGTGTAGAGGAGATTTATGACGATGAATATCTGAATGAACCTGCTTTAAAATTAACCATATTTTTATCTGTGTTTAACGTACATACCAACCGTAGTCCTTTAGACGGTGAGATTAAGTATCAGCGTTATACTTGCGGTGAATTTGTTCCTGCTTATGAAAAATCCGCTTCCTTTGAAAATGAACGTCATGCTATCGGTATCGATAACGGTCATATGCGTTTCTTGGTTATTCAGGTAGCAGGTCTTTTAGCACGTCGTATTGTTTCCTGGGTAAGTGTAGGTCATCATCTGAAACAAGGTGAAACCTATGGTATGATTAAATTCGGTTCCAGTACTGAGCTGATTGTACCGCGCAATGTAGAAATTACCGTAAAAAAAGGTCAGAAGGTAGTTGGTGGCGTAACTGTAGTGGGGAGGATTAAAAAATAATGAATTATCGTCGTCTTGTTCCAAACAGCATCAGCTCTTCTAGTCTGATTTTCGGCATTCTGTCAATTTTTCAGACATTCGAAGGCAACTATTTTTTAGCTCCGGTATTTATTGTAATTGCCGTTATTCTTGACTCTATGGACGGTCGTGCGGCACGTGCTTTAGGTGTAGGTGGTGGTGATTTCGGCAAAGAAATGGACTCTTTGTGCGATATGTGCTCCTTCGGCGTTGCTCCGGCAATTATGATTTATCAATATGGTATGACTGAGCTCGGTATTGTCGGTCAAGTTATTGCAGGTTTGTTTGCTGTAGGCGGATGTCTGCGTCTGGCGCGTTTTAATTGTAATACCGGTGTGGTACATGGTTATTTTCAAGGTATGCCGATTCCTGCAGGTGCGTGCTTCTTGGCAGCTTATGTGCTCAGCGGTTATAAGCTTGGCGGTTTTGTTTTCAGTTCTGCTGTAGTAGCTGTGATGACCTTGGTAATTGCTGTTATTATGTACAGTAATGTTAAATTCCCTGATTTCAAGGGTAAGGGTAATCCGATGTATCGTATTCCTGTAATCGCCGCAATTATTATCGGCGCTGTGATGCTCTACATGAACACCGCTTCTTGGCCGTTTATTGCGTTGTTTACATATACTTTAGCTGGTATCATCAATCACATTTATTGTGCTTTGACTGGCAAAAATAATTAAACCTAAGCTTCGAGAGCTTTATGTGGAGTAAAGGAGTTTGTTGATGTATACGTATTTTGATATCATCATGATACCATTGCAGCTGTTGATCATATTTTTTACTGTTTATTATTTTTTCATTTCCTGGTTCGGTCTGTTCGGTAAGAAAAAAGAAGTAAAAATTTATGATGAAAGCAAAACATTTGCCATGATTGTCTGTGCACATAATGAAGAGGCAGTTATAGCACAATTAGTTGATAACTTGAAACGTCTGCACTATAACAGTGATTTATATGATATTTTTGTTGTTGCCGATAACTGCGAAGATAATACTGCTAAGGTAGCACGCGAAGCCGGTGCGATTGTTCACGAGCGTTTTAGCGAAACAGGCCGTGGCAAAGGCTTTGCTATGGATTGGATGTTCAACCGTCTGTTTAAGATGGAACGTAAATATGATGCAGTCTGCATTTTTGATGCAGATAACTTAGTGCATTTGGACTTTTTACGTGAAATGAATAGTCGTCTGTGCAATGGTGAACGCTTAATTCAAGGTTATCTTGATGCTAAGAACCCGACTGATACTTGGATTTCCGGTGTATTCTCTATTTCCTTCTGGATTGTTAACCATGTTTGGCATTTAGCTAAATATAATATGGGCTTGAGCTGCTGCTTAGGTGGTACAGGTATGTGCATTGATACTGAAATCCTGAAGCGTTATGGTTGGGGTGCAACCTGCTTGACAGAGGATATGGAATTCACTATGAAAGCTATGATGGAAAACATTCCTACCACTTGGGCACATGATGCGATTATCTATGACGAAAAGCCGCTTACATTTAAAGCTGCTTGGAATCAACGTAAACGTTGGGCACAAGGACATTTTGATGTAGCTAACCGTTATCTGTTTCCTATGCTGAAGAAAGCTATCAAAGAGCACAATATTGTAGTGTTAGACTGCACTGTAAACTTGATTCAGCCGTATTTCTTGATGATTTCTACTTTCTTCGTGCTGTGCAGTTATGTATATGAATATGTTCCTTTCTATACCAATATTCTTTACAAAGTACTGCCGTTAGAGGTTTGGACCGTTATCGGTATCGGTCAATATATTTTCCCGGTAGCTGTATTGTGGAAAATCCGTGCCTCCTTTAAATCTTGGCTGTACCTCTTGCTGTATCCGATTTTTATTTACAGCTGGGTACCTATTACTGCCTTGGGCTGGTGGCACCGCAATGAACATGAATGGAATCACACTCTGCATACCCGTAGCATTAGCTTTGATGATGTAATTATTCCTGAGGATGCTGTAAATGAAGGTCCTAAACAGGTAGCATTTGTGAAAAAAGAAAATAAATAATTATTAACTCCGCAGTTTTCTGCGGAGTTTTTTCTTATGTCAGTATTTTCTGAGCAGGGGAAATCATTTATTTTACATGGCATCTATGGTATAATAATTTAGATAAAGGCAAATAAATAAGTTGCTTTTAGGTAATTAGAAGACGAATATGCTCCATAATTATTGTGCCTTATTAGAACTGAATACTAATATCTACACATTGAATTTTCAAGGAGGAATCAGCTATGCGTAAAATTGCGATTATTGGTGGTACCGGTATTTATAGCCCTGAAGCTTTAGCCGGTTTTGAAGAAAAAATTGTGCAGACCCCGTATGGTCCGGCATTATGTAATATAGGTGAAATGGCAGGTAATCAAGTTATTTTTATTACCCGTCATGGCGTAGGTCATAAAACTCCGCCGCATAAAGTAAATTATCGTGCAAATATCTGGGCTTTAAAAAGCTTAGGTACAGAAGAAATTTTTGCTACAACTGCTGTTGGTTCTTTAAACAAAGATATGAAAGCAGGTCATTTTGTTGTTTGTGATAATGTGCTAGACTTTACTAAGAGCCGTATCAATACTTTTTATGATACTCCGGAGCGTGGAGTAGTCCATGTAGATTTTTCTTATCCGTACTGTCCGGTGCTGCGGGAAAAAGTTATCAAATGCTTAGAGCAAACTGATATTACCTTCCATAAAACAGGTACTTATGTTTGCACTGAAGGTCCGCGTTTTGAAACTGCTGCGGAAATTAAAATGTATGCTATGCTGGGCGGCGATTTGGTTGGCATGACTAATATGCCAGAATCTTTATTGGCACGTGAAGCAGAAATGTGTTATACTAACTGCTCTATTGTTACTAATATGGCAGCAGGTATTTCTCCTACTCCTTTGTCCCATGCTGAAGTTGTGGAAGCAATGGGTAAGAGCATTAAAAATATGGAAAAACTCATTACTGCATTTATTGCTTATAATGAGCCTGTTGAAGAAACATGTGGCTGCCATGAAGCATTGAAAGAATTCGGCGGCTTTAAATTATAAGGAGCTGACTTTAGTGGTTGAAACAATGCGTTGGGAAGATGGAGTACTGCAGCTGTTAGATCAGACAAAACTACCGCAGGAAACTATATTTATTGCCTGCAAAGATTATACACGTGTTAAAGTAGCTATTAAACGCTTAGAAGTACGTGGTGCACCTGCTATCGGTGCTGCGGCTGCTTTTGCCATGGTGCTTGGTGCTGTGGAAGCAGAGAACAGACCTGATTTCTTAGGTGCCTTGAAGAAAATAGGCGACGATTTAGTAACAGCTCGTCCGACGGCGGTTAATCTGTCCTGGGCTGTTAAAAAGCAATATGCTTTAGCTGTAGCACTCAATAAAAAGGACTATGCTCCGTATAAAATTGTTCAAGAGTTAGAAAAAGCAGCAATAAAAATCTATAACGATGATATTGCGAAAAATAAAAAAATGGGAGAGTATGGTGCTGCTGTACTGCCCGAGGAAGCTGTTGTATTGACACATTGCAATGCCGGAGCTTTGGCAACCTGTGGCTGGGGTACTGCCTTAGGTGTTATCCGCAGTGCTCATGCTCAAGGTAAAATCAAAATGGTGTATGCTGATGAAACACGTCCTTTATTACAAGGTGCTCGTTTGACCGCTTATGAATTGCAGGAAGATAAGATTCCTGTAACACTTATTACTGATAATATGGCAGCCTGGACCATGAAAAATAAAGGAATTAATGCTGTCGTGGTAGGTGCAGATAGAATTGCTGCCAATGGTGATACAGCTAATAAAATAGGTACTTATGGCGTAGCCTTATTGGCTAAGGCGCATAGTATTCCATTCTATATTGCTGCACCGGTAAGCACCTTTGATTTTTCATTGCAAGACGGCAGTAAGATTCCCATTGAAGAGCGTAACGGGCAAGAAGTCCGTGCGTTTCGCAGTGAGCAGACTGCTTTAGAAGATATTCAAGTATTTAATCCAGCTTTTGATGTGACCCCTAGCGATTTAATCGCCGGCATCATTACTGAATATGGTGTTATTACAGCACCTTATATGGAAAATATTAAACGCCTGCAAGAGCAGAGCAAGGAGGAAAATTAATACATGGAAAGTATCATTAAAGACATTAAACTTGCACCCTTAGGTCATCAAAGAATTGCTTGGGCTAAAGAATATATGCCTTTGCTGAATATTTTAAACGAAGAATATAGCAAAACCCAACCGTTCAAAGGTTTGAATATGGTTGTTACTATTCATTTGGAAGCAAAAACTGCTTATCTTGCTCTGGTGTTGAAAAATGCTGGTGCTAACGTTGTTGTAACCGGTAGTAATCCTTTATCCACTCAAGATGAAATCGCTGCTGCTTTGGTTGATAGCGGTGTGACTGTTTTTGCAACTCATGCTTGCACTAATGAAGAATATGATATGTACCTGCGTGAAGCTTTAAAAGTTGAACCGGATTTGATTATTGATGACGGCGGTGACTTAGTAAATATGCTGCATGGTGAACGTCGCGATTTGATTGGTAAATTAATCGGCGGTAGTGAAGAAACAACCACTGGTGTACATCGTCTGAAAGCTTTGGCTGCTGCAGGTCATCTGGCATTCCCGATGATTGCTGTTAATGATGCTTATTGCAAATATCTCTTTGATAACCGTTATGGCACAGGTCAATCTTCTTGGGATGGTATTATGCGTACTACTAATATGTCTGTAGCAGGCAGAACCGTTGTTGTTGCAGGCTATGGCTGGTGTGGTAAAGGTGTAGCGATGCGTGCTAAAGGTTTAGGTGCTAATGTTATCGTTACTGAAGTAGATCCGATTAAAGGTATCGAAGCTGTATTTGATGGTTTCCGTGTAATGCCGATGCTTGAAGCTGCTAAAGAAGGCGATATTTTCGTTACTGTAACCGGTTGCAAAGATGTTATTACTAAAGAACATATGCAAGTAATGAAAAATGGTGCTGTTATGTGTAATGCAGGCCACTTTGATGTAGAAGTTAACAAGAATCATTTGGAAGAATTGTCTGTCGAAGCTCCTTATGAAGTACGCAAAAACATCATGACTTATACTATGGCCGATGGTCGTAAGCTGAACCTTTTGGGCGAAGGTCGTTTAGTAAATCTGGCTTGCGGCGATGGTCATCCTATCGAAATTATGGACTTGTCTTTTGCAATGCAATTCTTAGCTATGAAATATTTGTTAGATAACAAGGGTCAAATGGAAAATAAACTTTATGTACTGCCCGAAGAACTGAATACTGAAGTTGCAGCACTGAAGTTGCAGGCTATGGGTGCCGGCATTGATACTTTGAGCGAAGAACAAAAAGCTTATCTGGCTGCTGAATAATTATGGAAAAGAATTTGCTGAAGAAAGATAGTGCACGTGCTGAGATTGTCGAGATGGGGCACAAGCTGATTGCTAAACATTTAGTAGCAGGCTCCTGGGGCAATATCAGCTGTCGTATTGATGAAACAGCAATTGCTATCACTCCCTCAGGCCGTGGTTATGAAACACTACAGCCTGAGGATATAGTGATTCTTGATAATACGGGCAAGGTGCTAGAGGGTAAACATATACCGTCTTCTGAAAGTAAGGTGCACCTTGCTCTTTACAAGGCTTATCCTGAGGCACAGGCTGTTATTCATACGCATAGTATTTATGCCAGTGCGTTATCGGCGATGCATAAGCCTGTACCGGCGATTATCGAAGATGTGGTACAGATTTGTGGCGGACGTGTTAATTGCGGCGAATATGCTATGGCAGGGACGCAGGCATTAGCCGAAAATACTGTTGTAGCACTGGAGGGACGCAAAGCGGCCCTGATGGCCAATCATGGTGCCATCTGCTGGGGAAAGTCTTTAAAAGAAGCACTTACTTGTGCCGAAATTTTAGAGAAGGCAGCACAGATTGCTGTTATCTGTGATAGTTGTTCCGGTAAGGTATACGAATTGGCTGACGGCGACGTTAAGACTATGCATACCTTTTATGAGGAGCATTATTCTAAACGACAAATGGGTGAGGAATAAGGGGTGTAACCTTGAGTAAATTACTGATTAAAAACGTAGAGCTTTTACATACTCCTAACGGTGATTTATATTATATTGCTGTAGAGGATAATAAAATTACCTATGTGGGCAAAGATATGCCGGAAAATATGCAGGATGCAGAGATTGTAGATGGCAAAGGCAAGCTTGCTACCGCGGGTATGGTAAATACCCATGGCCATGTTTCCATGACTTTACTGCGCAGTTATGCTGATGATATGGAGCTGATGGATTGGCTGCAAAATAAAATTTGGCCAATCGAAGATAAAATGAATGCTCAAGATATTTATTGGGGTGCTATGTTGGGTATTGCCGAAATGCTCAAAGGCGGTACTACTTGCTTTGCTGATATGTATGCTTTTATGGAAAATGTGGCTCGTGCTTGTGCCGAAACAGGTATCCGTGCCAACCTCTGCCGTGGCTTGATTGGCGTAGCTCCTGATAAAGATGTAAAATTAGCAGAAAATAATGTATTAGCAGCCAATTGGCAAGGTTATGATAACGGCCGTATTCGCATCAGTTATGGTCCTCATGCTCCGTATACCTGCCCAGTGGATTATCTGGAAAAGGTTATCAAAGCAGCTGCTGACCATGAAGCTGAAATCCAAATGCATTTGTGTGAAACTAAATTTGAAGTTGATACATGCATGAAAGAACATGGTCTGACACCGATTCAGCTGATGGATAAACTGGGAATGTTTGATTTGGGTACCATTGCTGCTCACTGCGTTCATCTGACTGATAATGACATGGAGATTATGGCGGCGAAAAAAGTGCGTGTAGCACATAATCCGCAAAGTAATCTCAAACTTGCTAGCGGTATTGCACCTGTAGCACAAATGTTAGAAAAAGGTATCTGTGTAGGTATCGGTACAGATGGTGCTTCCAGTAATAATAATCTGGATATGTTGGAAGAATGCCGTGCAGCGGCTATGCTCCATAAAGCAACCAACTTCGATCCTCTGGCTGTACCGGCGCAAAAAGCTTGGGAAATGGCTACCGTTGATGGTGCTAAAACCTTGGGCTTTGATAATTTAGGCTTATTAGAAGCAGGTCAATTGGCTGATATTGTTTTATGGGATATGCATAAACCTTATTGGTATCCGCGTAACAACAAGCTGTCTCTCTTAGTTTATGCTGCTAGTGCTAATGATGCTGATACTGTTATTGTAGCCGGTAAAAAAGTTGTTGCAGGCGGTAAGTTGTTAACCTTTGATGAAGAAAAAATTTATGTACAAGCAAGTGCGTGCATGGAAAAGCTACTTCGTAAATAATACTCAAGGAGAGTTAATCATGGCAAAAATTATTACTAAAGAAAATCTTGCTCCGGCAGTTTATGAAATGGTTGTCGAAGCACCGTTGGTAGCACATAAATGCCACCCCGGT
This sequence comes from uncultured Phascolarctobacterium sp., assembly GCA_900544885.1. Classification (GTDB taxonomy): domain Bacteria; phylum Bacillota; class Negativicutes; order Acidaminococcales; family Acidaminococcaceae; genus Phascolarctobacterium_A. The sequence goes on along the minus strand of UQWU01000004.1, from coordinate 16,519 downwards.
CAATTTGTAATTATCCGTACTGATGAATTTGGTGAACGTATTCCTTTGACTATTGCTGATTTCGACCGCGAAAAAGGTTATATTACCTTGATTATTCAAGCGGTGGGCAACAGCACTAAACATTTATGCGCTGACTTTAATGTGGGCGATGATATTTTAGACGTTGTTGGTCCTTTGGGCAAACCGTCTGAAATGGGCAAATTTGGTACAGTTGTTGTTGTTGGCGGCGGTATCGGTGTAGCTCCTGTTTATCCTATTGCTCGTGCTTATCATGAACTGGGGAATAAAGTTATTTCTATTATCGGTGCACGTAATAAGGATTTGGTTATCTGGCAGGATAAAATGGCTGCCATCAGTGACGAAGTTATTTTGACTACTGATGATGGTAGTGCGGGTAGTAAAGGCTTTGTAACCGATCCGCTGCGTGAAATGTTAGAAAACGGTGCTAAAATTGATTTAGTTTTGGCTATCGGTCCTGTGATTATGATGAAAAATGTCGCTGCTGTAACTAGACCGTTCAATGTAAAAACTACTGCCAGCTTAAACACTATTATGGTTGATGGTACTGGTATGTGTGGCGGCTGCCGTGTTATGGTAGGTGGCGAAAACAAATTTGCTTGCGTAGATGGTCCCGAATTTGATGCTCATCAAGTAGATTTTGCTAATTTAGTAATGCGTCAACAAATGTATAAAAATCAGGAATCTGAAGAATATGGTTGCGGAGGTCATTGCAAATGCGTGGAGGAATGAGAAATGCTATGCCGGAACAACCGGCAGATGTGCGTAATAAAAACTTTGAAGAAGTAGCTTTAGGTTATACTGAAGATATGGCGGTGGATGAAGCACAACGTTGCTTAAACTGCCCCAAACCGCGTTGCGTGGCAGGTTGTCCTGTAAATGTAGAAATTCCTGCATTTATTCATGCTGTAGCGGAACGCGATTTTGCTGAAGCGATTAAAATCTTGAAACGTAAAAATACATTGTCCGCTGTTTGCGGTCGTGTATGCCCGCAAGAAAATCAATGCGAAGGCAAGTGCGTATTGGGTATTAAAGGTGAGCCTGTAGCTATTGGTCGTTTGGAACGCTTCGTTGCCGATTATGCTCGTGAGCATGGCCTGGATAATGTAGATAGTGAAGAACAAGTAACACCTAATGGCAAAAAAGTTGCTATCGTAGGTAGTGGTCCCAGTGGCTTGACCTGTGCTGGCGATTTAGCTAAACTTGGTTATGATGTAACTATTTTTGAAGCTCTGCACGCAGCAGGTGGTGTACTGATGTACGGTATTCCGCAATTCCGTCTGCCGAAAGAAATTGTGCAACATGAAATTTCTGCCTTGAAAAAACTTGGTGTAAAGATTGTCGTTAATGCTGTTATCGGCCGTACCTTTACTTTGCAAGAGCTGATGGAAGAAGAGGGCTTTAGTGCTGTTTATGTGGGTACTGGTGCTGGCTTGCCGCATTTTATGCATATCGATGGCGAAAACCTCAATGGCGTTTATTCTGCTAACGAATTTTTGACCCGTGTAAACTTGATGAAAGCTTACCAATTCCCCCATGTAGCAACTCCTGTTTACGTTGGTAAACGTGCTGCTATCGTCGGTGCAGGTAACGTAGCTATGGATGCTGCTCGTACTGCTAAACGCTTAGGTGCGGAAGAAGTTTACATCGTTTATCGCCGCAGTAAAGAAGAAATGCCGGCACGTAAAGAAGAAATCGGCCATGCAGAGGAGGAGGGTATTAAACTGCAACTGCTCAATAATCCTACTGCTATCATTGGCGACGATAAAGGCTGGGTAAAAGGCTTGCAATGCGTAAAAATGGAACTGGGTGAGCCTGATGCTAGCGGTCGTCGTAGTCCTGTGGCTATTCCTGGTAGTGAATATGTATTGGATGTAGATATGGTAGTTATGGCTATCGGTCAAGGTCCTAATCCTTTGATTAAAGATACCACTCCGGATTTGGAAGTTAATAAACGCGGTAACATCGTTGCTGATGAAAACGGTGCAACATCCATTCCTGGCGTCTTTGCTGGCGGCGATATCGTAACCGGTGCTGCAACTGTAATTTCTGCAATGGGTGCAGGTAAAAAAGCTGCCGTTGCTATCGACGAATATCTCAAAAATAAATAAAAACTTTACTAAATGCTCTGCGTCTAGCAGGGCATTTAGTGTTTTTTCCTTTCTGGCTCGTAAAAGCTTGGCATAGTCCCTTAAAAGGGACAGCAATGGTATGCGTGCTGATGTAGTTAGTAGCAAGACCTCTCCGTCAGCTCGCTAAAGATCACTGCCACCTCTCCTCAAGAGGAGAGGCAAGCCCATTAAGCGGAAGTTAGAAGTACAAATTTAGTGCGGAAGAAGTAGTTAGTGTAGAGTAGAAGAGAACACGTTAGTAACTACATTTGCTGAAGGAAATTAGTAGTTGCCTGGCTCTCCTTGTAAGGAGAGCTGTCACCGATAGGTGACTGAGAGGTGTGGTATTGCAAGACATACGGAAGAAAGCTTACCGCTGAGGTGTGTTATGAGCAATTCCTAGACAGTAGGGAAGAAATGTTGTATAATAAAAACAACGTATAAATCACAATATTTTAGCTTATAAAGATAAATTATTGGTAAAAATAATGCGTTTTTATTATGAATTTTTACAAAAAATCGAAAAAGAGCACTAAAAAAACAGTAAAATTTTGAATTTTTTCAGGTGAAAAATGGCTGAAAGCTAGATAGGGCAAGGTTTTACACTAGGGCTCTTATACTATACCCCGAAATAACAGGGGACGGAAATCATCCTAAAAAATAAAATTGATATAAGACAAAAAATATAGTATACTATAAATAATCCTAACAGAGGATGGTGTAGTACAAAAGAAAATGCTTCTTTCTAATGCACCACACCAATCTTCAGTTAATAAAGGTTAGCTATTTTCTTTTCCTTACAAGCTCGTCAACAAGTATAGTAAGCAAAACTTCAACTAAAACTTCGTTAATTTGCCCTATTAACAGGGTAGTTGCCTCTGTTAGGACTTCAATAAGAAATTGCTCCATTGATTTATAATACGCCCCGCAAAGCAGGGGACGAATTTAACCTAACAATATTTATAATGCCAATAAAAAAGTGCAGTAGCTTTATCGCTACTGCACTTTTTGTTTAAGTGGTGAATTACTGATATGTTGTTAATTATTCTTTACGCGGAAAACGATGGCGTAAAGTACGGGCAGGACTACCAGCGTTAAGAGTGTGGCACCGGTGAGACCGCAGGCGATGGCTACTGCCATAGCATTCCAAAATTGGCTGGCAAACATGGGAATTAAGCCTAATACGGTAGTGAAGGCTGCCAACATGATGGGACGGAAACGGACGATGGCAGATTCAATAATTGCTTGGGCAGGTGTCATACCGGCGTCAAGATGTTGCTGAATTTGGTCGACGATAACCATGCTGTTGCGGATAATAGTACCTGTGAGAGCTAGGATACCAAGTTCTGCCATAAAGCCTAATGTGGAGTTAAAGAGCAGCAAACCGAAGATTACGCCGATGATGCCCATGGGAGCAGTCAGCATAATAACGATTAATTTGCGTACGTCCTGCAATTGCAGCATGATGAGAATCATAATTAAAAGAATCATAATCGGCACAGGTTTCATTAAATAACCTAAAGTCTTGTTACTATCTTCTAAAGAGCCGCCGATTTCGATGCTCATGCCTGCAGGAAGTTCTTTACGCAGGTCTGCTAATTGCGCATAAACTTCTTTAGTAACGTCGTTGCCAGTGACACCTTGGACGATGGCACCATTAATGGTGATGGTAGGACGCAGGTTGCGGCGCCAGATCATATTATCTTCGCTGCCATATTCCAGATGTGCTACCTGCATCAACGGTACAGCACCTTGAGAGGTAGGAATAGAAACGTTTTCTAATTGAGAGATTTCGGCACGTTCGTCAGGGTCTAATCTAAAGACGATACCGATATCTTGGTCGCCCTCTAAATAGGAGGCTGCAGTGTAGCCGCTTACTTGTGCTTGCAGTGCAGTAGCGACGCTTTGACGGGAAAGTCCCATTTGCAAAAGTTTGTCATTATCGACAACAAGCTTAACAGCACCGCTTTGTTCCATCCAGTCTAAACGGGTCATGGTGATATAGGGATTTTTGGTCATGACTTCGCGTACTTTTTGGGCATATTCCTTAACCTTAGCAGTATCACTGCCGCTAACGCGTAACATAACAGGATAGGGAGCAGGAGGGCCAAGAGGAATGGAACGGGAATAAACAATGGCTTCCGGTAATTGTTCGGCTGCCAATTTATTAACTTTTTGCTCTAAATGTTTGCGGGCTTCGATATCTTTGGCGACGATAACTAATTGGGCATAGTTGTCACGTGGTTGTACTGGGTCGATAACGAGTACAAAACGCGGAGCACTTTCGCCTACATAGGTAGAGATATGGTCTACATCTTTATCATCTTTAAGCATATCAGTCAGCTTTTTCGCTGCTGCATCAGTATTTTTTACAGAGCTGCCTTCCGGAAGATTTAATTCTACCAACAATTCCGGACGTACAGAAGCAGGGAAAAACTCCTGCTTGACGAAGCGTAGCATGAAAACAGAAACTGCCAGTGTACCGATAGTGATACCGATGACAATTGCACGATGGGACAAAGCCCATTGGAGCAGGTTGCGGAACCAACGATAGAAGGTGGTGTCATAAGTTTCCTGCTTAATAACGGTAGGACGAATCCATTCATAGCCTAATACAGGAGCCAGTGTTGCCGAAACAAGCCAACTAAGCAGCAGGGTAACGGTCATAACAGGAAACAGGCTGCTAGCAAATTCGGAGGCCATGGATTCAGAAAAGGCAATAGGCATAAAGCCTAAGCAGGTAATAACGGTACCGGTCAATAGAGGCCAGGCACAGGTTTTAAAAGCATAGGAAGCAGCTTCCTTACGTTCCATACCTTCAGACATTTTTACTTCCATCAACTCGACAACGACGATAGCGTCATCTACCAGCATACCTAAGGAAACGACCAAAGCACCTAAGGATACTTTATGCAGGTCGATACCGAGGGCAAACATAGCGGAGAAAGAGCCTAACAGAATTAACGGGATACAGCAAGAAATAACATAACCGCTGCGACGTCCCAAGCTGAACAAGCTGACTGCTAAAACGATGAGAATAGCTTCATATAAGCTTTCACTAAATTCGCTGATGGAATTTTTAACAACTTCAGGTTGATTTGCAACTTGATTTAATTCTAGACCCAAGGGCAGTTCTTTGTGGATTTTAGCGATTTCTTTGGCTAAATTTTCACCTAATTGAATATTATTACCGCCATCCTCCATAGAAATAGCAATACCGACAGCAGGCTTACCATTAAAGTACATCAAAGATTCGGGCGGATCGGCATAGCCGCGACGGATATCGGCAATATCACCTAAACGGAAAACCTTACCGTTGGCATTAATAGGAATGGCTGCAATGTTTTCTACACTGTCGGGGCTGCCTGTAATACGCAGATAAGCATTAGCAGTATCTGTTTCTACCATACCGGAGGGATTTACAGAGGTTTGGGCCTTTACTACTTTAGCGATGCTTTCTAAATCTAAGCCTAAACGTGATAGCTTATCAGTCTGCATTTGTACGAAGATTTTTTCCGGTTGCACACCAACAAGCTCTACTTTTTTAACATCAGGAACACCATAGAAATCAAGCTTGATTTTTTCGGCATATTTACGCATATCCTCATAGGAATAGCCGTCGCCTGTAAGTGCATAGATATTACCGTAAACATCATCAAAACGGTCATTATAAAAAGGACCATAGGTGCCGGCAGGCAGATCCTTTTGAATATCATTGACCATATTGCGCAGCTCCAGCCAACGTTGACGTACCTGATTACCGTGGACTTCATCCTTCAAGGATACGGTGATGACACAAGAGCCGGGGCGGGAGTAGCTGGTAATTTTATCGATTTGAGGTAGATTCTGAATTTGTTTTTCCAGAGTATTTGTCAGATGATCTTCTACATCCTTGGCACTAGCACCGGGCCAGGCTGCTGACACAACCATTTGCTTAACGGTAAAGCTGGGGTCCTCACTGCGCCCTAAAGACTTAAAGGAGAAGATACCCATAACTAAAATCAGAAAGGCAAAAAAGTATACTAATTGACGGTGTTCAATAGACCATTTGGCCCAGTTACTGCCGTGATGCTTTTTTTCTTCCATTATACTTCACCGCCTTCTGCAAGACGAACTTCTTGGTCAGGCGTCAATTTACTTAAGCCCGCGGTGATGATAACATCGCCTTTAGCTAGACCGCTGACATTAACGTTATTGCCTACATAACCATTGATAGTAACATCGACAAGATGAGCGTGATTATTACGGACTACCCAGACTTGTGGTTTATTATTTACTTGGTATAAAGCAGCGGCAGGAATAGTGAAGCCTGCTGCGGATTTTTGAGTATCTTCTTTATCTACGAAGCTTACTTTAGCCGTCATGCCGAGCTTTGCTTCAGCGGGAATATCAGGAACGGAAACACATACCTTATAGGTACGGGTTACAGGGTCAGCCATGGGCGCAATTTCACGGATGCTGCCATCAACCTTAATATTAGGCAGAGCCCAGAAGGAAACGACAGCCTTTTGACCAATGCTCAATTGAGCATTTTCCGGTACATTAATCTGCACTTCGCGTTCGCCGCTACGGACAACAGTAACCATCGGATTACCTGCACCGGCTACTTGACCAACTTCGCCATTAATCGCAGCAACAACGCCATCAGCATCGCTAACGAGCTGGGTATAGCTTAATTGGTTATTACTGCTGTTGACTTGAGCCTGCGCCTGACGTAGACTAGCATTAGCCGCATCTAATTGAGTGTTGTACTGGTCGCGAGTTGCTTCGCTGACAGCACCTTGAGCATACAGAGCATTGTAGCGGGCCGCGTTATCGGCTGCTAGTTTTTGATTGGCAATAGCACTGCTTAATTGAGCATCTGCTGCTTCTACGTTTTGGTTAACGTCTTTGGGGTCGAGACTCATCAGTACTTGACCTGCTAATACACGGTCGCCTACATTAACTTGGCGAGAAATAATTTTACCGGCTACTTGGAACGCTAATTGGCTTTCATAACGTCCGCGTACTTCACCAGGATAAGTATTAGCACTGTCCGTGAGAGTTTCACCGACAGTAATCGTGCGAACTAGAGGAACGATTTTTTCGGTTACAGGACGGTTCGTCACGTTACGGTACAGTGAATAACCCGCACCTAAAACTAAAACAGCTGCCAAACCAATAGCTATTTTCTTTTTAGCTTCGGGATTTTGTAAAAATTCTTTCATAAAACTCACCACTTTACAGAATATTTTTCTTAATTAAACTTTATTTAATTGTTTAATTAAATTATATGTGTTCTCTGATAGGTGGTCAAGTGATATAGTTGTGACTTTTATCGGCATAAAAAAGACTACTATCCATCTTTGACAAGTTGATTGTCGTGATAAATAGTAGTCATGTATAGTTATTACAATATAAATATTATTTTTTTGTCAAAGCTTCTAGGTACGAATTAATAGCCTCTTGCAGATAGCTTGTTTCAGCACCTTGGTTAAAATTACCTAGCTCACGGATTTGGCTTTGGGTAAGAAAGAAGAACATAATCATACCTTCTAAGGTAAAAGCAACATGGGTAGGTTTCATAGTAGTAGTGATTTCACCAAGCTCAATTGCTTCATTTACGAGTTCGGCCATGAATTGGTGGATACGGTACAGCTTATTCTTCACATAGTTCTCGAACATCGGCTGAGGCGCCAAAAGCTCACGATAAATGAGATGAATCGTATATGGTTGCTTAAACTGCATTTCAGCAATGGAATCAACATAACGGGTCAATTTAGCCAGCGGCGATACTTCAAGCTGACGAATACCGTCCTGCAACTTCAGAAATTTATCCGCTTGCGTATACAAAACCTCTTGATACAAATTCTTCTTGCCACCGAAATAGTAAGAAATCAATGCACTGTTTACACCGCTTTCGGCTGCAATCTGTTTAATGGAAACAGTACTGAAATTTTCTAAAGAAAACAAGGTAGTAGCCGCTTCCAAAATCTTTTCGGCACTGGTATTGTTCTCCAATCTTTGCTCTGTAGCATCACTCATATAAAAATACCTCGCACAAATTATTCGTATTATTATATTATACACCATTTAAGAACACTTGTGAAATTAAATAGTGGAAGAAATCTCTCCAAGTCGTTGCTTCTATCACATATCCTTGGCTCTTCGCCACTACTTCTACGTTTCCTAAAAAGAATAGTCATTGCGGCAAAAGTGCAAGCAAGAAAGCGGTAGTAACTCCTTTTAGGGTAGCGGAAAATCAGTTACTCTTCTATAATAGTAAGGGGAGGAAGAGTAGCGTAGCTGTAAGTTACGTCAAGATATGTTCAGTGCGTTACTTTTTATACATAATGTCTTTTTCTAACACGCAATAAGTTTAATTTTACAAACTATGCTAGACAATAGTTAACAGAAGAAGTATAATTAAAAATGTAATTAGAATTGTTTAGGGAAAAGGTATGTATATTTTTCTTTGTACTCTTAGCAATAAAAGTGCGTGTTAAGGCAAGTAAATGCTTGTTTCACATAGAATAATATAATAATTTGGATATTTTTATTTAGGAAAACTATATAAACAGCATAATATACGTTTGTCCATTATAGGCTCTTACATGCTAATCAAGCATGTTAAAATTTATAAGCGGCAGAATTTTTTAGAATAAGTACAAGGATTGTTTGCCGTGGAAAGGGTGTTTTTATGAATAACAAACTGGAAAGATTTAAAGCGTTTTTGGATGCAAAGGGTATTGCTTATAATGCTACACCTGATGAAACTCTCGATTTAGAAGAGGCTGTATGCTTAAATGTTAAATTTAAAGATGAACGTAATTTTCATTTGATTTTTAGCAAGGATGTTGCTATTGTCGGTTATTATGTTATGGCCGAATTTGATCGTGATGCTTCTAGCTTAGATTTATTGGAATTAATGAATAAGATGTCCTTGAAAAATCTTCTGTGCTCTTATCACATTACTCCGGAGCATTATTTAGTTGCTAAATTTGCTATGCTGGCAAAAGAAGAAGACTTTGATGCTGCTAAGCTTTATGCTTTATTAGAAGCAGTAGAAGTTCAAGCAGAAGTTGCTTGTCCTACTTTGCGCACTAAAGGCTTTAGCATCATTGCTGATGACGCTCGCTTTACTAACTTGAAATAATAAAAATATAAGAAAAGCTTATTTTAGTAGTGACACCGTAAAATTAGACTTTATAGAGTAGTAGCTTGTTATAGCTGCTACTCTATTTTTATGCCGCGGTAGAGTGAGATTGTGAGGGAAATAAAACACTGGACAATCTATTTGAATGCGAACTCGACAAGATTTGGTCCTATGTCAAGATTTAGTACAAGTTAAAATGAGGTTTTTCTCATCTTAACCTGCCATCTGCAATTCGCCCTGCTGAAGCCTATGATACAGCTCTTCATAATCGTTTGGAGACATATAATCACAGTGACTATGAATTCGTTTCGTATTGTAGAATGCTTCTAAATACTCAAAAATCAAACGATGGTTCATTGTAAAAAGAAATTGCACTTCTTGAAAACTTCATACAAGCCTTTACATTCCTTTAAAGATAATTTGACAAAAATTTGTCAATATAGTTTACCCTTTTTCGGATATATGGTACAATAATGATGTTCTTAGAATTTTACAAATTTTATGGAATAAATCAAGGAAAAGGTAAGTAGATAGGTGCAGTTAGAAAAGAATTTTGTCATGCAAAAACAGATAACGCCTTTTTGCCATGCTTCTACGATTATTGTCTTACCTAATGGCGATTTATATTGCTGTTGGTTCGGTGGTAGTTATGAAGGCCGTGCAGATTCGGCAATTTTCGGTAGCCGTTGTCATGCTGGTGTCTGGGAAGAACCACAGAAGTTGATTGACGATGCTTGTGCCAACTGGAATCCTGTACTATTCGTGCATGAGAATGATTTGGTGCGTCTTTTCTATAAGCGTGGTCAGCGGATTGCTGACTGGCAGACATTTACCTGTGTTTCTAAGGATAATGGCTTACATTGGAGTGCAGCACAAGAGCTTGTCGCTGATGACATAAGCGGTGGTCGTGGTCCTGTGCGGAATAAGCCTATTTATTTACGTGGCGGTCGCATTGTAGCCGGTGCTTCGACAGAGCGTGGCTTGTGGCAGGCTTTTGCGGACATGAGCGACGATGATGGTGTAACATGGCAGAAATCATCACCTGTGGTAATTTCTGGTTTGGAGTATAAGGCAGGTGAGCGAACTGCTGCTAGCAGTATTGCGGTCAGTGAGCAGTCTTTTTACGGTCGTGGCGTGATTCAGCCTAGCTTATGGCAGGGTGCCGATGGTCATGTACATATGCTTTTAAGAAGCAGTGAGGGGCATATTTTCCGTAGCGATAGTACGGATGAGGGCAGAAGTTGGTGCGCTGCTTACGCTCTAGCTTTACCGAATAATAACAGTGGTCTGGATATGGTCCGTGCTACTGACGGTACGTTGTTTTTAGTATGTAATCCTGTAGCTGCCAACTGGGGGCAGCGTTCACCGCTTACATTGTTCAAGTCGGCGGATGATGGTGCAACATGGCAGAAGGTGACTGATTTAGAAACAGAGGATGCAGAGTTTTCTTATCCGGCGATTATTACCCATGGAGAGGAGCTCGTTATTACTTATACTTGGAAGCGGCGGAACATTGCTTGTGTACGCTTGAATTCTGTTATTCTATAAAAATTTATATAAAAGGAGTTGTGCAACACAATGAAAAAAATTTTATTAGTGCTCATGGCTATGCTGTGCATGGCTGCAATGCTGACTGGCTGTGGCAGCGACAGCAAAAAAGCTGCTTATCCTGCAGATGGTGACATTTCCGTAATTATCCCGAAAGCTCCTGGTGGTGGTACTGATACTTCTGCTCGTGGCTTGATTCAGTTTATGGAAAAAGAATTGCCTGGCAGTAAATTCGTTCCTGTTAACCGTCCTGATGGCGGCGGTATCACCGGCATGGTAGAGCTGGCTAATGCTAAACCTGACGGCCATACTCTGGGCATGGTTACTGTTGAATTAGCTATGTTCCCACATCAAGGAAAATGCAAAAACACTTATAAAGATTACGCTGCTATCTGTGCACCGATTGCTGCTCCGGCTGCTTTGATTGTGCCGAAGGATGCTCCGTACAACACTGTTGAAGAATTTGCTGCTTATGCTAAAGCTAACCCGGGTAAAGTACAAATGGGTAACTCTGGTGTAGGTGCAATTTGGCATATCGCTGCAATGAGCTTTGAACAAGAATTCGGCGTACAATTCAAACACGTTCCGTATCCGAAAGGATCCGCAGATATTGCTGCTGCTCTGGCTGGTAAACACATTGATGCTACCTTAGCAGATCCGTCCGTATTCAAAAGCCAAGTAGATGCAGGCAACCTGAAAATCTTGGGTATTATGGCTGATTCCCGTTCCGAACTCTATCCTGATGTTCCGACCTTCAAAGAATTAGGTCATGATATGGCTGTTCGTGCATGGGCTACCTTAGTTGCTCCGAAAGATACTCCGAAAGAAAAATTGGAAGTACTGCGCAATGCTGCTAAAAAAGTATGTGCTTCTAAAGAATTCAAAGAATATTTCATGAAACAAGGTATCGATCCGACTGCAATCGTTGGTGCTGACGCTGATAAAATGATGGCTGAAGACCATGATATGTACGGTAAATTCCTGACAAAATAATTAGCGTGACGTTTAGTCAATGCTGCAAAAAAACAGCTTCGACGGGTGAGTATATTCTGCACCGTCGAGGCTGTTTTTCTTTGCCGGAAAGATGGTATAATAGAGAAGAGAAATACCTAAGCGGAGAAGTGATAGATATGGATAGTTTGTTTGATAATCTTTTTGCGGAAGAAAAAAAGCTGATGAAGCCTTTGGCGGACAGGATGCGTCCCCATACCTTGAATGATTTTATCGGTCAGGAAAAGGCTGTGGGCGTAGGCAGTCCCTTGCGGAGGATGATTGAAAAGGATGCGTTGCAGTCCGTACTGTTTTATGGACCACCGGGAACTGGTAAGACTACCTTGGCCAAGGTCATTGCCCAGGTAACAGGGGAGCGGTTTGTGTCAATCAATGCTGTTGCCAGCGGTGTATCCGATCTGCGGCGTCTGATTCAGAGTGCGCAGGAGCAGCAGCGTAATGGTTTAGGACGTACCATTGTTTTCATCGACGAAATCCATCGCTTTAATAAAAGTCAGCAGGATGTGCTTTTACCTTATGTAGAAAATGGCACCATCGTCCTGATTGGTGCGACGACGGAAAATCCTTTCTTTGAGATTAATTCACCATTGCTTTCGCGTATGAAGGTGGTACGTCTGGAGAAATTACAGCCGCAGCATATTGTGCAAATTTTAAAACGTGCCATTATCGATAAGACGTACGGCTTTGGTGGTAGTTTTACGGCTAATGAGGAAGCGTTGAAGGTGATTGCTGATTTTTGTGCAGGAGATGCCCGCAGTGCCCTGAATATTTTGGAGCAGGCCGAGTTTATGCTGCCTGAAAACGGGGACAGGGTGCTTACTTTAGAGGTATTACGGAGCGTTATCGGTACAGCAATGCAGCGTTATGATAAAAAAGGCGACCAACATTATGATATTGTCAGTGCTTTTATTAAAAGTATGCGTGGTAGCGATGCTGATGCGGCCTTGCATTATCTAGCCAGAATGTTGGAGGGTGGCGAGGATTTACGTTTTATTGCCCGTCGTATCGTTATTTGTGCCGCTGAGGATGTAGGCTTGGCAGATCCACAGGCGTTAGTGGTGGCCAATGCGGCAGCTCAGGCTGCTGATTTTGTTGGGCTGCCGGAAGCACAGATTCCTTTGGCCGAGGCTGTTTGCTATATCGCTAACGCACCGAAAAGTAATGCTTCCTACATGGGTATTGCCACTGCTAGAAATGATGTGCGTCATTTAAACTGTGGTACAGTACCGAAGCATTTACGTGATGCCCATTATCCTGGAGCTAAGGCTCTTGGTCACGGTCTGAAGTATAAATATCCTCATAACTATCCTGGAGGTTGGGTAGAGCAGCAATATCTTCCAGATGAATTAGTTGGTAAAAAATATTATGTTCCCAGTGGTAATGGTCAGGATAAAGGTAGAAAAAATTGACGGCGAGGTTTACTTAAACAAATATTGGTGAATTTTTTATTATAACATAGTTTATAATTGCTAAAATTTATTTTTAATTATATAATAAATAATAAGTTAAAGAGATATTTCGCCTCAGTCAGTAATATTTTGGCTGAGGTTGTTTTGTCGCGTATATCCAAGTAGCTGAAAGAAGTTGTTGTTTTGCGTATTTTAATAAGATTTTCTTATAAGTCGTGATATTATACGCGATATGTGTTTTTAGAATATACACTAATGTAAGATATGCTATAAAATATACTGATTTAATATATTTTTTACAATATAGTGTCTTGCAGTTCAGAGAAAATAACGTATAATATATAAAAAGAAGAAAAACACACAGCTAAGCTCTGCATTTAAAAGATTGTTAGATAAAGAGCAATAGTTTTTAAATGCTATCTGGGCAAAGTAGCTTGTGGATAAACATGGGATGGATTAGAGATGACTTACATTAATAAAATGGGGATTGGCTCAGCTACACAATTAGCGAAAATAGAAGAGCAAATCAGTAAAATTAAAGCAATACAGATTTTTGATAAAAAATTATTGGATGGTTGTCAGCCTGGCAGCTTAGCAGCCTTGCTGTTTATTCATGGCTATCTGTTTAATGATATTTATCTTTTTGCCGGCAGAATTCGTGAGGTCAATATTTTTCGTGGTGGCTTCCGCTTTGTTCCTGCCGTATATTTGCAAGTAGCGTTGCAGAACATCAGCAATATGCCCCAGGATGATTTTGAAGAAATCGTCGATAAATTTGTCGAAATGAATATTGCTCATCCTTTTCGTGATGGTAACGGACGCAGTACGCGTATCTGGTTAGATGATATGTTGAAAAAAGAGTTAAACATGGTGATTGACTGGAGTAAAATCAGCAAAAAGGATTATCTGACGGCTATGGAGCATAGCTCGGTTAAAGATACAGATATTAAACTGTTATTGAGAGAAGCCTTGACGGACAAGGTAGATGATCGGGAGTTGTATCTGCGTTGTATTGATTATAGTTTTATGTATGAGGACTTTGAATGCTTTAGGGCAGCTGATTTAGACAAACAGCAGGGGGGCATTGCGTATTCACAGCTTTCTAAATAAGACGAAAAATGTTACGGTAGGGTGATTATGTGAATATGACGCTTGTAGCACAGTTATTAAATATGCTTATTTTAAGTATAGGTTTAATAATTTTTATTTTGTGGGCTATTAAAACGATAAAAAATTTAATTAAAGACATAAAAAAATAATTTTCGCACCTGTTGTCTTATGCAGCAGGTGCTTTTGAGTTTTTGGTGTAAGTGGTGTGCTGAAAAATCATCAGGTGCAATTTGAACATACTTTTTGTTTGCTGAAAGATATGCTATAATAAAAAGATGAATTATAAAATTGCGAGGTTCAGATGTTAAAAAGATTCTTACGTTATTATATTCCTTATAAAAAGATTTTAACCTTAACTTTATTAGGTGCAGTGATTACTTCTTTGGCAGAATTGTTTTTTCCCATGTATCTGCGTTATATTATGAATGATATTTTGCCACGGCGTGATGTGAGCTTGCTTTTGCAATCTGCGTCCGTGCTGTTGGTATTGTATTTGTTAAATTGTTTGCTAAATTATCATGTGATGACTCGTGGGCGTATGATCGGTGCCTGTATTGAGCAGGATATGCGTAAAGCATTATTTAATCATGTGCAGTCCATGAGCTTCCGCTTTTTTGATAATCAGCGTATAGGTCAGCTAGTAGCACGTATCGTCGGTGATGTGGGCGAGATTCGCGAGCTGATTTTTTTAGGCCCTAATTATTTATTAGTCTGCACTGTTTTCATGATAGGTACTATCAGTATTTTATTCTATATTAACTGGCAGCTGGCGATTATTGTTAACATCCTGCTTTTAGCAAAGGCTTATGATTCTGTGACTACGAATCGCAAGTTGAAGAAGGCTGGTCGTGAAGCTCGTTCACAAGTAGGCAATATTACTGCTCAGACTACTGAAAGCTTGAATGCTGTACGTTTAGTGCAGTCCTTTAATAATGAGGCTTTGGAAACAAGTAAAATGGATATGGTAGCGGCTAAGCTGTTGGCGGCACGCAAAAAATCCTTTTCTCTTTTAGGTCATTCCAACACCAGTATGGTATTCTTTTCCAATATTACGAATCTGACGATTATCGTAGCCGGAGGCGTTTTGATTACGCTGGGAAAAATGCGTATGAGTGATTTAGTGGCCTTTCTGTTGTATGTGTCTATTTTTGTCCGTCCGATTCTGCGCTTGAATGCTTTGGCGGAAACTTATCAAAAGGGTATTGCCAGCTACCAACGTTTTGAGGAGCTGATGCATCAGGAGGCGGATGTAAAGGATAAGGCTGATGCTCATGATGCGGGCGTTTTAAAGGGTAATATCGTTTTTGATAATGTTACTTTTGCTTATGGCGGGAAAAAACCTGTTGTGAACAATTTCTCTTTAGAAATCAAAGCCGGTGAAAGCGTGGCTTTTGTTGGTAGTACTGGTGTAGGTAAGAGCACTTTATGTAGCTTATTACCACGTTTTTATGATCTGCAGCAGGGGAAAATCACTATTGACGGTGAAGATATTACTAAGATGACATTATCTTCTCTGCGTCGTAATATTGGTATTGTACAGCAGGATATTTTCTTGTTTTCTGATTCTGTGCGTAATAATATTGATTTCGGTCGTCCTGGTGCTAAGGACGAGGAGATTTACGAAGCTGCTTGTTTGGCGGAAGCTGATAAGTTTATTGAGCAACTACCGCAGAAATATGATACTGCTTTGGGTGAGCGTGGTGTAAAATTAAGTGGCGGTCAGAAGCAGCGTATTGCTATTGCTCGTGTATTCTTAAAAAATCCGCCGATTTTGATTTTAGATGAAGCTACTTCTTCGTTGGATAATGAAACAGAAAAGAATATTCAGGAGTCCTTGAATAAACTGTCTAAAAATCGTACTACATTGGTTGTTGCGCATCGTCTGGCAACTATCCGCAATGTAGACCGCATTATCGTGCTTTCGTCTAATGGTATTTCCGAGCAGGGCTCTCATGATGAGCTGATGGCATTGCAGGGTGAATATTATCGTTTATACATGGCACAGTTTGAAGAGCAATAAATTGTGCAGCTGAAAATAGAAGTACTCTTTGAAGGTTTAAAGCTATTATGAATAATATATAATTTCGTATAAAAATCTATAAATTATTTAAAGATTGTAATACTATTGAGGTGATAATATGAAATATTACTCAATAGGAGAATTTGCAGACAAAATA